>JBDTYJ010000114.1:0-15237 GCA_040005755.1 Pseudomonadota bacterium
AGCCCAGCCACTCGAACGCCAGGTACAGCGTGTGGCTGCCGTGATCCATCGCGATTCCGCCGCCGGAGTAGCGGCGCTCACGCCGCCAGTTCGGCTTCCACTCCGAAACGCCGCGCGCGTGCGTGGTACGAAACGTTTGCAGAGTTACCAGGTGAACGCGACCGATGCTGCCGCTTTCAAGGAGCGAGCGGACGGTCTTGATGACCGGGGCATGTTTGTAGTTGTGGCACGGGAAAAACACGCGCTTGGCGACCCGCGCGTGCTCGGCGAGCGCCACGGCTTCTTCGGAAGAAACCGCGATTGGCTTTTCACACAGCACATGCAACCCGCGATCCAACGCAGCGTGCGCGATGGCCGCGTGCGCGTACGGTGGCGTCGTGATGTCTACGAAGTCGATGCGGCCGGCTTCAGCCTGGAGCATCTCGGTATGGTCCGAGTAGATACGTGCTTCGGGGAAATCCCGCGCGGCGGCGGCGCGGCGCGCCTCATTCGAATCCACAATCGCGACGATTTCGAAATCCTTCGCTGACACCGAGCGCTCGGCGTAAACGGGCGCATGCCCCTTTCCTGCGATGAAGCCGTAACCGACAAGGGCGCAACGTAAGGTCTGTGTCACGCGAAACTCTCCTGAAAAAGCCGAGGCGTACCGGAAAAGCTGGGAGAAAACGAACCGGTTTCGAGTGCTACTTGCGTTCGAAAACGGCCTGAGTACTCAACAGCTCTGTAACTAGGGCGCTAGGTGGAGGTGTCAAGGTTCCTACCTGACTCCTTGAACCAATTTGCGCACTAAGGCGCTGATTTTGGTTACTGATCTGTTACTGAAAGGCTTGGCCATTGTGGCTAATTTGTCAGCTGTATTACCCGACGGCTGAGGTCGCGCGACGAGCACAGGGCGGCGTGATTTCTGAGTGGTGGGGTGGGGTGATGGAGACAAATCGCTCACCAGGGGCTTTCGGGTTGCCCCTTGGGGCTTCAGGTTCCAGCGTTGACTCGAGCCAGAAAGTAACGATGACCGCGCACAGCCTCGAAACGGAAATCGATACCCCCGCTCCAGCGTCCGCCACCGGCGCCACGTTGATGCGCAGTTTGTTTTCGCTCCTCGGCGAAAAGTGGACGCTGACCGTGCTCACGGCACTGCGCACCGAGCGCCGCCGCTTTAGTGAGTTGAAGCGTGAAATTCCGGCCGTGTCCCAGCGTATGCTTGCCCAAACACTACGCGAGCTGGAACGCGCGCACTTCGTGGATCGCGTCGTGCTCTCCACCACTCCGCCGCGTGTCGAGTACGCGCTCACCGACCTCGGCCGCGGCCTGTTCCCTCACCTCAGGGCGATGCGTGAATGGGCGTTGCTGCATGAAGACAAGCTGTTCGGCGCACCTCCTGCTTCAGGCTGAGGCGTGCGCAAGCGCCGCGTGAAAGGCATCCCGGCGGGCGGCCAGGGCGCCATTACACTTTCTGAAATAGTGTAAAGCGTCGCGAGTGCCGTCCCCGGCGCGCTGGCTAGTGCTCTATGATGGCGGCGCTCCGCTCGCACCACGGTGGAGGCTCTCCAATGACACCGCAGGATAAAATTGCTTAATATATTCAGCAATTTAGCGCTGGGCTTAAACTACAATGGCAACTGTCCGTTGCTAAATGCGAGCGAGGCTCTATACCTCGCACTTCCAAATTCTCAAAATGGCGAAGGCTTCCATGGCGACCGCGACCGCAGACATCGAGACACCGGCACCGGCACGAGACACCGCTGAACCACGCAGTAAGAAGGGCATGATCCTCGGCATCGTGGCCGCTTTGCTGATCGTCGCGGGCGGGGTCTGGTACCTCACGCACCACGGGCTCGAAAGCACGGACAACGCGCAAATCGACGGCGACGTCGTGGCCGTGCCCGCGCGTGTCGGGGGCGTCGTGACGAAAATCGCATTCACCGAAAACCAGCGCGTCAAAGCGGGTGACCTGCTAGCCGAGCTTGACCCCGCGCCCGCGCAAGCGCGCCTTGCCGAAGCAGAGGCGAACGTGTTTGCCGCCCAAGCCCAGGCGGACGCCGCGGATGCCACGGCGCTTGTCGCGGAAACCAACGCGGTGGGCGATAAGTCAGTGGCGGATGCCTCGCTCGTAACGGCTGCCGTGGGCGCCGCTTCCACCAGCGATCAAATCAAAGAGGCGGCGGCGCAACTGCAGTCAGCGCAAACCTCCCTTGCGCAAGCCCAATTGGACCACGACCGTGCGCAGACCCTACTCGGCAACGGCGCCATCTCGAAGGCCGAGTTCGACCGCGCCGACACTCAGCTGCACGTTGCACAATCCGCGGTAGACGTCGCCAAAGCGCGATTGACTTCGATCAAGAGCTCGGCCGCACAGGCACAGAGCCGCGTGGTCGAGGCGCGCGCCAAAGCCAAAATTTCGAACGACGTCGACACGCAAATCAAGCTTGCAGAGGCCCGCGCCAAGGCGGCGCACGCTCAGGTGGATACGGCCAAGGCGGCCCGTGATTTGGCCGCGCTAGACTTGTCGTACACCAAGATTTTCGCGCCGAACGACGGTCTGGTCTCGAAGAAAAGCATCAACGTCGGCCAAATGCTGTCACCAGGTCAGAGCATCGTGCAGCTCGTGCCGAACAGTCTGTGGGTCACGGGCAATTTCAAAGAGACGCAAGTCGCCAAGATGCGGGTTGGACAAGCGGCAAGCGTAGAGGTGGATGCCTTTTCGGGAACGTCCATCGAGGGTGAAGTCGAGAGCTTCTCCGCCGCTACTGGCGCCAAATTCACGCTGCTGCCTCCAGACAACGCGACCGGTAACTTCACCAAGATCGTGCAGCGCCTGCCCGTGCGCGTGCGCTTGCACGCGCTGCCACCTGGCATCACCCTGCGCCCTGGCATGAGCGTCGACCTCACCGTCGACACCCGCAAATAGGCAGGTCGCCGTGACGCAATCGGCCGTTCCGCTGCCCGCGAAGCCCCGCGCCGCTGCCGCTGGCGGCAAATGGGCAATCGCCATCGCGGTTGCCCTGGGCGCTTTGCTCGAGGTTGTCGACACCAGTATCGTCAACGTCGCGTTGACGGACATGCAAAACACGCTCGGCGCGACGCTGAGTGAAGTGAGCTGGGTCGTGTCCGGGTACGCGGTCGCGAACGTGATCGTGTTACCGCTCACCGCCTGGCTCGGGGATCGTTTCGGCAAAAAGCGCTACTTCATCTTCTCGCTGATTGGCTTCACCTTGGCCTCAGTGATGTGCGGTATGGCGACCACGCTGCCGCTCTTGATCATTGCACGCGTGCTGCAGGGCTTGATGGGCGGCGGCTTGCTGGCCAAAGCCCAGGCCATCTTGTTCGAGACCTTCCCCACGGAAGAGCAGGGCGTGGCGCAGGCGTTTTTCGGCGCGATTGTGATCGCAGGGCCAGCGATTGGTCCGACCCTCGGCGGTTACCTGGTGACCAACATTGGCTGGCGCTGGATCTTTTTCGTGAACGTGCCGCTCGGTATTCTAGCGGTGATCATGTGCCAGGCGAGCCTAAAGCCCGACACCGCCGACAAGACCACCGGGCAGATCGACTGGATTGCCATCTTCATGTTGGCCTGCGGCCTCGGCAGCCTGCAAACGCTACTCGAAGAGGGCAACTCCGAAGATTGGTTCGACTCGCGTCTGATCTGCGCACTCTTCGTCAGCACTATCGTGTCGCTCGCGGCCTTCGTGCATCGTGAGCTGAAGAGCAAGAACCCCGTCGTGGACCTGCGCGTGCTGCGCTACCGATCGTTGTGGGCCGGCAGCATTCTCTCGGTAATCGTCGGCATGGCCCTGTATGGCGCCCTGTTCGCCGTGCCCATCTTTGCTCAGTCGCTCATGGGTTACACCTCGCAGGAAACGGGCCTGCTGCTCTTACCCAGCGCGCTCGCCTCGGCCGTGACCATGATCGGCGCCGGTCAGATCATTCGTAAGGTCGACTCGCGGCTGGGTTTGGTTGTCGGCGCGATCATTTTGGTGTTTGCCGTGTATCAGTTGAGCCACCTCACCTCGCAAACCGGCGCTGATGATTTCTTCTGGCCGCTGATCATTCGCTCCGTCGGCACCGTGGCCATGTTCTTGCCGTTGAACATGGCCACGCTGGGCCCGATACCGAAGAAGGACATCTCGGCCGCTTCCGGGTTCTTCAACTTGACCCGCCAGCTCGGCGGCAGCATCGGCGTCGCGCTCCTAACCTTGCTGCTCACGCAGCGCCAAGCTTTTCACCGCGCGGTGCTGGTCGAGCAGATGCCGCTCGGCAACGTGGGCGTCCAAGATCGCTTGCATCTGTTGACCGGTGCATTCGCGGCCAAAGGCGCCGCGCTCTTCGACGCGCAACACCAAGCGCTCGCGGCGCTGAATGGCATCGTGAACCGGGAAGCGTTGGTGATGTCGTTCAACGACACGTTCTTCGCCACCGGGCTCTTGATCGTGGTCTTTCTGCCGCTGGTCCTGCTCCTCGGCAAAGCCGATAAGAACGTCAAGGTCGAGGCGGGGCACTAAAGGCAGGCAGTGCGGCTCAGCCCAGGGCCGCGCTGGCAGCAGCCGCAGCCAGCGTTTTTCGCATTGGTTTCATGTAGTTAAGGGGCGACAGTAGCGGCGAGAACCTGTGATACGGTCGCGCCCAATGCGACCATCGCGGCTCGAGGGCCTGCTCGTTCGACTTGGCGAGATTCAGAATCGACGTCCCCTGCTCGTGGTGCTGCTCGTGCTGCTCACGTTGCTACCCACGGGCTACCTGGCCTCGCGTCTGAGCCTCCGCACCGCGTTCTCCGAGCTCTTGCCGGATGACAAGCGCAGCGTGATCGAGATGCGTCACATTTCTGAGCGCCTGACTTCGAGCTCGACGTTGAGCGTGGTCGCGCACAGCGAGAGCGTGGACACACTCAAGCGCTTCATCGATGCGCTGTCTCCGGAGATCCGCAAGCTGGACCCGAAGCTTGTGACGTCCGTGGAGGACGGCACGCGCGATGTGCAGGAGTTCTTCCGCAACAACAAACACCTGTATGCCGAGCTCAGCGACATACAGAAGATGCACGACGACGTCGTGGATCGCTACGACTACGAGGTCCAAAAGAAGGGCGGCATGGATCTGGGTCTGGACGACTCGGAACCCAAAGGCAGTGCCAACGCGGATGCCGACGCGCCGCCGCCCCTGAACGCGCAAGCTCTCGAGGACAAATTCAAGAAGAAGATCGAAGAAGCGCAGAAGCAGCAACCGGGCACGGACGGTTACTACATCGGCAAGTCAGAAGGCGATATGCTGGGTGTGATTTTGGTGCGCACCCCACTCGGCAGTATGGACCCACGAGCGTTCGAGCTGCGCTCACAGATCCAGGCGCTCGTAGACAAGATTCAGCCCAAGCAGTGGGATCCGGCGTTCACGGTCGGTTACACGGGCAATTTGGTCACCGCAGCCGAGCAGCATCAGGCGATCACTCACGACCTGACGGCGGTGGGTGCCTGGGGCGTGGGCATGATCATGGCGGTCGTGTTCTTGTTCTTTCTGCGCGTTCGGGTGCTCGTGTGCATGGGGTTTACGATCTTGGCCGGCTGTGTGTGGGCGTTCGCGGCCGCGTACCTGAGCATCGGTTATCTGAATACGGCGAGTGGCTTTCTGGTCAGCATCATCGCTGGCAATGGCATCAACTTCGGTATTATTTACATGGCGCGCTACATCGAGGCGCGTCGCAGCGGCGAACCGATTGGCGGCGCGGTGCTGATCGCGCACCGCGAGACACGCACCGCGACGCTCGCCGCGGCTGCCGCCGCGATGGTGGCCTACGGCTCCTTGGCCATCACCAACTTCCGCGGCTTCAAGCACTTCGGCGTGATTGGCGGGTTTGGCATGGCGTTGTGCTGGCTAGTCACTTACCTGCTCCTGCCTGCGTTGCTGGTACTCACCGAGCGGATAAGTCCGATGTTTCGCTTGGAGAGTACCTGGCGTTCGCGGGCCCGAGGCTTTTACGGCTTTCCGTTCGTGTGGCTGGCCAAGCGCGTGCCGCGCGCCATCACTGTATTCGGCTTGGTCAGCGGCGTGGCCACGATCCTGATCTCGGTCAGGTACTTCGCCAATGATCCGATGGAGTACAACCTGCGCAGGGTCTTCAAAAC
Organism: Pseudomonadota bacterium; assembly: GCA_040005755.1. Classification (GTDB taxonomy): domain Bacteria; phylum Myxococcota_A; class Polyangia; order Polyangiales; family Polyangiaceae; genus PMG-095. The sequence continues at coordinate 6,111 of JBDTYJ010000114.1, forward strand.
CCGAGGCACGCAGACGCAAGCTAGCGCGCTGGCTGGGCGCGTAGACGACGTGGTCGGGCGCGCCGGCCAGGACGGCCGCGCAATCGTCGTGGATCGCGTGGATCAAGTTGAGCCACTGGTGACTGAGCTCCTGAAGCGGCGCGACAAAGCACCGCTGGAACTCAAGCCGTTCGATAAGGTCGTCACTATTTTTGATCTGTTACCCAAGGATCAAACCAAGAAAATCGAGCTGCTCGAAGAAATTCGTGATCGAGTGGAGCGCGGTCACAAACGCGGCTTCGTGACTGACAAGGATTACGCCAAGATCAACGAGTACATTCCACCCAATATCCAACCGATCAGCATGGCGGCTCTGCCCGACGGCATCGCGCGGCCGTTCATCGATCAGGAGGGCAAGCGCGGGCGCATCGTGTACATCGTGCCGACCACGCACCAGAGCGTGTATGACGCGCACTACTTGGAGCGTTGGGCCAACGCCTTCCGCGAGACCCATCTGCCCAATGGGGATGTCATCTACGGTTCGGGTGATCCGGTGATTTTCGCAGATGTTTTGCAGTCTATCCGTGACGATTCACCGAAGGCGATTTTGCTCAGCTTCATCGGCACGCTAACCGTGATTTTTTTCGCGTTTCGCGGCAGCCGACACGGGTTGTTGACGCTTTCGGTGTTGGTGGTGGGTCTTTCTTGGCTGGTTACGTTCCTTTCGCTGCATGGCATCAAGCTCAACTTCTTGAACTTCGTGGCGCTGCCCATCAGCATCGGGGTCGGCGCCGATTATGCGCTGAACATCATGAAGCGCCGTGAGCTGACCGACGACGCGGGGCTTGCCAAAGGCTTGGTAGAAACGGGCGGCGCGGTGGTGCTGTGCTCGCTCACGACCACGCTCGGCTACGTAGCGCTCATGTTCTCCATGAATGGCGCGACGCAAAGCTTCGGGCTCGCGGCCGCCGCCGGAGAGATTTGCACCGTGCTCGCCGCAGTGCTGCTCCTGCCCGCAATTTTGTTCTGGACCATGAAGCGCAAGCGCGCGTGAGCGCGTAGCTTCAGTCTGGCGACGGCGGCGAGAGCAGCGCGAACGCGCCGCGAGCTTCCTAGTTCACCGCTTGTGATGTACCATCAACAATCGCAAGCGATTGTTCCGCTTCGCGGGAAGCGGTGCCCTAGGCTGTCTCACCGGGGCTTTCGCCCCGGAACCCCACGCCTGCTTCGCAGGCTACTTCAGCCGCCGCCCATGATTCCGAGCGCCGCCAACGCAGCAGCCGCAATCTGTGCGATGGGCACCACCGGGCGGGCCTCGGCCTTGCGGAACAGGCCTTTGACGAACTCCAAGGCGACCTCCACCTGATCCACCTGACACAGCAGTAGGTCACCCGCCTCCAGGCCAGAGATGGCGGCGGCGATGGCCGCGAGCTCGCCCGACTTCTGCAAAACGCGGCGCGGCGGGCGCTTTGCGCGACCGAAGCCTTCACGCATCAAGCGAATGATTTCACCGTCCGCACGCCCGCGCGTGCACTGGTCTTCATAGATGTACACGTCGTCGAAGAAGCCGCCGATAATCTCGGCTTGGCGATGAATGTCTTCGTCGCGGCGGTCACCGGCGGCCGTGTACACGACCTTGCGGCGTCGATGCGGCATCTTCGAGATGGCTTCATTTAGCGCGAGCAGCGCCGAAGCGTTGTGCCCGTAGTCCAAGATCACGGTCGCATCTCGATGCACCAGCACGTTGAAGCGCCCCGGTGTCGTGCCGATGTCGCTGGAGAAGGTTTGCACGCCGAAACGCAGCGCATCCACGGACAGACCGAGCCAGAACCCAGCGGCAACAGCGGCGAGCAGATTCTCCACCTGGAAGCCGATGCGCCCGCCGTGCGTGAGCGGCAGTTGCTCTACGTGCGCGACGCGGCGCTCTTCTTTGCCGGTGCAGATAACGATGTAACCGTCTTTGACGGTCACGGCTTTGCCGCCGGCGGCACGGTGGCTAACGATGCGCGGGGCTTCCGCGTTGCGGCTGAAGAAGATCACGGCGCCGCGGCACAGCCCGGCCATGGCCACCACCAGTGGATCATCCGCGTTTAGCACCGCTGCGCCGCGTTCAGAGACGCGACGCACCGGAATCGACTTCACGCGTGCGAGCTCGGCCACGTTGTGAATGCCGCCGAGGCCCAAGTGATCCCCCTCACCCACATTGGTGACGACGGCCACATCACACCAATCGAACCCGAGCCCTTCACGCAGCATGCCGCCGCGGGCGGTTTCGAGCACGGCTGCGTCCACGCGCGGATGGGCGAGCACGTTGCGCGCGCTCTTCGGGCCGGCGCAATCACCGGTGTCGATGCGCCGCCCTTCTACGTAGATGCCGTCCGTACACGTCATACCGACTCGCAGACCGCGCTGTTGCAGCAAATGCGCGATGCAGCGCGTAGTCGTGGTCTTGCCGTTGGTACCGGTCACGGCGACCACGGGGATGCGCGCGTCGTCGCCGGGGGCAAACATCGAATCGACGATCGCTTTGCCGACCGGGCGACCGCGGCCGCTCGAGGGCTCCACGTGCATACGCAAGCCGGGAGCGGCGTTCACTTCCACGATGGCGCCGTGGGTAACCTCGAGTGGCTGATCGACGCCGAGGGCGACGATATCCACACCCGCCACATCGAGCCCGACCATCTGCGCGGCTTCAATTGCAGCCCGGGCAACACTCGGATGAACGATGTCCGTTACATCCGCCGCGGTGCCACCGGTGCTGAGGTTCGCGTTGCGACGCAGCACGATGCTGTCACCGGCGGCAGGCACGCTGTCCACCGTCAGCCCTTGTTCGGCCAGGATTTCACGGCCGATTTCGTCGAGGCGGATTTTGCTGAGGGACGTCGAGTGATCGTCTCCGCGGCGCGGATCCAAATTCACTTCAGCCACGAGCTCAGCGATCGAGCGTTTGCCGTCACCTACGACGGTGGGCGGCTCGCGCCGGGCGGCAGCCACCAAACGACCACCGATCACCAGCAGACGGAAATCAGCACCCTCGATGTGGCGCTCGACGATCACCTCACCGTCCGCCGCGAACGCGATCTCGAACGCGGCAGTCACGGCTTCACGCGTCGTGAGCCGAACCGAAACGCCGCGTCCTTGGTTGCCGCAGCGCGGCTTGACCACGACTGGCAGGCCAATTTCTTGTGCAGCTTCCCAGGCTGCCTCCGCCGTGGACGCGGGCAGGCCCTTCGGCACCGGGATCCCGATCGCATCCAGCAGGGACTTGGTGAGCTCTTTGTCCTGGGCGATCGACTCGGCGACCGCGCTGGTGCGGTCGGTTTCCGCGGCCCAAATGCGCCGTTGCCGCGCGCCTTGACCGAATTGAACCAAGCTACCGGTGAGGCGGCGGACCGGGATCTTGCGCTCTTGCGCGGCGCGCACGATGCACCCCGTGCTGGGGCCCAGGCGCGCATCTTCATTCAGTTTTCGAAGCGCGTTGAGCTCGGACGGAAGGTCCACGCTGCGCTCTTCGCGGGCGGCCGTGAGTAGCTCCGCCGCAAGCTGCAGCGCACGCCGGCCGGTGGGCTCTTCAGCGTATTCAGCCACCACGCGATATTCCGACCCGGCTTTGACCTCGCGCGTGACCGAAAATGCCACCGCGCAACCCGCCGCAGCTTGCAGCCCGATCACGAGCTTGCCGAACAGTGCGGCGCACGCCGCAGGCGAGTGAGCAACGCCGATGCCGCGCTGCAGCTCAGCCGTGAGACCAGGTGGGAGAAAGGCATACAGACGGCCCAGCGCGGCCGCGTCGAAGCCGCGCTTGTCGAATGCGACAATCGCTTCGAGAACCGGTTGATCAGCCCACAAACTGGGGCCGGAAAGCACGCGAATTGACTCGATGTTCATCGGCAATGTCTTACGGAGGCGAGGCCGGCAACTCTCCCGCGGGCCAGGCCTTTTGTTTCGAGGAGGCGCACGACTGACAGGAAACCGGCGGCATTCGCGGGGCAGACGCATAGCAGATCCGCGTTGCCGTGACCCCCGAGCAATTGATCCAGCGATCCCATCAGGTCCATTTGGCGGCCTGCAGGCCGGTGATTCAGCCGTTGGCTCGCCATCTCGAACTTTTCGACGAAGGCCCCCGTGCCTGCATTCAAAGCGATTGTAACCTCCGAGAAACATTGGGCTAGCAGCTCGGCCAGGGGCTCAGCATCAACGATTCGCCAATCGGCCGCCGGCTCGACTACGACCCCGACCCTGCGGCCAGGAAATGCCTCCAGAAAGTGGTCGGCCCAGGCCTGGAGGGCGGAGGCATTCCGCGCCGGCGAGACAATCAGCAGCCCTCCAGACGGCCGTGCGGGGCTCACCGGTAGCTCGAACACGGTCATGCCGCCCTGATCCACCGCCGCGGCAAGGCCCGCGCGAATCGGCTCGGAGCCCAAGCCCAAGGCGACCGCACCTGCGACGGCAGCCAGCAAGTCATCCACCAAGAACGCGGGCAGGCCTAACTCCGGACAGCGCAGGCCGCCGAGCTCCAAGACCGGTTCGCGGCGCGTGCCCTGACAAGAAAAAATCGTGTCACCGTCGCGCACCACGGCGCGACCACCCGCCTGTACGTGCTCGCGCACCGGTTCGGAGTGCGCGAAGCGCGAGTACAGGAAGATCTGTCCCTTGGTGTGGCGTGCCATCTCGAGCACGGCGGAGTCCTCCGCGTTTAGTACGGCGTAGCCGGTCGGCAGCACGACATCCACTGGCGCGCGCACGGCCTTTGCTATGGGCGTCAAGTCATCGACGTACTTCATGCCCAGGTGATCGCCGGAGCCGAGGTTCGTCACGACAGCAACCTCGCAACGATCGAAGAGCATGCCTTCGTCGATCACGTTTGGTTCGGAAATCTCGAAGACGAAAGCATCCGCGTATGGATTCATTAGCGCGCGGCGCGTGCTGTCCGCGTTGCAGCGGTCACCCGTACCGAGCTTACGATCCCCTACGCGCAAGCCGCCTTCGGAGCTGGTTTGCGCCACGGTTCGCCCTGCAGCCCGCAGTATTTCTGCGAGCAGCTCGCAGACCAGCGTTTTGCCGTTGGTGCCGGACACCGCGACTAGGGGCACACGCCCGGAGTGTTCGGGAGCGAAGAGCTGACCAATGATGGCGTCGCCTACCGGCCTGGGCAACCCGACTTGAGGCTTCAAGTGCATGATCAAGCCGGGGCTGGAGTTGACCTCGATCACGGCGCCGCCTTGAGCATCCAACGGTCGCGAAATGTCTTCCGCGATCAGATCGATACCGGCCACATCCAGCCCGACGGTGCGCGCGGCGAGCACACACTGCGCCGCTGTTTCTGGATGCAGACGATCCGTCTCGTCGATCGTGAGATCGCCGTTGTGCCGCAGCACCGCAGCGCGCCCGGCGGCAAGCACCGACTTTTCGTCCAGGCCGTGGCGCCTGAGCAAATCGAGCGCAATCGGATCGAGCACAAAGGGCGAGAGCGGCTGCGCCGCATCTTCACCGCGCAGCGGATCGAGGTTACCGAGGACGACCAGCTCTTCGATCGTGTGCACACCATCCCCGGTCAGCGTTTGTGGCTGCCCGCCGCTCGTAGCCACGGCTTGATCGCCGACGACCAGCACGCGGTGTTGACGGCCCGGAATGCAGCGCTCGACCACGACGCGGGAGGCGATGAACTCTTTCTCTGCGATCGCGAACGCCGTCAGCACGGCCTCGCGAGATTCGAGCTGAATCGACACGCCGCGGCCTTTATTGCCGCTCTGCGGCTTAACCACGACTGGAAGGCCGATCTCTTCTGCAGCGGCCCAGGCATCTTCCGCGTTGGACACGAAGCGCCCTTTTGGAACTGGTACGCCCACGGACGTCAAGAGCTGGCGAGTCAGCTCCTTATCATGCGCGATGCTCTCGGCGACCGCGCTGGTACTATCCGTTTCGGCGGTCCAAATGCGGCGCTGCGCTTTGCCGTAACCGAGCTGTACCAAGTTGCCGTCGGTCAGGCGCAACATGGGAATGTTCCGCTTCTTCGCGCCGTCGACGATGGCCTGGGTGCTGGGGCCGTAGCAGAAGTCATCCGCCTGCTTGCGCAGTGCTTTCAACGCCGCGGGCAGGTCGTAGTCCCGGCCCTCGGCAGCTGCCAGGATCATCTCGTGCGCGACCCTCAGGCTCGCTTCACCGAAGCGAAAATCCAAAACCTCGACCGCGACTTTATATACGCCGCGCTCGCTCGTTTCGCGCGCGCGCCCGTAGCCGACGGGTAAATGGGCGAGCGATTGGATCTCGAGCGTGGTGTGCTCGAGCACGTGGCCGAGCCAGGTGCCGGTGCGCATGCGCTCGAAGAAGCCGCCTCGCTCGCCGATCGAACAACGGTGCTCAATCATCGAAGGCAGCCAGCGCATCAATTTGTCGTTGAAGCCGGGCAGCGTGTTGGACGGAAAATCCTCGTATTTACCGAGGTCCACCAGGGCCTCGAGCAGCGGATAATTGGCCCAAATGCTCGGCCCAACGAGGCGCTTTATCTTGCGAATTTGCATCAAACTTCCGGAAAACGGGCGATCAGCGGGGCGACACTTAGCCGTGTGCCCCGTTTCGCGCCAGCTTCCTCGTCAAAGCCCGCGATTGTGCTGAGCTTTTGTGGGACGTCAGGAGGCGCGCGGGCGCGTGTTATCGCGCGCGAGCCGGGATTTAGACGCCCGCTGCGCGGACGTCGTACACCTGCACCCGCTGCCAGCCACTCGAAAATTCACGAAGAAATTCCTGATGAATCGGGTGCTCTTGATAACGATCGTGCGCCGCAAGATCCGAGAACACTTCGACGAGCGCCCAAGCGTATGAGTCGTCTACGACGGGCCGCTTGGGCGTTGTTTCGGGCCGCCCGAAATACCCGGTCAGGACATCCGGGATGGTAACGAGGCGCGCCAAGCCTGCCTCGAATGCCGCCACCAGTGCAGGATCCGCGTCCGGCTTGAACCAGAAATAGACAGAGTGAACCAACATGCAAACCGTCTAGTCAACCTGCATGCCGCTAGGCAACTGGCTACGCCGCCGCTGGGTTATCGCCTGCGAAACCCCAGAGAAAGCGCGCGGGCTCGCAATCCCAAGGAGCCGAAGCCGATCCCGCCGGCTGACGCGCTGACGGCGTGCCTTGACGACCTTCTGATCAAATGGTGTGTCGAGCAGCATGCTTTCCGGTGCCGACGACGATCCGACGCAGCAGGACGTGAGTGCCCCGGATGCGGATCGGACGGTTGTCTCGCCAGGCGCGCCCGCCGCCAGCGGTACGGGGCCCGGGCCGCGCGTTAGCACGCTCGGGGAAACCGGAGCGCCCGCTCATTTGTCCTCCATTTTCGGCGAAACAGAACGCTACAGCGCACGCGCCTGGATAGGCGAAGGCGGAATGGGTACGGTGATTCGGGCGTTCGACAAAGACCTCGAGCGAGAGGTGGCAATCAAAGTAATTGGCCCGAACGCAGCGGGTGACAACGAGGCGCTGCTGCGCTTCAGCGAAGAGGCGCGCATTACAGGTCAGCTCGAGCATCCGTTCATCGTTCCCGTTTATGAGTTCGGCAGCGACCCGCATGGGACCCGCTTTCTTTGCATGAAGTTGGTGGAGGGCACCACGCTCGAGGACGCGCTGGAGGGCGCAGGCGCGTCCCGCCTGAGCCCGAGTCAACTCGCGGACTCTTTGCAGGTGCTTTTGAAGGTGTGCGATGCGGTTTCCTTTGCGCACAGCCGCGGCGTGATTCACCGCGACCTGAAACCGGCGAACGTGATGATTGGAAAGTTCGGCCAAGTCTACGTCATGGACTGGGGGCTCGCGATCGCGCGTGGCTCTGTTCCGGACTCGGTCGAGCCCTCGACGCGGGTGCCGGGGAAATTGCCCACGGAACGGCCAGGGTCGTTGATGGGAACACCTTCCTACATGGCGCCCGAACAGTTGCTTGGCCGCCACGAGCGACTCGACGAGCGCACGGACGTTTACGCGCTGGGCGCTACTTTGTACGAGATACTCACGGGCACGCCACCGCGCTCGCTCCACGAAGTGCGCGCGATGCTAGCGGGCGGCGGCACGGCCGCGATCCTGTCACCCGACGAAGTGGTCGGCCCAGGCATCGTTCCTCCGGAGCTGTCGCGTATCGCGCTCAAGGCCTTGGCGCAGGAGCCGGGCGAGCGCTATGCGACCGTGAACGAGCTAAAAGCGGACATCGAGCGCTTTCAGCGCGGCACCTGGCACTTGCCGAATAGGCGCTTCGGGCCGGGCAGCGCTATCGTCACCGAGGGCGACCTCGGCGAAACTGCTTACATTATCGTCAGCGGGCGCTGCGAAGCATATCGCGTAGAGGCGGGCGTCGAAGTGTCGCTGCGCGAGATGGGCCCGGGGGAGGTATTCGGTGAAACTGCCGTGCTCTCGCGCAAGCCGCGTACCGCGAGCGTGCGCGCCGTGACTGAAGTCGTCCTGCTCGAAGTCACCGCGGAAATCCTGTCCAACGCGCTCGGGCTCGGCTCTTGGATGGGAAGCTTCGTCCGGGCCCTCGCCGAGCGGTTTCGCGAAGCCGACGAGCAACTGCGTCGGATCCACAGGCCGTGAGACCGCGTGTCACGACGGTTTCGCGAAACGGCAATCGCAAGTGTTAATGCCTAGCGCTCGGCTCATGCGGCACCTCGACCGATCCAGTAGGAGCGAGTTGTCGAGCTGTTTCGGCGAGGTGCCGTGTCAGCTCGCGCTTCGGGCCGCGTTGTTATTTGGAGGAAGCTAGGATAGCGTTGCGTAGTGATTTTTCTAACGCCGTGGACCAAATGCGGCGGCTTCTGCGAGAATCCTGAGAACTCCGGGCCCGTCAAGCCCTATGCGAGACAGCGCGGTCCGCAATGATTTCAAAGCTCGGAGAGCGGCGGCACTTAACGGTGGTCTTCTGCGACCTCGTGGGCTCGACGTTTCTCGCCGAGGAGCTGGATCCGGAAGAGTTACGGGACTTGGTGCGCGCTTATCAACACGTGTGCGCAACCGTTGTGGCCAGGTTCGACGGGCATATCGCTCAGTACCTGGGCGACGGCGTCTTGATCTATTTTGGGTACCCGAACGCGCACGAGGAGGATCCCGTACGAGCGCTGCACGCGGGGCTCGGCATCGTACAGGCCATGTCTCGCTTCGAATTTCAAC
>JBDTYJ010000115.1:0-15229 GCA_040005755.1 Pseudomonadota bacterium
CGGGTTCGATCCCCGTCACTCACCCCGCGGATTGTCGAGAAGGGAGCGCTCTGACTGAGAGCGCTCCGGCTCGGCGCTTTGGCGCGACGCTTCCCCGAGGGAAAAGAAGCGTCGATGAGCGCCGCTGGCCCGTTACAGAGGAGCTGTTCGAGTATTGTTCGAGTAAGCTGTTGCCGAGGAGGAATGCACTAATGATGAATGCTTGCACGCGATGGTCGTTTTTGGCGGTCCCTGTACTCGCCGCACTCGGCTGTAGCGATCCGGTCCCGCTGCCCGCAGAAGGCGCGGTCACCCTCGGCCTGCAGGGCCCGATGCAGGTCACGCAGACGTCGTGTCCCGTCGGTGCCGGCAGGAGTTACCAGGTGGGCTTCAGGGCGAAAGATGGTTCGGTGCAAGCGCCCACCGAAATCCTCCCCGGTAAGAGCGTGATTGACGGCGAGAATAGCACCGTCGTGAGCTGCTCGGTACATAAGCAGAGCGACGGCTCCTATGCGTTTTCCGGTTCGCTCCAGGCGCCTTCAAGCGAACATGATCCGATCAACGTCACGATCAGCAACGGTTTGATCTCCTCAGATGGAGTGACGGGCACGGGCGCGGTATCGGTATTCACACCCCAGTTAGCTGGCACGTTCGCGAGTGGCAGCACCCCGTGCACGTTCAAAGTGATTAAGAATCAGGTCAAGGGCGGCGCCATCTGGGCAAGCTTTTCGTGCCCGTCCATCGCGCAACCGCCGCAGAACGTGTGCTCAATCGTTTCAAGCATCATCGTGTTCGGGAACTGCGCCGGTTCCTGAGTTGCGCTGCGGCACGCGCTTTCGCGGCGAGCAGCAAGAACGCGAACTCCTGCCGGGGTTCGCGTTTCTCTTTTTGGGGGGCGTAACTCCCGCGGCTATTGGCCGCGGTTCGAGTCAGGCTTGGGAGCGACCACGCCGGCGGGCGGCGTATCGGCCGTCACATCCGGAATTGATTCGGCGCCACGTACGACCGTGCCCGGGGTAGGTAGCGTGTCAGACAAGCTGATGCCGTCTTCCCCGCCGGCGTCGATGCGCACCACGACCGCAGTGACGTTGTCTTCCCCACCGTGCTCGTTCGCCAGAGCGATTAGCTTCCGGCAAACGTCGGGCAGATCTGAAGACGACGAGACGAGAGCCAAAATCTCATCGTCGTCGATCATGCCGCTTAGCCCATCCGAGCACAGCAGGTACGAGTCGCCGACTTGCGCGTCGTCCGCCTGAAGATCGACCGAGACGTGCTCTTGCATGCCGAGCGCGCGAGTGATCACGTTTTTCGGCAGCTCGCTGCGCTGCTCTTCAGTGAGCTCCGGCATCGCCAGGAGGTAATCATTCACTAGCGAATGATCCCGCGTCATTTGTTTGATCTGGCCGCCGCGAACTCGGTACGCGCGGCTGTCGCCGACGTGCCCGATGTACATCTTTTTCTTGCGCGAGCTAAATAAGCAGCCGACCACGGTAGTGCCCATGCCGTGGAACTCGCGCGAGCGAGCACTGCGGTCCACAATCTGCCGGTTCGCGATGCGAATGCCCGTGAGCAGCCGGTTCTCCTCCTCCGACATGCGCGCGTCGAAGTGGAAAGGCCAGGTGAAATCCTCGGTCGCGGTTGCGCGGAAGAAATCCACAATCGCCTCGGTCGCCAGCTTGCTGGCCACATCACCGGCGCGGTGACCGCCCATCCCGTCGGCGACGATGTACAGCGTGTGGTCTTCGAGGATGGCAAAGCTATCCTCGTTGTGGTCTCGCTGGAGCCCCACGTCGGTGACGCCAGCGGCTACTGCGCGCATGGATAACTTCCCTGAATCGTTGATCGATTAGCCATGCGGGCCAGACCCTCGCTGAGAGCAACCTGCACGATTTCACGGTGCCCCTAGACTGTCAAGCGAAGCCACGTCCGCTCCGATTGAAGGGGTTTCAGTCCCGCCCACGACTCAACCAGCCGCAGCCGCGACGGACTGGGGGCTAGAGCAACGGATACCGCAAGCTCCCCGCTGCCTCAGATTGCGAGGATCTCCTTCTCCTTCACCTGGATGATGTGGTCGATTGCCTGGCCGGCCTCGGACATGATTTCCTCGACCTTTTTCTTGGCGCGCTCCACTTCGTCTTCGCTCACGTCGCCGCCCTCTTTGAGCTCGGCCAGCATGTCGAGCGCTTCATGGCGCGCCTTGCGCACGCTCACTTTGCACTCTTCGCCGTCCTTCTTGGCGATCTTCACTAAGTCCTTACGGCGCTCTTCGCTAAGCGGCGGGATGGGGATGCGAATCAAATCACCATCAACTTGCGGGTTGAGGCCCAGGTCAGACTCCCGCAGCGCCTTTTCTGCGGCCTTGACCTGAGATTTGTCCCAGGGCTTGACGGTGAGCAGCCGCGGCTCGGGCACGCTGACAGTTGCCATCTGCCCGAGGGGCGTAGTCTGCCCATAGTAATCGACCCGGATCGAATCGAGCATCGAGGGATGCGCGCGACCGGTACGAAGCTTGGCCGCCTCACGGCGCAGGGCTTCCTTGGATTTCTCGATTGCTTGCTTCAGCTCGCTCAAAACGTCATCGATCATCGCGTACCTCTAATACGGGGACAGCGCGTTTCTATAACACCTGCCAGAAACATCGGCGAGTGGCACCTGGCTCAGGGCGCCGACTTCTTCTTTTTTAGGATCGGGCGGCGCACGAGGGGCAGTTTACCTGCGTCTTGGGCCGCGGAGCCGGCGTTAGCCGGCCAGAAATTCTTGTCCGCCTCGTGCAACTTGCGCAGGTTTTCGGCTTCAACGATGGCCGCGGCACTGGCTGTGGCCTGACGAATCTGTTCGTCAGCCTCGCGCGTGCGCTTGAAGACATATAGCCCCAAGGTGCCGAGCGTTAGCGATGCCCCGACCAGCAATCCAGCCAGCACGCGACCGCGCCCAGAAGGCTGTAACTCCGACGCGCCGTCATCCACGATGCTCGGCGCGATGGGGCGGATCTCGTACAAGACATGTTCGCGCTGCGCGCGCGCCCACTCATCGAGCCGCACCAAGGCGTCCGATAACTCCACCACCGACGTGAAGCGCGTCTTGGGATTTCGCGAGCACGCTCGCTCGAACCAGGCGTCGAATGCTTTGGGCAAAGAAGGTTGAATTTGCGAGGGCACTGGCATCGGCGCAGCGCACACCTTCAGCACGACATCCCCAATGGCGTCTCCTTCGAACGGCACGCGGCCACACAGGGCCGAAAACACACATGCGCCCAAGGACCAAACGTCCGACGCCGGACTCACTGGCGCGCCCGTCAGCGCTTCGGGGCTCATGTACAACGGAGTGCCGAGCACCATGCCGGCTTGAGTGGTGGAAGCGCCTTTGGCGGCTTCATCGTGCACCATCTTGGCGATGCCGAAATCCACCAGTTTGACCGAATAGCCGCGCGCTCCTGCCTCGCCGTCACGTGCCAGGAAAATGTTGTCCGGCTTCAGATCGCGATGAACGATACCAGCCTGGTGCGCCGCAAATAGAGCCCTGGCCGCTTGCTGCACAATCTCAGCGACTTCATGCAGTGGCAATTTGCCGCGCCGCGTGAGGGCTTGCTCGAGCGACTCCCCTTCGAGGTACTCCATCACGATGTATGGCTGCCCGGCCTCAGTGACCCCGTGATCGTAAACGGCCGCTGCGTGTCGGCTCTTGATGCGCGCCGCGGCCTTGGCTTCCGTGTCGAAACGCCTCAGCGCTTCAGCGCTACCGGCCAAGCGCGGGTGCACGAACTTGATCGCAACGAGTTGCTCGAGTGTGATGTGCCGGCCGGCCCACACCGACCCCATGCCACCTTGACCAATCAAGCGCTCCACCAAATAGCGGCCCGCGATCGTGGTGCCCCGAAAATCAGCAGGCGGCGAATCAGTCATCGTCTTCGGTCGAGCTTACAGGCAAGGTAGACTTTAGCGCGCTACAGTCAGGTAGGGCTACCATCGCTAGATCCGAGTATTGCATGCAATTTCGTGTCGTCAGCTGGAACATCCACAAGGGCATTGGCGGGGTAGACCGCCGCTATCGCCTGGACCGCATCGTCGAGGTCCTGACCGGTCTCGCCCCGGACATCACTCTGCTCCAGGAAGTGTCGGAGGACATGCCGCGCTCGCATTTCCACGACCAGCCCTCGGCGCTCGCGGAGGCCCTGAAAATGCCGCACCTGGCCTTTGGTCCCGAGCATCGTTTTCGCATGGGGGGCTACGGGAACGCGATCCTGAGCCGTTGGCCGCTGAGCGACATCAGCCGCGTCGATCTCACCATCGGCAAGCGGAAGAAGCGCGGCGCGTTGACAGCGCGCGCGCACGTACAAGCCGCCGGCCACACGCGCAGCCTAGTGCTCGTGAACATGCATTTGGGGCTCGCCGGCTCGGAACGCGGAGCGCAACTGGAACGTTTCCTCGCGTCGCACCCGTTCGCGCATTTGCAGCGCCGTACCGCCGTCGTGCTCGGCGGGGATCTGAACGACGTGTGGGGTTCGCTCGGCCCACGCTACTTGGAACCCGCAGGGTTTGGCCGTTGCGGCTCTCTGCTCAAAACCTTCCCTGCGGCGTTGCCCATGCGGCCGCTGGACGGCATCTTCGCGCGCGGTGACTTGGAAGCGCGCGGTTTACATGTGCCCCGTACCCAGCTGGCCCGGCAAGCTTCGGATCATTTGCCCCTCGTGGCGGATCTGGAATTGGTGGGGCTGGAGGCGTAAGCGCGACGGGTGGGCTTTTTGGCCCGCTGCCTGCGCAAGCGGCCAGGCTGATCCCCCACGCGAAGCCTCGTGGTAGCCTCCGGCCCGGCAAAAATGGCTAACACTACCGACCTTACGCGAAGCCCTGAGTGGCAAGCCCTGCAGGCCCACTATCAAGGGATTCAGGCCACACATCTGCGTGACTTATTCGCCCAAGATGCCTCGCGCGCGGAGCGCTTTCGAGCCGAAACGCTGGGCATTTACCTAGATTATTCGAAGAACCGCCTCACAGACGATACGCTGAAGGGCCTCTTCGCTCTGGCCGAGAGCGCGGGCCTATCCGCCAAAATCCAGGCGATGTTCGCTGGAGAAAAGATCAACACCACCGAGGGCCGAGCGGTGTTGCACACCGCGCTCCGTGCTCCGCAGGGCGCAAGCATCCTGGTCGACGGCAAGAACGTGGTGCCCGAAGTGCACGCGGTCTTGACGAAGATGGCGGAGTTTTGTGAGCGCGTGCGCAGCGGCGCGTGGAAGGGATACACCGGCAAGGCGATCAAGAACATCGTCAACATCGGCATCGGCGGCTCGGATTTGGGGCCGTATATGGCGACGGAGGCACTGCGCTTTTACAGCGCCCGTCACCTCACTTTCCGCTTCGTCTCCAACGTGGATGCCACGGACTTTGCCGAAGCAACTCATGACTTGGACCCGGAGGAGACGCTGTTCATCGTTTGCTCCAAGACGTTCACGACGCTCGAAACGCTGGGCAATGCGCGAACGGCGCGCGATTTCCTGCTCGCGAAACTCAAAGACGCGGAGGCCGTCAAGAAGCACTTCGTGGCCGTGTCCACGAACGCGGACGAGGTCGCTAAGTTCGGCATCGACACGGCCAACATGTTCGGCTTCTGGGACTGGGTGGGCGGGCGCTATTCATACGACTCCGCGGTCGGCTTGTCCCTGATGCTGGCCATCGGCAGCCAGAACTTCAACGATATGCTGTCCGGGTTCCACGAGATGGACGAGCATTTCAAGAACGCGCCACTAGCGCAGAACCTGCCGGTCCTGCTCGGGCTGATCGGTATTTGGTACAATGACTTCTTCGGCGCACAGACCTATGCCGTGCTGCCCTACGATCAGTACCTGGCGCGCTTCAGCGCGTACCTGCAACAGTTGGACATGGAGTCCAACGGCAAGCGCGTTACCCTCACGGGTCAAACAGTGGACTACGAAACCGGGCCCATCCTTTGGGGCCAACCCGGCACCAACGGGCAGCACGCATTCTACCAGTTGATCCACCAAGGCACGAAGCTCATCCCTTGTGATTTCATCGGCTTTTCGCAGACCTTGAACCCAATCGGTAGCCATCACGATCTGTTAATGGCCAATTTCTTCGCGCAAACGGAGGCGTTGGCGTTCGGCAAAACCGAGGCCGAGGTCGCGCAAGAAGGCGTGCAGCCCGAGCTCGTTGCGCACAAGAGCTTCCCCGGCAATCGCCCCACGAACACTTTACTCTGCGATCGCCTCACGCCGAGCATGCTCGGCAAGCTGGTCGCGCTCTACGAGCACAAAATTTTCGTGCAAGGCGTGATTTGGCGAATCAACTCATTCGATCAATGGGGCGTGGAGCTCGGCAAGGTGCTGGCTAAGCGCATCGGTAGCGAACTCGAAAGCAAGGGCGAGCCCGCGCTGACTCACGATCCCTCAACCAACGCGCTGATTCGCCGCTACCGCGCTCAGCGTTAGCTCGAAAGCTCTCTGACCACCCGCGCTGCAAGCTCGGCGGCGCGGCCGTGGTCAAGCTCGCGCGGGGCCCAACGCAGCCCCAGGCCGGACGTCTCGTCAGGCTTCGGGATGATGTGGAAGTGCACATGGAACACGGCTTGATGCGCCAAGGGCTCGTTGTTCTCGAGCACGTTGAACGCCTGTACGCCGGTGAGCTTTTTCAGCGCGCGGCACAAGCGCGGCAAGATGCGGCCAATGGCCGCGCCCGCCTCATCAGAGAGCAGATCGAGAGTCTTGGCGCGCTCTTTCGGGATGACCAAGGCGTGGCCAAAACTGAGCGGGGCGATGTCCAGGAACGCGAGCACGTGCTCGTCTTCATAGAGTTTGTGGCTCGGAATCTCGCCTCGCAAGATCTTGTCGAAAATCGTTTCCGGCATGACCTGGTTTTAGCACTACTCTCGAACGGGCAGCCTGGCAGACCCCGATGCACGCGCCGCTGGGCGTGCAGATCGCTGCGAAATGAGGCAGATTTGGCGGTGTCAGGATGTTGAAAGCCAGCAGCGTTCACGGCAATAGCCAACGCCTCGACGGCGGGGCCATGTTCGGCAATGCGCCGCGCGCGCTGTGGAGCCGCTGGGCCGCACCCGATGAAGTAAACCGCGTGGCCCTCGCCTGCCGTGCGCTCCTCGTCGAAGACGGCGCCCGGCGCATCTTGTTCGAGACAGGTATCGGAACATTCTTCGCGCCCGAGCTGCGCGAACGCTACGGCGTCGTAGAGAGCGAGCACGTGCTGCTCGAGTCGTTAGCCAAGCTCGGCCTGAGCGACCGCGATGTGGATGTGGTCGTGCTCAGTCACCTGCATTTCGACCATGCTGGCGGCCTGCTCGCGCCATACCGCGCGGGCAAGGAAGCGGAGCTCTTGTTTCCGCGCGCCGAGTTCGTAGTCGGGAGAACCGCGTTCGAACGCGCCGCGCACCCGCACTTGCGCGACCGCGCGTCTTACATCCCAGAGCTGCCCGGTCTGCTCCGGGACAGCGGTCGGCTCCACTTGATTGAAGCGGACGATGACCGGTCGAGCTTGCTTGGGCCCGGCATTGCATTCACGACGACCTTCGGGCACACCCCAGGGATGCTGCACGCAAGCGTGCGCGGTGCGCAGGCGCGGCTGTTTTTCGCGGCTGACCTCGTGCCGGGCACGGCCTGGGTGCACCTGCCCATCACGATGGGCTACGACCGCTACCCAGAGCGATTGGTCGACGAAAAATCCGCGCTGTTTCCAGATTTGCTTCAGCGCGAAGAGTTTCTATTTTTTACGCATGACCCGCGCGTTGCGGCCGCGCGCTTGCAACAAAAAGCAGGTCGCTTCACGCCCAGCCACGAGCTCGCCGACTTCGACCGCTGGGATTTGGACGCCGAGCCCCTACCCGCGGTGTGACCCTGCGCCCCGACGGCGCAAAACCGCGAGACCGAATACGCCGCAGAGCACTGCCAGCGCGCGCTTGATCGGGTCCGGCTGTTTGCCCGGCGCGTAGCTACAACCGCCGTCGCTACTTGGGTCCGTGCCCGTTGCCGAGCCCGCGAGTCCAGACGAGCCGCCCGGACTGAAGCCCGCTGCGCCGGGACTGCCCGCGGTGGACACGGTACCGCCCGCGCCCGCGCCCGCGCTGCTCGGCGCGCCTGCGCCCGGGGCGCCCGCAGTGCCGGTGCTCGCGGTACCGGCTGAGCCGCCGGTGCCCCCAGCGCCTCCAGCGGACTCCCCTGCGACACCGCCGACGCCAGATCCGCCTGCCATTCCGCCGGCGCCACCTGCCCCGCCGCCGCCAGCTGCCGCGTTCGGATCGAAGATCGGCAAGGCGGGATCGGCAGTGATCTTCAACAACGCGCAGTGGTGATAAAAATAGCCGGCGGAATCACCGTTGGATGGGTGATTGGCCATGAACTCGATGACTTGCAGGGTGCACTTCTCGCAGTTCAGGTTCGGGATCACCACCTCCCCCGGATACTTGGTCGAGGGGAAGGACTGCGCCACGCCGTCGGCGTGCACGAACAGGTGGTCCGCGAGTACCGGGAATTTCGCCGGATCCTCGAAGGCAGCCGAAAAAGACGTGGCCTGCTTGTCCGTCGGCAGGATGACCATGCCGGCCTGATCCTTCACGACGTTGTCCGCAGGAAACTGCGGCGGCGAAACGAGCGAAAGCGCGAAGCGATAAAAGCCGGGATGTGCGACCGTCTCACTGATGCTCAGCGTCAACGGCTTGCCACCCGTTACGGCGGTTGGCGTCCCCGTTGTGGCTGTGTCCGGACCACAGGGCGCGGGGCCCTTCCCGCCCTCCGTTGACTTCGCGATGGAAGGGGGCGTGGTGAGGTTGAAATGCGCGCTCGCCGGCGGGGCCAGCGTGACGACCGGGACACTGAGCATTAGAATCAGTTTGCGCATCACAATCTCCAAGAGCCACGACAGGCCCGCAAGCTACTGCGGGCAATTGTAGCGGCTTTCCGCGCGCTTCAAACGCTACGTTCGTGTCGCGCGGACGATTGTTTTGGGCAGGGCATCAGCAGCAGCGTCTTTTTTTGCTGAGCCGGTTTTCCACTCGCTGAAAAGCCCGGACCAGGCGTTCTGGGTCCGGGCTTTCCCATGGCTCACGCCCCCAGCGCAGCGCCCACGATTTTGCGCGCCTCATCCAGGATTTCCGCCAGGTGGTCGGGCCCTTTGAAGCTCTCGGCGTAGATTTTGTAGACGTTCTCGGTGCCGGATGGCCGAGCCGCGAACCAGCCATTTTCGGCGACGACTTTCAACCCGCCAATGGCCGCGTCGTTGGCTGGAGCGCGCGTCAGCTTGTGTTGAATCACCTCACCCGCCAGCTCCTTCGCGCTCACCGCTGCCGGCGACAACTTCTTCAGCAGGGCCTTTTGCGCAGGCGTCGCCGCTTGATCCACGCGCGTGTAATACGGCGTGCCGAATTCAGCGCGCAGCTCTTCGTAGTGCTGACCAGGATCTCTCCCGGTTACCGCGGTGATTTCTGCGGCTAGCAAATTGAGGATAATGCCATCTTTATCGGTCGTCCACGCGCTGCCATTCAAGCGCAAGAAGCTCGCGCCCGCGCTCTCTTCGCCGCCAAAGCCGAACGAGCCGTCCACCAAGCCGTCGACGAACCACTTGAAGCCCACGGGAACCTCTTTCAAGGGGCGACCAAGTGATTTCACGACGCGGTCGATGAGCGAGCTACTGACCAGCGTTTTGCCCACCGCCGCCGTCGCAGGCCACTTCGCCCGGTGCGTGAACAGGTAGCGAATTGCCACCGCCAAGTAATGATTCGGATTCAGGAGACCCGCCGAGGGCGTGACAATGCCGTGGCGATCTGCGTCCGGGTCATTGCCGAAAGCGATGGCGTATTTGTCCTTCAGGCCCACGAGCTTGGCCATGGCGTATGGGCTCGAGCAATCCATACGGATCTTGCCGTCATGATCCACCGTCATGAATGAGAAGCGCGGATCGACGCTCGGGTTCACGACGTTGATGTCGAGCTGATAGTGCTCGGCGATGCGCGACCAGTACGCGATGCTGGCCCCACCAAGCGGATCGGCCCCCAGCTTAAGACCCGCTTGACGAATCGCCGCAATGTCGATGACCTGCTCGAGATCTGCCACGTACGCTGCCGCAAAGTCGACTTCGTGCGTGGTCGAAGCTCGCTTGGCGGCCTCATAGCTCAGGCGCTTTACCGAGGCGTTGTTCTCACGCAGCAAGGCGTTCGCGCGGTCCTGCACCCAACCGGTGACATCCGTGTCCGCCGGGCCGCCGTGTGGAGGATTGTACTTGAAACCGCCATCACGTGGCGGGTTGTGCGAAGGCGTGACCACGATGCCGTCTGCCAGCCCGGACTTGCGACCGCGGTTGTGGACAATGATGGCGTGCGAGATGCCCGGGGTAGCCGTGAACGCGCCACCGCTCTGGATGATCGTCTCAACGCCGTTTGCAGCCAGCACTTCCAGCGCACTGCGCTCCGCGGGTTCCGACGCGCAGTGCGTGTCTCGCCCTAGGTAAAGCGGACCGGTGATGCCCTGCGCCGCCCTGTACTCGCAGATTGCCTGCGTCGTGGCGAGGATATGCGCTTCGTTGAAGCTGCCATCTTCCGGCGCGCCGCGGTGCCCGCTCGTGCCGAAGGCCACCTGCTGCTCGGGGTTTTCTGGATCCGGGCGCACGGCGTAGTACGCCGCGAGCAACTTTTCGGGATCGATCAGAATCTCAGTGGGGGCGGGCTTGCCGGCAAGCGAATGAAGGGCCATCACCGGGGAGAGTGCCTCGGCCGGGCCTCCTTTGGAAGGGAGAGCCGCGCTTCCGGTCGCAAAAAACGACCCGAAAGCGCGGCTAAACGGCGAACGGAGCCCGAGCGCTTGTCAGGAGCTTTGAACCTCCACGCGGCGGGGGCGGAATGCGGCGCTCTTGGCAAGGTGCACCCGCAACACGCCCTCTTTGTATTCGGCCTTGATGCGTTCCGGATCGATGCGTTCGTCAACGCGGAACGTCCGCGTATAGACCGCTGGTCGGTCGGGTGAGCCCTGCACTTTGGCCTCGATCCGAAACTCCGGCAGCTCCACGTGCACGCCGATGTCGTGTGCGTCGACGCCGGGAATATCGGCCACGACCAACAACTCCTGCTCGTTCTCGAAAATGTCGACGTTGGGCGTCAGCTCACGAGCGGGGCGGGTTTTCTCTTGAATTTGCTTGTCCATGATCAACATCCTCCTCATGCGGTCGCGCTGACCGCCACTTTTTTCGGCTGCACTTCAGCGACCTTGGGCAACGTCAGCGTAAGAACGCCTTGCCTTAGCGAAGCTTGCACCTTTTCCGGATCCACCCGCGTCGGCAGCTCATAGCTGCGACTAAAGGAGAAGCTCTGGCGCTCCCGGCGATGGGCCGTGTAGCCCTCCGGCGCGTCCACTTTTCGGCCCGCTTTTAGCGTCACCACATTCGCAGTGACGTTGATGTCGATGTCCTTCGCCGTGAGGCCCGGAAGCTCTGCTCGAAGCTGCAGCGCCTCTCCAGTGTCCTCGAAATTGAACGTGGGCGCATAAGGGGCGCCGAATGACGGCGCGCGCTCCAAGTCACCGAACAAGCGGTCGAGCTCACGACGCAACGTGGAAACCGGGTACTGGCGAGAAGCACCGAACAACGGGAACGCACTACGATCATTGAAACGGACGAGCATGACTAATCCTCCTTTTGAAAGTGTCGCCGCCACGAGACCCAGCAGATTCGCCGGCGGGGCAACCGAGGCGCCCGCGGCTAACCGTGCTTCAGCTGGGGACGCACAGAACCTGTCCATCGAAATCCGCGCTGACAAGGGGCCGCTTAAAATTCTCGCCGCCGGCAAAACCATCGACAAAATGCCAAACGCCCGGTCCGAGACCGGACCATTGCAATCGGGCTCCCAAGACCGTCCGAGTCGAGCTTAGACTCCCGCCATGCCCATTTTGAACGAAGGCGACCCGGCGCCGCCCTTCACCTTGAAGACCGATAGCGGCTCGGATATCAGTCTATCCGCGTTGCCAGACAAGCCCGTCGTGCTGTTCTTCTATCCGAAGGACGACACACCCGGGTGCACGATCGAGTGCAAAGAATTCCGTGACACGAAGCAAGAGTTCGAAGCCAGAGCATATGTCTTCGGCATCAGCCCCGACGACATGGCGAGCCACCAAGCGTTCCGCGACAAGTACGCGCTCAACTTTCCCCTATTGTCCGACCCCGGACACCGCGTCGCGGATGAATTTGGCGTTTGGGGCCCTAAGAAGAACGGCAGTGTGGGGATCCACCGCACCACGTTCGTCATCAAGGGCGGTAGAATTGCCCGAGTGTACAAAGACGTGAAGCCCGAAGGGCATGCCGCCGAAGTGCTGGCAGCGCTCTGATCGCGTACCAGTGGAGAACCCGCTCACTCTGCAACCCATCGGCGTCGTCCGTTCGCCCTTCATTGAGCGGGTGGACGCGCCGCGCCAGCCTAGTGCGGCCCGTGGGGTCGAAGGCCGCATCGAACTTTTCCCGGGGCGCAATTTCGAACAGGCGCTGGAGGACATCCAAAGCTTCAATTTCATTTGGGTGCTGTTTTGGTTTCATTTGAACAGCACTTGGAAGCCGAAGGTGCAGCCACCGCGCAGTGGGCTACGGCGGGGCGTCTTCGCGACGCGTTCACCCTACCGACCGAACCCGATTGGCATGAGCGTGGTGGAGCTGGTGAAGGTGGAGGGGCTCACGCTTGCCGTGCGCAGCTTGGACATCCTGGATGGCACGCCGGTCCTGGACCTAAAGCCATACATCCCGTACACGGACAGCCTGCCCGAAGCGAGCAGCGGTTGGCTGGAGGCGCCGAGCGACCCGCAACCTGATCACCTGGTCACGTTCTCAGCGCTGGCACAGGAGCAACTTGCATTCCTGAGCGCGCGCTTCGCGCTCGAGATTGCCGAGCGCTTCGTGGCGGCGCTCAAACTCGGGCCGGAACCGCAGGCCTTTCGACGCATCAGGCGCGATGGAGACGGCTATGTGATCGCGGTCAAAGATTGGCGCGCGCGCTTTGTGGCGGCCGATCGCACGATCACGGTGCTCGGCTTCCATAGTGGACATCGGCCGCAAGTGTTGGCCACGACGGCGGACAGCGCGCTCGATGCGCACCGCGCTTTCGTCGCGCACTTCGGACGCTCGTAATAACGCTCAGCCAATCGCCCCGAGAAACAGCGCAAATATCCCTAATATTTCGTGAATCGCGGCGACGCAAACGGCCCCCGAGGGCCGTCCGACGATCACGCGCTCAAGCTAGCGGGGCGCGCCGGGTTTTGGGGAAGGCGGCGCTGATCCAGCCCCTGAGCGCGTCGTCGCGCGACCATGGCCTCTCAACGCCAACTGCGCAGCACGCTGAGTGCTTCTTCATTCAGCTTGATGGCGCGCGGTTCGCTGTCTGCTTCCGTGTAGCAGCGGAGCTCGGGCGCATTGCCCGAGGGCCGCAAGTGCACGACCTCCTCCGAGGCGAAGGTGATGCGCAGGCCGTCGACGCTGGACACCTCTTTTACGACACCGAAATTCGGGAACGCTTGCGCGATACCGCCCGGGCCGCCTTGGGTGAGCACGGCCAAGCGTTCCTTCGCCAATGCGGTCGGAAAATCTTCCAGCCGATCGCTCGCGGTGAAGCGTTGCGGAAGCGTCGCCAGCAGCTGGGAAATCCTGATCCCTTGACTGCGAGCGCTGAGCAACACCGCCAAATGCACGAGCAACGCGTCGCGGGTGGGCAGAGCCGGCAAGCGCCCCGCAAACCGGAAATCCGTCGCGGTCAGGAAGCCGCCATTGGCTTCGTAGCCCACGACCTTTTCCGAGCCGCCGAGGGCGCCGTTCATGGCTTCGATCACGTACGGCGAGCCGATGCGAGTGCGCGCCACGTGCTTGAACGCACCACACTTCTCCAACGCCGTATTGCAGCTCACTGGGGTAGCCACGAAGGTAGCGCCCAGGAACTTCGCCGTCAGGATGCCCGCGACATCGCCGCGCAACCATTTGCCGTGCTCATCACTGACGAGCGGGCGATCGCTGTCGCCATCCGTCGAAACGATGGTGTCGAAGTCATGCTCGCGACCCCAGCGCGCCGCCGACGCAACGTCTTCGGCGCGAATGGCTTCGGTATCAACTGGAATGAACGCGTCCGAGCGCCCGAGCCGGGTGACCTGCGCGCCGAGACCGCTCAGCACCTGAAAACAGACATCGCGCCCGACCGCCGAATGCTCGAACAAGCCGATCTTTGCGCCGTTCAGCGCGCCCTCGCCGAAGGCCTCCAAGTAACGGCTGACATAACGTTCCTCGATACTCGTGACGAGCGCGGGCTCTTGGCGTTGGGCCGTGCTCAAGATTGCCCCCTTGGCGTCGAAGTCGGCGGGCAGCTGCACAACCTGCTCTTTCATACCTGGCTCGTCCCGCTTCATCAGCTCGCTCTTCGGGCGATTGAACTTGATGCCGTTGCGGTCGTCCGGAATGTGGCTGCCGGTCACCATGATCGAGGGGATGCCGTTATCGAAGCCGTACATTGCGACTGCGGGCGACGGCACGCGACCGCCGTTGATCGGAGCGCAGCCATGATCTGCGATGGCCTTCATGGCGGCGCGCATGATGCGCGGGGTGCTCGATCGCAAATCCCCGGCAACCGCGACGCGGCCGCCACGCTTGATGTCCCCTTCACGCTCTAGGTACTGCAAGAACCCGCGCGTGTACGTGTAACAGACCTCGTCTGTCATGGCCGTGACGAGGCCTCGCGCGCCGCTGGTGCCAAAGGCGACACCGCTGCGATCCATGACCTCTGCGATCGAAACTTTACGAGCCGACATGATGCGCTGCTTATACTACGGCCACGCGCCACGCACCTTGCACTATGTCAAGTGCCTTTACTAACACCGGGTGGTGATTTTTCCACGACGACCTAGGCTTGCTGGCTCACGCTAGGGCGTGCGTCGCAACATTGTCGTCTCAAGCTCTCTGCTGTTGCTCATCGCGGCCGCTCCGGCCGAACTGGGCTGCGGTTCCAGTGGAAAACAGCTCGTCCAGCGGGCGCGGCCAGTGGCGCAACGCCCGGGGCCGGTGCGGGTGGTCCCGGGGACAGCGCCAATGGCGGCACGGGGAATGGCGGCGCGGCGGCAGCGGGCACCGGCGGCATGAGTAGCTCGAGCGGCACCGGGAATGGCGGAGGCTCCGGCAACGGGGGAGGCTCGGCTGGCGGCTCATTCAGCGTACCCAGGGAGCCACGCGTGCTGCGCACTGGGCTGCGGGGCTGGAAACAGCTGCTCTTCTGAGCCACT
>JBDTYJ010000116.1:0-15183 GCA_040005755.1 Pseudomonadota bacterium
AGGCGTATCCCTCGATGAGAACAAGAAACGTTTGGAGTCAGCTCTCGTTCGTCGCGGCCGTCGGCATCTGCGGCGGCTGCACACTCACCTCGGCCAGCCCCGCCACGGGCGGCGCCGCGGGTGCAAGCGCCGCCGGCGCGAGCGGTGCGAGCGGTGCCCCGGGTACGAGCGGTGCCACAGGCACGGCTGGCTCGCCCGCTGTGGCCGCCATCAAGTGCACCGGTGCGCCGCCACCACCGGCGACCGACGCGGCTGCGCCCATCAAAGCGCCGTGCGATATCTATGCGCTGGATGGAGGCCCCTGCGTAGCCGCCCACAGCATGGTTCGCGCTCTTTACGCTTCGTACGCCGGTGCGCTGTACCAGGTGAAAAAAGCGGACGGTACGACCAAGGACATCACGGTGCTCGCCCCGGGCGGCTTCGCTAATTCGGCTGACCAAGACACCTTCTGCGGGATTGATGCCTGCACCGTCTCGATCATTTACGACCAATCAGGCCGAGGCAACAACCTGACCAGCGCGCCCGCTGGCGGCGCCAAGACGACGCCCGACAACGAGGCCAACGCCAAAGCGCTCCCGGTCACGTTCAGCGGCCACAAAGTCTACGGCATCCACGTGGTGCCCGGGATTGGCTATCGAAACAACCTAGCTTGTGACACCGCGGTCGGCGATGAAGCGGAGACCGAGTACATGATCGTCGACGGCGCCGTTCACAACGGCGGTTGCTGCTTCGACTACGGAAACATGGAGCGAAACAGCCGCGACAACGGCGAAGGCACGATGGAGGCGGTGTACTACGGAACGTGCACCATTTGGGGTAAGGGCGGCGGCAGCGGTCCTTGGGTGATGGGGGACCTCGAAAACGGTCTCTGGGCTGGCAACATCAGCCCCTTCACCACCAACACGCCAGTGACGTCCGCGTACGTCACCGCCATGATCAAAGGCGACCAGCCTGGCACGAACCACTGGGCCATCAAGATCGGCAATGCGCAGATGGGCGGCCTGACGACGCCGTTCGATGGGCCGCGCCCCAGCACACGCTACAATCCGATGAGGAAGGAAGGCGCCATCGGCATGGGTACCGGCGGCGACAACAGCAACGGCGCGATCGGGAATTTCTTCGAAGGTGTCATGTCCGCGGCCTATTCGTCCTCCGCAGCAGACGACGCCGTACAAGCCAGCATTGTGACGGCCTTTGGCCCGTGAGGCTCGCGCAGGAATGACGCACATGAACAACGCAAGAGGAAGAATGCGACTGTCGCTGCTAGCACTGCCCCTGCTCCTAATCCTGGGCTGCAACCACACGAAGAAGGACGGCGCCGCGGGGGCCTCCTCCGACACTACGCCCGGCGCGACAGGCAAGATCGTCAAGCTTGCCTTCGTGACCAACAACGCCAGCCAGTTTTGGAAGATTTCCGAAGCGGGCCTGCGGAAGTACGAGAAGGAGGCCAAGGTCCAGATCGACATGAAGATGCCGCCAAACGGCACTCCTGAAGACCAGAATCAAATCCTTCAGAACTTGGCGAGCCAGGGCTACGACGCCATCGCGGTCAGCGTCATCGCACCGAAGGATCAGCTGCGCATCTTGAACGAGGTCGCGGACAAGACCAACCTCATTACCTTCGACTCCGATGCCCCAGCCTCGAAGCGGCTGCTGTACATCGGCACGAACAACTTCTCGGCCGGGCAAGCGCTCGGCGAGCGCATCGTCAAAATCTTGCCCGACGGCGGGAAGATTGCGATTTTCGTGGGCTCGCTTTCGACTGACAACGCCGCGCAGCGCCTGGGCGGCATCGAGGCCGCGATCAAAGACCACAAGATCGAGATCGTCGACAAGCGCGAGGACAACACCGATCGCGCCAAGGCCCGCTCGAACGTTGAAGACATCATCAACGCGCACAAAGATCTGAGTTTGGTCGTGGGCCTTTGGAACTACAACGGGCCGGCCATTGCCGCCGCAATTCAAGGCTTGGGCAAGAAGGGCAAAATCAAAGCCGCCGTGTTCGACGAGGACGACGCGACCCTGGATGCCGTCAAGAACGGAACCATCGAAGCCACGGTGGTGCAGAAGCCCTTTCAGTTCGGCTACCTTTCCGCGAAGTGGATGCACGACCTCGCGACCAAGAACGCCGACACCAAGAAGGCGTTGCCCGCGAACGGCATCATCGACACTGGCGTGACGGTGATCGACAAGAACAACGTCGACTCGTTCAAGAGCGAGCTGACCGAGCTGAAAAAATCGGTGCGCTAGCGCCGCATCTCTGGAAAGCAGCTCGCGTACGGTCATGAACGCCACCCCCGAGAACGAAACCCCACCACTGCTGGAGATGCGCGGCATCACCAAGCGCTTTCCGGGGGTGGTGGCCTTACAGGGCGTCTCACTCTCGCTTCGAGCCGGGGAAGTGCTGGCGCTGATGGGCGAGAACGGCGCCGGCAAGAGCACGCTGATGAAAATCTTGGGCGGCGTACAGCTGCCCGATGAAGGTGACATCAGCATCGGCGGCAAGCGCGTCGAGCTCGACAACGTCAAAGCCTCGAAGAGTCACGGCATCGCGCTGATTCATCAAGAGCTGATGTTGGCGCCGAACCTGGACATCACGGCGAACATCTTCTTGGGTAACGAGGGAGTGAAGAGCGGGCTGCTCGGCCCGCTGGACCGCTCCCAGATGAACGTACGCGCGGCTGAGCTGCTTCAGCAGGTTGGGCTCACGGTGCCGGTCACCACGCTCGTGTCGCGGCTCACCGCCGGGCAGATGCAGATGGTGGAGATCGCCAAGGCGCTATCCACGCAAGCGCGCATCATCATCATGGATGAGCCGACTTCGTCGCTTGCGAGCGCCGAATCGGAGCAACTGTTCGCGATCATTCGCCGGCTTCAGCAAAGCGGCATCGGCATCATCTACATCTCGCACCGCATGCAAGAGGTGATGGATCTAGCCGATCGCATCACGGTCTTGCGTGATGGCCGCTACGTCGGCGACTTAAAACGCGCCGAGGCGACCCACGACAAAGTCGTAGCCATGATGGTCGGCCGTCAACTCAGTACGGAATATTTCCCCGAAAAGCGCGCCCACACCTCGCAGGAGATCATGCTGGAAGTGCGTGATCTGCTGGTACCGGGCGCGCCAGAAGGCGCAAGCTTCAGCGCTCGAAAAGGTGAGATTCTGGGCTTTGCAGGCCTGATCGGTGCAGGCCGCACCGAATTGATGGAAGCAATTTTCGGCGTTACCCCGGCGCTCTCGGGTCAGATGACCCTGAATGACAAGGCCTATCAGCCGAGGGTACCGCGCGAGGCCATCGACGCCGGCGTGTACTTGGCGCCGGAAGACCGCAAGCGCCACGGCCTAGTGCTGCCAATGACGGTCGCAGAAAATAGCTCATTGCCCAACGTGTCCAACTACGCGCGCTTCGGTTGGCTGAATCGCAAGGCGGAGCGCAAGGTCGCGGAAGATGGCGTCAAACGCCTAC
Organism: Pseudomonadota bacterium; assembly: GCA_040005755.1. Taxonomy (GTDB): domain Bacteria; phylum Myxococcota_A; class Polyangia; order Polyangiales; family Polyangiaceae; genus PMG-095. Next base: position 3,468 of record JBDTYJ010000116.1, read on the forward strand.
GCACCAAGGCATCTTCGATCCAGCAGGCAGTCGTGAACCTGTCCGGCGGTAACCAGCAAAAGGTGGTGCTCGCGAAGTGGCTCGCCATGGCGCCCAAGGTGTTGATCTTGGACGAGCCGACGCGCGGCATCGACGTCGGCGCAAAAGCCGAAATCTATCGGCATATGGCAGCGCTCGCCGCGCAGGGAATCACTATCTTGATGGTCAGCTCCGACCTGGAAGAAACCATCGGCATGAGCGATCGAGTGGTGGTGATGCACGAGCGCAGGGTGAAGGGCGTGCTCGATCGGCATGAGCTCACGCAGCTCGCGATCGCCGGCTTGATGACGGGCTTGAACCATAGCCCAAGCAATTTGAAGACCGGCGCCGGGAAGGGTTCCGGACATAGCAACGAGGCAGTGTCATGAGGCGTGAACTGGGAATATTGGCGGCGCTACTGGTGATGTGCGTCGCGCTTTGGACGTCGAACTCCGATTTCTTGAGCGCGTCGAACATCGTGAATACGACGCGCCAAATATCCATGCTCGGTATTTTCGCGATCGGCATCGCGTTCGTGATCATCACGGGCGGCATCGATTTGTCGATTGGATCCATCGTCGGCTTGACCGGCGTGATCATCGCGCGGCTGTCGTCCACGCAAACCGGCGGTCTTGGCTATCCGCTATGGGTGGGCATTTCCGCTGGGCTATGCGCGGCGGTGCTGGCCGGGATTGCACAGGGCCTCTTGATCACGCGCCTGAAGCTGCAACCGTTCATCGTGACGTTGGGCGGCATGTTGCTGTTCCGCGGCGTATCGCAGACGATCGTCGACGGCGGCGTCATCAGCATGGGCGACTCGCCTTTGCTTGGGCTGGCGGGCGGCGGGCTCCTGCATCTCGGGCGTGAACCCCTGCTGGGTTGGCCACTGATGATTTTCGGCGCGGTCGCGGCGTTGGGCGCTTACGTGCTGCACTACACGGTCCTGGGCCGGTATATCTATGCCATCGGCGGCAATCGCGAAGCGGCGCGCTACTCCGGGATCAACGTGGATCGCGTCGAGCTGTTCACGTACGTGGTCTCGGCGGGCACCGCGGGTATCGCGGGCATCTGCTACGCGGCTTACATCGGGCAAATGTCGCAGCAGGTCGGCGTCGCTTACGAGCTGTACGCCATCGCCGCGGCCGTGCTCGGCGGTTGCTCGCTGCGCGGCGGGGAAGGCACCGTGTTCGGCATCGTGATCGGCGCGTCGATGATGCGAGTCATCGACAACGGCATCAACATGTTCCAGATCCAATACACGGACGCCGATGGCATCCGCCGTATCTGGCGCCTCAATCCGAACTGGAATTGGATCCTCGTCGGGGCGGTCATCCTGATTGCCGTCATTCTCGACCAGGTCGTGCACATGGTGCAGGCAGCGCGCCGCCTGAAGGACGCGGCCGCAGCCAAGCCCGTGGCCGGTCCTCCGAGTAGCTCACCACCCGTAACCGCGAATAGCCCCGCGACTTAGCCCGGGGCCCGCCCTCCCCTCGCCTGCCGTTAGGCTGATTGCTACATGGCGTTGCGCGTTGCAACGCCGTGTAGTGGGCGCGCCGCCGAGTGACCGCCCGAGCAGGGCGCGTCGGATTCAGCGGCCCGCTTTGGCGCTCGCATCGCAAACTTGCTTGGCGCGTGCGACCGCGGGCGAGTGCTGAGGAAGCCGCGCGAGCTCGGCTTGTGCGTCGCTTTGCCGACCCAGCGAGCAAAGGGCTTGCGCGCGCGCCGCGCTACGATCCAACGCGAGCAGGCCATTCGGGAACTTGTGCTGGTATTCATCCAACACCTTCAATGCGCTTGCCGCTTGCCCTGCGTGCAGCGCGCTGGTCGCGCGCTCGAGAAACGCAACCTCTTGCGCAAGCCGATCCCGAGCGGGGCGCGGCAACGCGGCGGGAAGCTCTGCCGCAGCAGCCGCCGGCGCCACAGCGGGCTGCTCGGTCACGGGCGCCTCGGAAGCTGCGGTCGGGCCCGCAGGCACCGCGCTCGGGCGCACATGAGCCGCGGCCTGAGGCTCGCGGCGGGGCATGAGGAACGCACCGCCAATCAGCCCGACGCCAACGATTGCACTCGAAACGAACGGCCAGCGCGCGCGAACGGGCATGCCAGCGCGGGCTCCGCCCACAGCAAGCATCGACACTCCCAGCCGCGCTTGCAGCGCGCCTTGAATTCGCTCCCGGTCCGCCAGACTGGGACGCTTGACACTTGACTGCAGCACCTGACGCGCCCTGGGACTCAACTCCAACATCGTAGTCATCTTCCTTCACCACGGGCATCGTGCCGAGCGAGCGCCGCCTCGAAGGCGATCCTCGCCTTGCGTAGCCGCGAATAGGCAGTGTTCAGAGGCATATCCAGCGCTGCTGCCGCTTCAGGCACGGTCATTTCATGCAGATCGACCAGCGCCAGCAGCTCACGCCTCGGCTCATCCAGCTCGGCGAGCAGCTTGGCGACGAATTGCATATCGGAATTCGTTTGCGCGACGTCGAATGGCGTTGGCCCGTGTGACTCCGCCTCGACGCCATCCGCCGTGGCGCTGACAACGGCCCGCGCGCGCCGGGCGCGGTGATACGTGCTGACGGTCCGGCGCACGACACCGTAGACCCAACTGCGCAGGGCCTCGGGATGCTGCAACGTGTGAAGCCTGGAGTGAATCACGATGAAGACCTCTTGCACGACGTCATCCACTGCACCCGCGTCGACTCCCAGGCGCTGCACGGAAGTCCAGACAAAATCGAATTGCTGTTCATAGACGACCTGAAAGGAGGGCATAGCCGCGGGAGACGAGGGGGGAGAAGCATTCATGAGGACGGCGAGCGGCAGCGCCTCTGTGGTTCGTCCATGCATGCGTCCCTACCTGGGCAGTGGCGCCGCCTGCCGCTGTCCGTCACAAAATCCACTCGGGGCCGAGTGTCGCGGCAAATCCAGCGGGGCCAACTTGATCCACGAGGCCTATTCCGGCGATGGAAAGGCGCGGCCGGGAGGTCTCGATTATGCCGTCGACGGACAGAGTCAGGTCGAACCAGTGGGTCAGGTAAACGCGCCCCTGCAGCCCCCCACCGGCACTTATCCAGTTGATGTGCTGAGCCTCCGGGGTGACGTACGTGCCCGTGCCCGTGGCGGTAACGTGCTCGAGCCCCACCACCAGGCAGGGCGAAAGCTCGAACGCGCCGAAGCGGCTGCTACGACAGCCCCTGAGCGACAACGTCGCGTGGCTCACCCGCGCGCCATACCCGGGAAAGGCTGTTGCAGGAACGTCCCTGCGCAGCCACTCACTGCCTTCCAGCCAGAGCCGCCAGCTCGCATACGAAACACCAGCCGCCACCGACATGCCCCAATCCGGAGTGGGCAGGGGCCCGATACTCAGCGCTGCCAGCGGCGCTCGCACGCGCACGTCGCTGCCGTGCGTCTTCTTGATCGGTGGCTCTGGGGGTGGTTCCCCAGGCTGCTCGGGGCCTGGCGCCGGCACCTCACTCGCTGGGGGCGTGCGTTCGGGTTCAGCGTCCGCAACGGCGGGCGAAGCGGCATCGGCACTGTCGTTGGGGCCGTCACCCACACGTTCGCCGATTGGCGTTTCGTCCTTCGGTGGTTCCTCGGGGCGCAGCAACAAAGCGATCGCCACGGCCGCCGCGCGTGTGAGATCAGCGCATGACCGCGATTCGAGATCTCGCTCGCTCACGAGCCCCCCCGAACGGAGCAGCAGCCTCAAGTGAAACGCGCCACCCTCCCCGCGGCTGACGGTTCCGTCTGCTTGCAATGCGCCCTGGCTCGAGCTGCTGGAGCCGGCCAGCTTGCGGACGCGCTCGCTCAGATCACTCTGCTGAGGGCAGCGCGCTGGTGCGTCCCAATGAAGAGTCAGCCCCGACACCTGCTGCGAGTGCGCTTTTCCAGCAACGAACTCCGACGCTGCGATCAGCAACAGGGCGATGACCGGGTGAGCACCGCAGGATCGAAAGTGGCGTGCCAGAGTCGACCTCACGCTTCAATGCGGCGAAACTCGTGCGTGTCTGTGGGCGGCTTGGCGTCGGGCACGCAGGCGTTGAATGAAGCGAAACGCGCCGCGAAAAACGCGTTCGGTTCCGATCGGTCTTCCGCCGGGGACATGGCCGGAGTGTCGAAGTTAAGCCGTTCGTTGTCACGCCCGAAGCGAAGCGCGCCTCATTTTTGAGCGACCTCGCTGAACGACAGGCGCGCAGCGTGAACGGCCGCTTCCGAATCCTCGCCGGGCTTCGTCACTCTGGCGGCATGGGTGCAAACCGGAACGCTTTGAAAGACGGCCGCCGTGAACTTTGCCGCGCTCACTGTCACGCCGTTGTGGTCGATCGGTCGCGTTTCGTTCGTTTTGAGGCGCGCAGCAGAGCCAGCGGCTCGCTGGGCGCACGCGCCCCGGGCTTACTTCACGAGCGGTGTCTGGGCGGTATAGTCCAGGAAATTACCGGTCAGCATCAATAGCGACAGCACGGTCCAAGATTCATCGTAGTAGTGGCCGCCAACCAGCAAGTTGAGCGTTGCGATGTCCTCGTAGCCACCTTGAATGAAAGCGTTGTTCGCCGCGCTGTTCATGGCACCGACGGTCGCGGGCCCAACGAACGCCGCTGATTGCCCGGTCTTATTTTCTGGCAGGGGTGAGCCATTCAGGTTGTAGCCATCGACGATGTTTTTCGCGCCGACGCCCGCGAAGAATTGACTCGTCTTCTGCACGTACGCTTGTGCTAGCGGCTCGGCGTTGAAACAATAATCGAGGCCAATCCGAAACGGCGTGCGGCACGAATCATACTGATAGTTGGTAGGGGCGGGATGATCGAGAAACACCTTGCTGTTCGGCACGCCATCGCTGGTGGCCCACGCAGGCACGAGGCCGTTTTCGCTGTTGCCGTTGGCTGAATTGAGTGTTTTGCCGAGCGTGTCATACGCGGTTTTGATCACGTCGTTCCACTTGTTGTTGCCCGACAACGTCGCAAATACCCGGTAATACGAGGGCGCAAAATACGAGGCATTGACCGTCGACCAATCACCCCAGCCATCCCCGGGCTTCAGCAGTTTGTCTTGGAAGATCTCGTTGTTGTAAACGAGCTCGATTTGGTGCTTGGCGACGTTCAGATACGTATCGCTCAAGCTGCCCTTTCCGCCCCACTGGCGGTCCGCCATCACCAGCGCCCAAGCCATGTCCTCATCCCCGTCACTGGCGGCGCCCATGCCCAAGCGGGTCGCACCGTCAGCGCTGATGTACCAGTCCATGAGCCCGTTCTTGCCCAGGTACTGCTGCTCGTACTTCCAGAGGCCGTCGAACAGGGTCTGATCGTTCATGTAGACCGCGATCAGCATGCCGTAGCCGATGCCTTCGGATACGGTCGAGTTCGGATCCAAGCTCGGGTCTTGCGGGCGTTGTACGCGCAGAAACCCGCCCGCGCCGTTCGAGGTAACGGTGTCCGTCTTCCAGCGTTCGTAGGCTGCGGTGACGTCGCTGTTGCGGTAGTTCGGGTAGCTGCACAGCGAGCTGTGCCGATTTTGCGGAAACGGAAACTTCGCGGTCGCCGTGGCCGCGGTCGGCCCGCGCGGCTCGGGCATGCCCGCGCTGCCCGCGCTCGCGCCGCCATTGGCGGAGTGAGCACCGCCGGCGCCGCCGGCTCCGCCAACGCTGTTGCTCCCTGCGGATACGCCGGTGCCAGCAGCGTTGCTCGCGTTGACCCCGCCGCCATTCGCGCTTCCGCCGCCCGGGGGCGGCGACCCTTCGCTCGGGGCGCAAGCGACGAGGTGCACGAGCGGCAATAGGAACGCGGACACGCCACGGACACGCCATAAGTTCGAGGGAATCACCCTGGCAGTTTACGCCACGTTCTCAGGCATGGCCGCCACAAACGTGGAACTAGTTCCTCATCGGACCCAAATCGTGTCGATTCCAGCGCGCGGGAAAAATTGAAATGAAAACCTACTTCCGCGGCTCGCCGAACGATTCTGTGAGTGACGGGAACATGGCAAACCGAGAGCTGCGCTGCGGGTGCGCGAGCGCCCATTCCCCGCACGGATCTCACGCTTCACGTTCCAGCACGCTTTCTCGCGCGCACATTTGCCAGCAGCGTCCAGGTGAACCAAAGGGAGACGCTGTGGTGTCACTTCCGGTCGAACTGCGCGCGACGCCGAATGGGCTGCTCGAGAACGCGTCGAGCGGAGAGTTTTTGCCAAACTAGAACCGGTTCCACATTTCGGATTGGCAAGAGCCGTTTAAAACTGTTTTCGGCGCCAATCCGCTCGCGCGAGGGTCTTCGCGGTGATAGCCGTTAGGGGCGATGAATCATATTCGGCTCGGTCGGTATGCGATGGCCTGCGCGATGGCTGTCGTGGGTTTCGGTGTCTTGGCGTCCTGCACCAGTGGGGACATCCCGAGCGGAGAAGAACCCTCGGTTCCTTCCGCCGGGCAGGGCAACGCTGCGGCAGGCGCCGGCCAGCTCGGCGCGGCGGGCAGCAGCTCCGCTGGCGCCACTGGCGTCGACGGATCGATCGCCACCACGGCAGGCGCCGGCGGTGCGCAGGGCACAGCGGGCGCTAGCGTCGGCGGTTCGTCGGCTGGCGGAGCTCAAGGCCAATCCGGTTCAACGTCAAGCGCCGGCGCCGCCGGTAAAGGCGGAATGAGCGGCATGTCCGGAGCCACGGGCACATCCGGTGCTACGGGCACATCCGGTGCCACCGGTACTGCTGGCGCCAACACGGGCCCACAGCCTTTGCCGGACATCACGGGCGCTACCACAGGCTTCGCCACGCGCTATTGGGATTGCTGCAAGCCCGCCTGCACCGGTGGCGGCAAAGATAGCTGCGGCAGTGACGGCAAGAGCACTGACGGCGGCGGCAATCAGAGCGCGTGCGTCGGCGGTAACTCCTTCATGTGTTACGGCTTCGCCCCGTTTCAGGATTCGACGAACAAGTACGTTTCGTATGCGTACGCCGCGTCGCACCGCGCTTGTGGCAGCTGCTGGGAGCTTCAGTTCACTGGCAAGGCTGGCTGCAGTGAGGGAGCCTCTTGCCCGGGAAAGGCATCGAACCTGGTTTACAACACCCTGTTTGTACAGGTGATCAACACCGGGGACATCGCGGATGATCAATTCGATCTGCTGATCCCCGGCGGCGGCGTGGGCCAGTTCAATGCTTGCTCCAACGAGTGGGGCACTTCTGACCTGGGCGCGGTCTATGGCGGGTTCTTGACGGATTGCAAAGGCAGCGTCAGTTGCACGCAAACGAAGTGCAACAGCGTGTTCGCCAACAAGCCTGACCTGCTCGCGGGCTGCAATTGGTTCCTGACCTGGTACGGCGGCGGGGACAACCCGCAAATCAAGTTCAAATCCGTGCAGTGTCCTTCCCAGCTCACTAGCAAGAGCGGGATGGGCGGCTGATCTGAAACTAGTTCCAGTTTTTAGCTGCCGCGGCGGAATACTGAGCTAGAGTCTTGGCGCCGCCGCGCTAGCAAGTGTGCCTGTCACGGTGAGCAACGGCCCACGGGAAAGGTTCGGATAAAGATGAAGACACTTAACTTGTCTGCTGGAGCGGTCATCCTCGGCGCGCTGAGCGTGGCGTTTGCGGCTTGCAGTGCGCAGAGCTCCGGCTCGCCCCCGCCCGGTTCGGCGGGCGCGACTGGCACGGCGGGCGCGACTGGCACTGCAGGCGCAACCGGCACTGCAGGCGCGACTGGCACTGCAGGCGCGACTGGCACTGCAGGCGCGACTGGCACTGCAGGCGCAACCGGCACTGCAGGCGCGACCGGCACGGCCGGCGCAACCGGCGCGGGCGGCGACATGGGCACCGCAGGTGCGGGTGGCGGCGCAGCCATGAGCTGTGGAATGCTGACGGTCGCGACCGGCGACGCCAAGTGCTGCGTTGCCGCAGGCACCGCCACGGACGTTGCTGTTGATGACTTGGAAGACAAGGACAACGTCATCCTCCCCGTCGGTCAACGTCAGGGTTACTGGTACACCTACGCCAGCGCCGGCGCCACGCAGCTGCCCAAGGCGGGCACCACGTACGTGCCGAGCACGGGCGGGCACCCCTGCTCGCTCTTACCGCTCACGGACGCCTGCAAAGCCATGAAAACGGCCGCGATGGGCACTGCGATGAGCGCGCTGTTCTCGGCCGGGACCACTGGCTCCTTACCGCCTGCCACGACGACGGTGCCGAGCTATGCCGGGCTGGGTTTCGACTTCAACAATCATTTTAAGAAGTCCTGCGTGTACAACGCCGGCGCGTACAAGGGCATCTCGTTCTGGGCAAAGGGCACCGTGCCGTTCACCGCAGGCATCGCCATCCCGGCAACGCAGCCCGCTACGTCTGACAGCGGCGCGTGTCCCGCGACCGCCATGTGCTCGGACAACTACGCCATGAATGTGGCACCCCCGCCAGACGGCACCACGTGGAAGCAGTTCACGATCACCTTCGCGGACGCGGCCACGTTCGCTCAGGCAGGCTGGGGCACCGTCGCAGCATTCGACGCATCGAAGCTCATCAACATGCAGTTTCAGGTCAACGCCGACACCACGGCGACGGCGGCTCTGCCGTTCGACATCGCGATCGACGACATCGCTTTCGTTCCCTGATTGAGAGTCGCGCTCTTGGCGCTCAAAGCCCCGCTGTAGACTCGGTCTGCTGCGGGGCTTTTTTCGTTCTGCAACGGCTTTGTTTCACAAGGACAACCCGGAGTGGATCTAGCGCGTAAGATCGGCGCTTACCGCGAGTGGTTCGACAAGAATTGCGGCGAGCGCGGCTAATCGCGTTCGCCCCGGCCGAGCGTTCGCGCGCTTGACGCAGGTCTTGGCGCGAGCTATCGGCGCGCATGCCGTTCGCTGGGGTGTCTACCCGCATATTCCTTAGAATGGCGCGGGGTGTCTGCTTGCTTTCGTTCGCGACCGCGGGTTGCAGAGTTAGATCGAACGAGCCCTATTGGATCGAGGCCCATGGGAACGGCGTCGTTAACCACGTCGCAGGGTGGTCGGCTGGCGCGCTGTGCATCGGCAGCAACCAGCAACTTTGGAGCTACCCGGGCCCGTACGCGAGGCCTTGGGCTGAGCAAGCGCAGACCCACCCATTGAGGTCGATTGCGGCCGGCAGTGACGTGGCCTACGCCCTCACGGTCGAGGGGGAAGTAGCTCGCTTCGAGTACAACAGCTGGCGATTGTACGAGGACTCCAAGCCTTGGTCGGTGTCGGACATCGGTGCCACGGATGACAACGGCTTATTGGTCATCACGGCCGGCAACCTGCGAGCCTTTGCGCAAGGTGAGCTGCGCCCGCTGTCGTGCGACGCCATCACCAGCGTCGCGGTGGCCGGGGTTCACGGCGATGAAGCCTTCGTGTTGGACCCAACCGGCGCGCTCTACCTGAATGCCGATGGCCGTTGCCAGAACATCCCGGCGCCCCAGCGACTGCGACGCATCGCGGCCAGGCCCGGGCGTCTGGTCGCACTGGCCGAGGACGGTTCTGTTTGGCGTAGGCGGAGCTCGACGTGGAGCAAACTGCCCGTGCCGTTCAAGTACCGCACCGGCCAAGCGCCCGCGCCTTGTCAGCCCCAAGACATCGGCGCGAGCCTGTACAGTACGTGGCTCGTCGATACAGAGGGCGACCTCTTCCTGCTCTCGGACGAGTCATGAGCGATATTCAAAGCCCAATCCCTTGGGAAATTGCCTTTATTCGCAGTTGGCAGAAGCTTGCATCGACTGCGCTTGCTGCGCTGGCAGTCGCCTCAATTATTTGGGATCTACGGTATCGGCCGTTCTTATACGACTTCGTTTTCGCCCCCGACGTGATTGCGCCGGGCTCGGTAGCGGCCCGTGATGCGCTGTTCCCGTACGTGGCAGTCGGCGCCGTCGTGTCCTTGGGGTTGGGGGTTCGCACGTTGCTGCAAGCGCGGCGAGGTAGAAACGGTTTTCTACTCCACCGCGAGTTGCTCTGCACCGGCCTCGCCGTCGTGCCCCTGCTCACCGTGCCCGCGATCGAGTTCGAGCATCCGTTATTCACGGCGCTCCTGGTGGTGGTTTTCAGCCTAGCCGTCGGCTTGGCCGCTAGTCGGGAAACAGTCGCGTGGCGGCGGCTTCCCGACCTTTCCCGACCGCAAGCCCAAGTGCTCGTCGCTCTCGCGTACGCGACGTTCGTCAGCGTGATCGGGTTCATCGCGTACTGGCGCTACATCACGTTTCACGCCGCGGTCGCGGACCTGTCCGCAGAGGTCAATGCCGTCGCTGGTATTCTCCGGCACGGCGTTCCCACGATCTCGGTCGGCGCGTTTTTTTACGACGGCAAGCCGCTACCGAGCCCCTACTTCAACTTGCACGTCCCGCTTGCAGACTATCTTTTTGCGCCATTTTACGCCCTCTATCGCCAACCGAGCAGCATCGTTTGGGCGCAAGTGCTGCTCATGGGCTCGGGCACCTTCGGTGCCTATTTGGTTGGCCACCGCTGGTTGGAGAGCCGCTCGGGCGGTGTCCTGGCGGCATGGTTGTACGTGCTCACCCCGAACGTGCAGGGCTTCTGTCTGCACGACGTCCACGCCAACGTGATCGCAATCCCATTCATCATGCTCGCCGTGGGCCTGATGGAGGCCGGTCATGCGAAGGGCGCGCTGGCGTTTGCGATCATGACCGCGCTGTGTCGCGAGGAGACGCCGATTTATGCCATCGGCCTTGGCCTGTACTGGCTGTTCTCCTCGGAGGATCGCCGACGCTTCCGCTACGGCGCGGTCGTCATCGCCGTGTCCGTGTGCTTCGAGCTGTTCGTATCGTCGTATCTCATGCCGCAGTTTGGCGGCCATCCGAACTGGTACCATTTCAATCTGTTCTTCGACGGCACTCACTCTGGCGCTGGTCTGCTAGAGGCGCTGCTGCTCAACCCGCTGGGTGCGCTGTTCTTCTCCACCGCCCAAGTTAAGCTCGAGTATTTCGCGATCTCCGTGGTTTCAGTTGGCGGTCTCGCGCTGTGGGGCTGGCGAGCCGGTTGGTTCCTCGTACCGGCAGTTCTTTTGCTCGCCCCTGCTTGGGATCCGACTTTTTTCTCGCTGGGAGTGAACTACAGCGCGCCCTTGATCCCGGCGGCGTTGTTGATGACCCTGGCGGGGCTGCAGCGCTTTTGGATGGCGGCTCCTGCAAGCGCAACGAATGAGAAAGCCCAGCCGCTCGCTTCTCGACGCGTGGCGGTCGCTGCCTACGCTCTGTCCTGTGCGCTGCTCTCCAATTACCTGTACGGCAACATCGCGTCTAAGACCTACAAGCTCGAATACGGAGTATCCCCGCTACGTCGCGAGAATCAGCGGAACTACCTAGACATTATCGGCTATGTGGACACGCTACCGCCGTACGGAACCGCCGAGAAGCTACTGTGGCAGGTGATTGATCGCGTGCCCAAAAACGTTCCCATCTTGACCAGCAATCTGATCAATCCGCAGCTTGCCCACTACGACATATCGTTTGCGCAATACTTCTCGAACGGCAATCCGCCGCCCGAACAACGCGTGCAATACATCGTCCTAGACAAGTTACCCGCCCTGCAAACCCCGTCTGAGGCGGACGTAGCCAGGCTGCGGCTCGATCAGCGTTGGAAGATCTTCTACGAGAACGCTTCCGGCGTCATCTTCAAGCGACGCTGAGCTCACGCGCTCGCGTCATTGGGTCATTTGTAGCCAATTGCCGCTAAATTGCCGACCGGCGCGGCCAGCTTCAGGCGACCGAGCCCGCTCT
>JBDTYJ010000117.1:0-14996 GCA_040005755.1 Pseudomonadota bacterium
CTGCTCGTAGCAATGACCAGCGCGCCCAACGAAGTGAAGACCCGCACGAAGTGAAAGCGCCGCGCTCGCGGAAGCGGCCGCCGGCGTGAAGGCCTCGCCGCACCGTGCGGCCTCCGTGGCATTGGCGTGGCGCGGGGCCTGCCCCACGCACACGGAAAATCGAGGTTTGAACTCGAACGCGGATGTCACGATTTGAAGGGCGGCCTTCCGCGCACGCGCAAAATCGAGGTTTGAACTCAAACGCGGATTTCACGTTTGAGGGGCGGTCTTCTGCGCACGCGCGAAATCGAGGTCTGAACTCGAACGCGGATTTCGGATTTTGAGGGCTGGCCCCCCGCGCGGCGGAGCCGCGCTTGCCGGGGGCCCCGCACGCGCAGGCCGCAACGCGGACGAGCATGCGGGTCGTCGCGCGACGTCAGTGGCCGGGGGCAGCCGCTGATGCTGCCGGCGATGTTTGCTTCGGTGCGTTCGGTGCGTTCGGCGCGGGCGGCTTCGCTGCTGGGGAGGCTTGCGCAGCAGCGCTGGCGCTAGCTTTTGCGGCCGCGCGCGTGAATACGCCGGTCACGATTTGATAGGCCACGCTGAGCGCCGCATCCGGTCCAATGCGGGGATCCAGCGGCACTTTGCGCGCCACGCCCAGGTCCACCTCCGCATCTGGGGCAGGAATCGCGGTCGCGCCTGCGTCGAGCGGGACCTTCACGGAGGGGGCGACGACTTTGGACGGTGCACCTTCGACGGGGGGCAGGTGCGTGTCCAAATTTTCTTCGCGGATCACGCCGAAGGTCTCTGCGGGCGTGGCGCCCGGAATCAACACGTCCGGTGTCACGCCTTGTTCCTGAATCGCGCGCCCGCTGGGCGTGTAGTAGCGCAGCGTGGTGAGGCGCAAGCCGGCGCCGTCAGGCAGGTCGATGATGGTTTGAACGGAGCCTTTGCCAAAGGTTTTTGCGCCCACCAAAGTGGCGCGGTGGTTGTCTTGAATGGACCCCGCGACGAGCTCGGCGGCGCTGGCGCTGAACTCGTTCACTAGTACAACGACCGGACCGCGCCGAGCCACGCCGCCGCTATCCGCCGTCACCTCGTCGACGATCTTGCCTCGGCGGCGCGTGGTGTAAATGACTCCGCCGGGTAAGAACTCGTCGGCAACTGCGCTGGCTTCGTTCACGAGGCCGCCCGGATTGTTGCGCATATCCAGGACGATTCCAGCCAAATCACCGGCATTTTCGCGGCGCAGCTTGGCATAGTGATCCAAGAACTCCGCATGCGTGCCGGTTTGGAAGGTCTTGATGCGCAGATAACCGACGCCGTCCTTCAACAGCTTGCTGGTGAGGCTGGAGACGGTGATCACTTGCCGCGTGAGCGTCAGGTACAAGAGTTTGTCCGTGCCTGCGCGTCGAATCGTGAGCAGCACGTGACTGCCCGGTTCGCCGCGCATCTGCCGCACGAGCTCCACGGAAGGCCGCCCGCGCACGCCCACGTTGTCGATCGCCAAGATGCGATCCCCGGGATGCACGCCCGCGCGCTCCGCCGGTGAATTTTCGATCGGCGCGATCACGGTCACGTATTCATCGCCAAAATCCACCTCAACGCCGACGCCACCGAAATGCCCTTCGGTATCGCCCTGAAAGATCGCGTAGTCCTCGGCCGGCATGTACGACGAGTGCGGGTCGAGCTCGGCGACCATGCCCTTGATGGCCCCTTCCAAGAGACGCTTGCGATCGACGGGGTCGACGTACTCGTTTTCAATCCACACCAAGACCCGTCCGAGCTGCTCGACGACGCGATACGGGCTTTCACGCTCGCTGTCGGCGTGCGCCAAGTGGCTCAAGAGGACCCCAAAAAAGACCGCAAAAACCAACGAGAACACGGACAGCAAACGCCGGGCGCCCGAAAAGACGCGCGATTTAGCGACCATGCTCGAGAGCGTTACACGAGAAGGCCCGCCTTTGCCCGAGTTCTGGCGCTATCTGAGACTGTTTCCGGGGCGCTCACATTTCGTGATTGATTTCGCGGCCCTGTGGGTGATACTTGATTTTTCCTGGTGTCGGGTGACACCTCCCCACACAGAGGTACGCTTTTGGCCGATCACGAATCGAACAAGACCGCCGGCAGCGATAAGCGCAAACAAAGCTTGTACTTCCCTGAAGCCATGCTTCAGGAAATCAAGGACGAAGCAGCGCGTTTGGATCGCTCGCTCTCCTGGGTAGTACAGCGCGCTTGGAAGATGGCTCGCCTCGAGATCAAAAAGATCCCGAGCGTGAACGACATCAGTGACGACGAGGAAGAAGCCGCGACCTGAGTCGGTGGCTTCCGAGTCTTTTGCGCGTGGGGCCGATGGTACTCGGCTCTACCTGCATCGGCTCAATCCTCCACGTTCCTCCGATCGCGTAGCCGGCCCTGGTGGGCTGACTGCGATCCTCTGTGATGGCCTCGCCTGCGATGGTTTCATCTGGAAGTATTTGGGGGAAGAGCTCAGCGAGCAGCTGGACGTTGCTCATTTCCATTATCGAGGGCATGGCCGCAGCGGTCCTCCGGTGGATCCTGAGCAGATCGGGGTAAAGGCGCTCGCGGCTGATTTGGATGTCGTGCGCCATGCGCTCGGTGATCCGCCTGTGGTGCTGGTAGGTCACTCGCTCGGCACGCAAGTCGCGCTCGAGGCATATCGGCGTCGGCCCGAGGGCGTGGCCGCGCTGGTCCTCTTGTGCGGCAGCTTCGGCCGCGTCACGTACACCTTCAAAGGCAGCGAGATGCTGGCCTCGGTGCTGCCGAACCTAATCGAGTTCGCGACCAAGCACCCGAAAGCGACCCGCGCCATCTGGTCCAGCGTGCCCCCTCGCGTTGCGATTGCAGTGGCTCGGCTTACCGGAGACGTGAACTTAGGCGCGGTGCGGCTGGAAGATGTGGAGCCCTATTTCCGGCACGTGACCATCGTGGACTTCGAATTGTTCCTGCGCATGCTGCGCGCGGCAGGTGAGCACACGGCTGAAGATATTTTGCCGCAGGTGCGTGTGCCCGTGCTGGTGGTCGCGGGCGCGCGCGATTCCTTCACGCCAGCGGCGGTGTCGCAAGCGATGGCGGAAGCCATTCCGGGAGCAGAGCTGGAAGTGATTGCGACCGGAACGCACCTCGCCCCACTTGAGCATCATGCCGAAATCGCTCAACAAATAGGGGCGTTTTTGCGTCGTAATGGCTTACTCGGCGCCTGAGGTGCGCGCTTTTGCAACGCTCCTCGAAGGCCGCGCGCTAACGAGCGCGTGGGGGTTCCGCAGTGAGAAACAAAAACGTACGCTAGTGACCTATGGCTACGGATCGCTTGGACTCGGATCTGGTCGGGGGGCTGCTCGGTCTCATTGTCCACGACCTGCGGAACCCCCTCTCTGCGCTGCACAGTAACGCGAGCTTCTTGCAGTCGTCCTGCGACGTCGCGACTCCCGATGCCAAGGAAGCATTGGAAGACGTGTCGGCTTCGTGCGAAGCGCTCGGGCACATCATCGA
Source organism: Pseudomonadota bacterium (assembly GCA_040005755.1). Classification (GTDB taxonomy): domain Bacteria; phylum Myxococcota_A; class Polyangia; order Polyangiales; family Polyangiaceae; genus PMG-095. The sequence continues at coordinate 3,493 of JBDTYJ010000117.1, forward strand.
CAACGTCGAGTTGCTCGCGTTGGCGCTGCGGGGTGAGCGGCGCTTCGAGCAGAATTCATTCACGGTGCGTGAGTTGGTCGCTGACACCTTGGGGCGTGCGCGCTCGCTCGCCGCAAGTTACGGCGTGCGTGTCGAATTCGCGCCCTCGCCCGACGCCGACGTGAAGCTTTCAACCAGCCGCGAGATGCTGGGCCGCGCCCTGGGCAATCTGGTGAAGAACGGCATTCAGCACGCTCAAGACGGCATCCCGGTGCGCATCTCGCTGCGGCTCGAGGGGCAGCGGGTCATCTTGTTGGTTGAGGATGCGGGGCCTCCAGTGTCTCCCGATTTGCAAGACAAAGCATTCACCGCGGAGGGCCAGGTGTCCGCGAAGGGCTTGGCGGGTGCGCGCTATAGCCGCGGCGTCGGCTTGTATGCGGCGCGCTTGGCTGCCGAGGCGGCGGGCGCCCAAGTGCGCGCAGTGCCGGCACCGAAAGGGTCAGGTAACGCGTTCGAGTTGAGTGTGGAACGTTGAGGGTGTAAACGCGGCGCATGGGTGCGCAATGGAAGCAAAAAGGCCGCGAACAAGGCGCTGACGCAAAGGGTCGGCTGTTCACCAAGTTAGCCAAGGAAATCATGGTCGCGGCGCGCTCCGGTGGCCCGGACCCGGTGAGCAACGCGCGCCTGCGCTTAGCGGTGGAGCAGGCCAAACGCGCCTCCATGACCCGTGACACCCTGGAGCGCGCCATCAAGAAGGGTGCGGGTCTCCTGGATGGGCAAGCGCAGCACGAAACGGTCGTGTACGAGGGCTTTGCTCCTTACCAGGTGCCGGTGATTGTGGAGTGCCTGACCGATAACAAGAACCGCACCGCGCCCAACATTCGCCTGCTGTTCAAGAAGGGCCAACTCGGCGCTGGCGGCTCGGTGAGCTGGGACTTCAACCGTTGTGGCGCAGTCGAAGCATCGCCGCCCGCCAAGGCAGAAGACGCAGAGGAGGCGGCCATCGAGGCCGGCGCGCAAGAGGTCGAACCCGCCGAGGACGGACAGTTCCGCTTCATCACCGAGGCGACTGACGTAGACACCGTGTCCAAAGCGCTGGTTGCGCGCGGCTGGCACGTGACCGCAGCGAGCTTGGTTTGGATCCCGAAGAACCCGGTGCAACTGGAGCCTGGCCCGCGCGCCGAAGTAGAAGCGTTCTTGGCTGCGCTGGACGAAGACGACGACGTGCAACACCTGTACGTGGGTCTGGCCTAAACCCGACAAAATCGAAATCGACGTTGGGATTCCACCGTCGGTTTCGTGTGTTTTGGGGGCTCTGCGGCTACGGGAGCGGGGAGTCGCGTTCGGGCGCGCTACGGTTGAAAAATCACCACGCTTTCCGGCGGGCGAAATAGGATTTTTCCCGTTTCGCCTGGGCAGCCCCAACACGCGCTCCAGTGCAGCCGCGGGCGGATCGAATCACTATATGCGAGGGCGACCGGCCCGGGCTCATTCTTCATGAAGAAGCTCGCAGCTACCCGGTACTCATCGCTACCGAGCACGTGCAGCACGGCGACGAACGCATCATTGTCTCCCGACTTTCCGGACACGATCACGAATTCTGCGCCCGCGGCGGGGCGCCACACGAGCGGCGCGACCGTGAACGCAAAGCCCTTTTTGTCGCCCGGGCCGCGTGACACCACTGTGTTGGCGGCGTCGGGCTCACGATAAAACTTCAAGTTGCGCAGCTCCGCGGTGTGCGGGTCAGCCTTGAACACCTTCTCCAGCGCCTCCGTCGTGATTTTGCCGCGCGTGAACGTTTCGCCCAGCCTCGGCTCCGGGACGATGGCGGCGTTGGGCGCGCCCTTGCAGCAGCGGAAGCCGAGATCTTCCGCCTTCATATCCGGCTCCGCGCTGTGGCGCGCTGCGCAGCGGTGGTCCGGGCCGGCCGCGCTCGCCGGCGCGCCGCGTAACAGCGCACGCGCGCCTTCCTTGCCCGGCACTTCACTTGCCACCCATTCCCGCAAGTTCCCACCCAAGCCGAGCACGTCGAAGCCCGAGGCGCAGCTCAGCGGTTCGCTCGCGCAGCGCGCTTGCCAGATCTTGCCCGTGGCGTAGTCACTGCTCGTCGGGCCTTTGCAGGCACGCTCCCACTCGAGCTCCGTGCACAGGCGTTCGCCCCGCTCGGCGCAATCACGCTTGGCTTCGTCGCGGGTAACTTGGGTGAGGGGCGGGCTCTTGCCGTCGTTCGGGTACGGCAAGCGATCGATCTGGAACGGGCCGAGCTCGATGGACGTTTGGCGGGGTTCGAGCTCGGGGTTGCGACCCGGGTCGCCCGGACGGCTGCCGACGTTGAAGCTGCCCCCGGGGATGTCCACGCGCTCGTTGGGCAATGGTTCGGCGACTTTGGGCGCCGCAGCGGTGGAACTTGGTGCAACGGCAGAGGGCTGCGCTTTTTCCGGCGAGCCCGTGCGCGGTTTGGGGCAGGCGTTCAGCGCTAGCGCCAAGAAAAAGAGCGAAAAACAGCGGACCCGAGGCACGGCGCGAGCTTACACTCGTCACGTGTCGTCAGGCAAAAGCGTAGGCGCGGCGGAGGCAGATCCATTGGTCGAGCTCCAGCGTGCGTTGGTCACGAGCAATGACGCGGCGCTGCACGGAAGCTCCGCGCTGCTCGGCATCGTTGCCGAGCAGCGCGCGCGCTTCGCGGTACAGGCCAAGCTCATCGTGCAAAAAGCAAACGCCTGCGTCCCCGCTGCCTCTGCAACCGAAGTCGCGTTGGCGCTAGGCGTGCTCGTGACGCTATTTACTCCCGCACCAGCGCCTGCGGAGCTCGGCTGATGGACGCGCTCACGCTCACCGGGCGCGTCCTTTACCTAACTGAAGACGCGGGTTTGCTGAAGCGTCAGCTATCCGGCGAAGCGCTCGCATACGATCCGGCGCGGCCGCTATGCGCGAACGTCTCCACTGACGAACTGACGCCCGCGTGGGCTTGCTACTATTACGATCAAACGCTGGCGCGTTACTGCTTGGTGGGGCTGCGCGGCGGCGTGGTCGAGCGCGACGCAGTGAAAGGTGGCGGCTTTCAGGTAATCGCGAGCGGCGCGAGCAAGGGCTGCGGCAGCTCCCGAGAAACCGCGCCTTACGCCGAGCTCGCCTGCGGCGTGCGCGTGGTGTTCGCGCCCAGCTTCGAGAAAATTTACCTGCAGAACTGCCAGAACATCGGCCTGCTCACGAGTACGGATTTTTCCCTGCTGGAGCGTCTGGAGCAGGGCGAAACGCTCGCGCTGTCGGAATTTTCTCAGCACTTGTCGCCGATTTCTCGGGCCATCGTCGAGGCCGGTGGTTTGTTTGCATACAACCGCGCCCGCTTGCGCGGGCAGCTGCGCCCCAGCTTGCCCGAACGCGGCGCGCGCCCGCTGACCTTGGCGGAGAAGATCTTGGCCGCGCACGCCGTGCGTGACGCCGAGCACGAAGCGCTTGGACTCGCGGCCGTGGCGCCTGGGGATGCGCTGTTCGCGCGCGCGGATCTGCGCTTCAGTCATGAATATGTGACGCCCATGGCCGACGCCTTGTTTCGCGCCGGCTTCGGCGAAGAAGCGCGCGTCGCCGATCCCGATTCCCTGCTGCTATTTCGCGACCACCTGACGTTCCTAGAAAGTGTGATGCCCGAAAAGCACCGCGCGCTCGGCTTGGCCGTCCAGGCACAGGAGCTAGTACAGGTGCAGCGCGCGTTTGCGGAGCGTCATCGCGTGCGGCTATTTGGCGAGGTATCGCGCGACGGACAGCCCGCGGGCAGTGAAGCCATCTGCCACCACAAGATCATCGAGGATTTTGCGCTGCCGGGTGAGCTGGTCATCGGCACTGACTCTCACACCTGCATGGCGGGCGTGCTCGGTTGCCTCGCGTTCGGAGTGGGCAGTACGGACATGGCCAATGCTTGGTTCACACGTGACGTGCGGGTGGATGTGCCAGAAACCGTGCGCGTGGTGTTGAACGGCGCGCTCGCGGACGGCGTGTGCGCGAAAGACGTGATGCTCTTCTTGCTCGCCCGACCAGCGATCAAAAGTGGCGGCGCCGTAGGCAAGGTGCTCGAGTTCACTGGCCCCGGCTTGCTCGGTTTGTCCCTCGGCGAACGCGCCACGTTGACCAACATGGCGGTGGAGGCTGGCGCTTTCACCGGCATCATCGCTGCCGACGATGCGGTGCTCGATTACCTGGTGCAGGCGCGCGGGCTGCCTCGCGCCGAGTTGGCCGCGCGCGTCGTGCATGCCGACCCAGGCGCGCAATACGCGCTGACCATCGAGGTCGATCTAGCCCGGGTACCGATCATGATCGCCGTGCCGAGTGACCCTCGCAGCGGCATTCCGTTGGCACAGCTCGAACAGCACGTGGGTTCTGCGGTGCGCATCGACATCGCCTACGGCGGCTCTTGCACGGGCGGTAAAACCAGCGATATGGACCTGTATGCTGGCGTGATCCGCGAAGCGCTGGCGCGCGGTCAGCGGGTGGCCCCCGGCGTGGTCTTTTACCTGCAGTTCGGCTCCCAGAGCGTGCGCCGTTACGCCGCGGAGCGCGGCTACATCGAGCTTTTCGAGCGCGTCGGTGCGAGCCTCTTGGACCCCTCCTGTGGCGCCTGCATTCGCGCTGGGCCCGGCACGTCCACCTCCGCGGAGCAGGTCACCGTGAGCGCCGTGAATCGCAATTTCCCGGGGCGGAGCGGCCCGGGCAAGGTTTACCTGGCCAGCCCACGCGTGATCGCGGCCAGCGCGATCGCCGGCAAGATTGTGGGCGGCCTGGAGCCCTAACTCGTGCTACCTCCCGGCCTAGATGCCTGACAGCATGAGTTACCAGCTGAGCCCCGGCATGTGGGCGCGCCTTGGCTACCAAGTCTATGACGATGAAGGCGAGCTGGTTGAAACCGGGGCTAGCGAGCTGTGCTGCCTGATTGGCTACGGTGTGTTATTTCCCGCGCTCGAGCAGAAGCTGGAGGGCCTGGCGCAGGGCTCCAAGCGCGCGGTAATGCTCAAGCCAGAGCACGCCTTCGGGCTGCGCAACCCGGAGGCCCAGGTAGAGGTCGAACGCGGGGAATTCCCGGAGGATGTTGCGGCCGGCGACTGCTACGAGGCCGAAGACGAGGACGGTCGTCCGGTGCTGCTCCAGGTGTTGGATGTCAGTGAGGAAGCCGTCGTGGTCGACAGCAACCACCCGCTGGCGGGCCAAACCCTGCGCTTCGAGGTGGAGGCGCGCGAGGTTCGCCCGGCAACGGATTCCGAGCTAGAAGCGGCCGAACAGCGGCTCTTGGCTCAAGAAGAGTCCCCAGAAGAGCAGCCCGAACCGCTAATCACGCCGGAGAGCTTGCTTCGAGGGCCTTCCCGGCGCTAGGAAAGGGCGCCCGAGGCCTATGGCCGACGGGCCGACGCCACGACACTTCCTACCGGACCCGATTTGGATCCCGGTGCAGACTGATACGGAGAGCTCATGCCCATTCCCGAGTTTTTCAAGTACGACATTCGCGTGCGCGAGCGCATGCTCAAGCGTGGTGAGCTCACCACGGCCGAGCTCGGCAAGCACGTCGATGCCTTGGCCGACGTAGCGGACCAAGTAGTCGAGGTCGAGCTCAAGCAGCCGGCGCTCGTCAAAGAGTCCGAGCGCGTTGAGCGCGTCCTGAGCCGCTCGGCTCCGCGCCCCGTCATCGCGCATGTGCCCGTCGTGCGTTCACTCGAGAACGAACTCAACGACATCGAAGAAGACGATGACGATGATCTGGACGACGAGGACGATGAGGATGAAGACGACGTAAAGGTGAAGGCTGCCGCGAAAGCTGCGGCTGATAAGGCGAAAGCCGAGCCCGCGCCGGTCGTGGAAGAGGCCAAGAAACCCGAACCCGCCGACGAAGGTGGGGGGACTGACGCGTGAGCTCTGGCCACGGTGAATCCGACGGCCTACCTGCAGTCGACTTCACGACCTTCGTCGTGTCGTTGAGCCACTCGGCTCTGCTGCATTTAGGTGACGCTCCACATCCGGTCGACGGAAAGAGCGAAGTGGATTTACCGATGGCCCGCCAAACGATCGATCTTTTGGCGCTGCTGCAGGAAAAGACCCACGGCAACCTGACGGGGGCCGAAGAGCAAGTGCTAACGCAGTCGCTCTACGACCTCCGGCTTCGTTTTGTGGAAGTCGCGCAAAAGCTCAAGTGACTCGAGGTTGCGCTCTTCTGGCGGCGCTGCTCGCTGCGCCCGTCGCGATCGGATGCAAACGTCTGCCCACGGGCGGCGGCTCGGCGTCGTTGCCTTCTGGCGCGGTACCGGTTACCCCGCTCGCGCCGACCGCGTTGCCCACGGCGTCGCCCTTGCCAGCGTCCTTGCCGGGGGCGCGCGCCCCGCAAAGCTTTGCGGATTTAGCGGCTAAGGCGGACCCGGCTGTCGTGTTCGTGAAAACGCTTCAGGAGCGGCGCGGTCTTTCCGGGCACCGCCGGGTGATCGGCGAAGGTGTCGGTACTGCGTTCGTGTACGATCCAAATGGCTTGATCATCACGAACAATCACGTGATCGACGAAGCCAGCGAGATTCACGTCATCTTCGGGCGCAAGCGGGAAGTGAGCGCCACCATTGTTGGGCGCGACCCGCGCACCGACATCGCGGTGCTGCGGGTGGCCGAAAAGAATCTGCCGTTCTTGCCGCTCGGTGATTCGGACGCCGTGCGCGTTGGTGATTGGGTGGTGGCGATCGGTAATCCGTTTGCTCTCGCGCACACCGTTTCGGCCGGGATCTTGTCTGCCAAGGGCCGCACCATTCAGGACGTGAAAGGCCTGGATGAATCCGGCTACTATGACTTTCTGCAGACGGACGCGAGCATCAATCCCGGCAATTCCGGCGGGCCCCTGCTGGATATGGCGGGCAACGTCGTCGGCATCAACACAGCGATTCGCGCGCAGGCCAATAGCATCGGCTTCGCGATCCCGATCAACATGGTCAAAGAGCTGCTGCCGCGCGTCTTGAAAGATGGGCACATCAAGCGCAGCGCCATCGGCGTTCACGTCGCCTCTGTCCTCCCGGAGGATGAGGAGCGGCTGAAGCTCAGCGATGAAAATGGCGCGCTGGTTCGCGTCGTCGTCCCGGGCGGTCCGGCTGATCGAGCCGGCCTGCAGGTCGATGACGTCATTGAGGCCTTCGAGGGGGAGGCGCTCATTGGCCCAGAGCGGCTGCGCTGGGTTGCTAGCCTGGCGGGAGTCGGAAAACCTGTTACGTTACGGGTATCTCGGGCCGGCCGCGTGTTCGATCTCAAGGTGACCCTGGATGAGCTGCCGGATGAGCCGGCGGCAATGCACGACGACGACGCGCCGTAACCGCCCGCTCCAATCGCGCACGGAGCCCTAATTCACGCTAGGCTGGAATACCACGCGATGTCTGCCGTTACCAACCGCTGCTGGCGCGCGCCCGAGGGAATCCCCGCGCTCGTCGGCGCGTAAATAGGCAAGTGATGGCGTCCCCCGCCCGCGGCACCTTCGGTAGCCTCTCGTTGAGCGGGAGTGGGCGGCCGTCGGATCCCGGGTTAGTGGCGCCGCAGGCGCCCGAAGCCCCAGCACGGATGGAAAAGGCGGATGCAGAGCGTGCGGGGGTGAATAGCTCGGGCGTCGCGGCGTCAAACCGAACGAGCCGAGAGCTCGAAGCGGAACAGGACCGTGCCCTCATCGAACTTGCCCAAAAAGGCGACAAACTCGCCTTCAAGAAGCTGGTGCAACGCCACCAGCGGCGGGCGTTCGCCATTGCCCTGGGCTTGCTCCGTGACGAGCACGACGCCCGTGATGTGGTTCAAGAGGCCTTCTTGCGAGTCCACCGCGGGCTTGATTCCTTCCACGGCGGATCGTCGTTTTTCACGTGGTTGTATCGAATCGTCACCAACCTCTCGATCGACCTCATGCGCAAGCCCGCCCGGCGCGACGCCGAGCTGGACGAAAGTCGGGACATCGACGAAGCCGACATCCCCCTACTCAGTCGCATTGAGGGCGCCGACCCGCTGGATGCCATTCGTCGCACCGAAATCCGAAACAAGCTCGAAGCCGCATTGGCAGCCCTGCCCGTTTATCATCGGGGTGTCATCGTGATGCGAGAAGTCGAAGGCATGAGCTACGAGGAAATGGCGGAGGCCATGGGAGTATCAAAAGGTACGATCATGAGCCGGTTGTTTCACGCTCGTCAAAAGCTACAGCGCGCCCTGGCCGAGGTTTACGCGGAAGAGGGAAAGCCCAGCGCCCGGAGTCAAAAACCGTGAGCATTTCTCGCGAGCTACTGATGCGCTTCCACGATGGTGAGATCACCGATGAAGAAGCGCACCTCGTCGAAGCAGCGTTGGATCAAGATCCCGCTCTGCTGGCGGAGCTCGAAGCGTACTTAGAGCTCGGCAGCTTCGTGCGTGTGTGGGGTGAATCACACTCCGCGCAACAGTTCGATGTCGCCGACGAGGTAATGCGCGCCCTTGAGCCTGCGCAGCCGAGCGCGCGCGTTCATCCGTTGTGGCCGCGCGTGGCCACGTGGATCTCGTTGGGGGCGGCAATTGCGGCGGGCTCCGTTTTGGTCGCGCGCTCCTGGACCGCGCCGCCCGTGGCCCCCAATCGCAGCAGCGTGAGCGGCGCCGCGGCCGCAGCCGAGGCCGCGCTCGCGGCGTCGAGCAGCGCGGCTCCGGAAGTATCCGCGGCGCTCGAAGCCGAGCCGCCGCCCCCCGCAACCATCGAGTCGGTGGATTTCGGCAAGAACACCGGCACCGTATTCGTGGTTTCCACGGACTCGTCAGAGACGCCCGTCGTCTGGATGCCCGATGAGGGCGAGCCCGACGACACGGATGTGGATAGGTCTGAGCCGTTATGAAGCGTGCCGCCGTTGCGCTCTTCTCATTGGGCGCTGCACTGACGCTGCCAGCCTACGCAGGCGGCGGTCAGCTTGTGCACGCCAGCGCCAGCCCGGGCGCCTCGCTGAGCGCTGCGCCAGCGCCTCCGCAACGGCCGGCGGCTGAACAGCCGCTATCGGCTGAAGTGTTGATCCTGCACGCGACCAACGACAAGAAAGGCATCGACCCGCGCGTGGGTAAGCTGCCGGAGCTCGGCAAAGCGCCCTTCTCGACTTACGACAGCTACGAGGTCCTCGATCGCGCGCGCCTGCCGCTGAAAACGAACGAGCCTCAGGACCTCAAGTTACCCAACGGGAGAATCTTGCAGGTCGGCTTGCTGGATGAGCCACAGCGTGACTCCGTGCGCCTCGCGGCGAGCATCAATCGCCCCAACGGCAAAGAGTTCTTGCGCCTGCTCGAGGTAAAAGCCCACGTCGGCCAAGCCTTCATTGTGGCCGGCCAAAGTTACAAAAAGGGCATCCTGGTGCTCGTGATCCGCGTCGTAAAGTAAAGCCGCTACGCGACGAGTGGGAGTGGGGCGCCCAGAATCCAGCAGCGCACCTCCGGGTGCGTGCGGGTCCCCTTGTTTGGCGTCCGCAAGTCCGCAAAGTGGGAGGCGCATGCGCGAGGTGCCTGCCGCTCTGCAAGTCACGTGGAAACGCGAGTGAATAGGAGCAGTGCGCCGCGCCGGTGACGATTACACGCCGGGCGGGAGCGAGCTCGGCACCATGGCTGCGAGCGGCAAAGTTAGGCTGAACAGCGTGCCTTCGCCGGGGGAGCTACTCGCGTGAATGGTGCCGCCGTGCGCGTCGACGATGCCGCGTACGATGGATAGGCCGAGGCCCGTACCGCGGCCCTCACTCTTGGTCGTGAAGAACGGCTCGAAAATCTGCGGCATGTCGTGCTCGTCGATGCCGATGCCGGAGTCGGCAACTTCGACCGTGAGCGTATGCTGCGCAAGGTTTTGATGCATGTGAATGCGCAGCTCGCCGCCAGCGTGCATCGCGTGCGCGGCGTTGGTGAAGAGGTTTACGAACACCTGCGTGAGCTGACCGGTCATGCCGCGTACGGGCGGCAAGCCCGCGTCATATTCCCTTAGGATCCGGATTTTTGCTCCTTTGAGCTCGTGCTCGCAGAAAATCAGGGATTTTTCCACGATCTCTTGCACCTGCACGGTTCCTGGGATGTCCGCCGACGGGCGCGCGTAGGCAACGAGATCGCGCGAGAAATTCAAGATGCGCGCCGCCGCCTCCCCGATGCGGCGGAGCCGCTCCAGGTCATCGTCGCGGTCGTCCCCGGCGGGGCGCGAGTTGGCCTTGCGCTTCAAGTAGTCCGAGTAGGCGATGATCGAGGTGAGGGGGTTGTTCAGCTCGTGCACCACGCCAGCGACGATTTGCCCGAGTGAGGCGAGCTTCTCGTTTTGGATGACCTGCGCCTGCAGCTTCCGAATCGAGCGCGCCGATTCTTCGGCGCGGACGAACAAGCGCACACGGCGCGCTGCGGCTGCCAAGACCAGCGCGGCCTGCGTGCCAATTTGCACCTGCAACGGGCTGAGCGGTTGCAGCGGGCTCGCCAAGTGCAACGTTGAACCCGTCGCGCCATCGTCCAGCTCGAAAATGCGTTCGTCGTGGAAACCGGGGAAAAGGCGAGTTGGGTCACGTCCAAAACCGAGCGCCATCCCTGCCGGCAAGCGCGACGACACCACGGGTCCCGAACCGTCCGTGCTCACGACGCAGGCCCCGATCGCCGCGTTGGGCAAAATCGACGAGATCCCGTCGGCGAATTGCCGAGTAAGCTGCTCGAGCTCGACGTCGATGGGTAGACTGCACGATAGGCGCAGCAAGACATCACGCCACGATTGCGCGAGCGGAGGCTCGGAGCTGCGGCGGCGGCCCGATGCTGCGGGTTCTGAACGGCTGTCCACGGGGCTCGTGGCCTCCGCGAGCTCTTCGCTATTTGCGCTCATGCTGGCTGATCCCCGCCGTCTTTCTCAGTGGCCTTCTCCAGATCCAAAATCTTGGCTGCGCCCACGTAGCTCTTGGTCTCGTATTTGGTAATTTTCCCGACTTTGCGCACGATTTCAGCCATGCGCTCGGCCTCACTCACGATCACATTGGCGGCGTGGAACAGCTGCGGGTGCTCAGCCAGACCCCTCCTCAGCAGTTCAGCGTAGCCAATCACGCTGGTCAGCGGTTGATTGAGCTCGTGCGCAGCGGCGCCCGCGAGCTCCGCCACGATGGCCTGCTTCTCGCGCGAACGCAGTTCCTCCTGCGCGCTCGACAGCCGCGCCTCCATGCGCAGCTTCTCGCGAATGTCCGTGAAAATTCCGACAGAGCCGATGGGTCGGCCGTTGTCGATCACGAGCGAGGCCGAAATTTGTACTTGAATCGGCTCACCGCTGGCAGTGAGCATTTCGACGCGGTGCTCTTCCAACCGCCCATAGCCCGACACGCCCGGATCGCGGATCTTGCGCATGATGTCGCGCGCCACGCCCGGTGGATACAACGCCTCGACGCGCATTTTCCCCACGACGTCGCTCGGTGAATAGCCAAAGATGCGGGCTGCCGCGCGATTGAAGAGCAGCACCGTGCCGCGAAGATTCGCCGATACGATGCCGTCCACCGAGCTGTCGATCACGCTCTCCAAGAACTCCTTGGTTTGCT
>JBDTYJ010000118.1:0-14968 GCA_040005755.1 Pseudomonadota bacterium
GCGCGCTCGTAGATCCCCTCCACACGGTTGTACACGTAGAACACTTGGCCGCCTCGGTCGAGCTCGCGCAGGATCGCCTCTTTGACCAAGCCCGGGTCGAATTGCGAGACCACGGTGCGAATCGCGCGCCGGTCTACCGGAGGCGTGGTGATGATGGACATATCCCGCAGGCCGCCCACTGCGAGCTGCAACGTGCGCGGGATCGGCGTGGCACTGAGTGTGAGCACGTCCACCGACATGCGCATTTGTTTGATGCGCTCTTTGTGGGTTACGCCGAAGCGTTGTTCTTCATCAACCACCAGCAAGCCCAGCCGCTTGAAGTGCACGTCCTTGGAAAGCAGGCGATGCGTGCCGATGACGACGTCCACGCTGCCTTCCTTGAGGCCCTTGAGGGTATCTTGGTGCTCGGCTTTGGATTCGAAGCGGCTGAGCGCGCGCACGGTCAGCGGATATCCAGAAAAGCGCGCGGAAAACGTGTTGAAATGCTGCTGCGCAAGCACCGTAGTCGGGCACAGCAGCGCCACTTGGCGGCCGCCCATCGCGTTGAAGAATGCCGCGCGCAGTGCGACCTCGGTCTTGCCGAAGCCAACGTCTCCGCACACCAAACGATCCATCACGCGGTCACTCTGGATGTCCTTGAGCACTTCCGCGATGGCCGCGGCTTGGTCGCGCGTTTCTTCGAACGGGAAGCTCGCTTCGAACGCGCGATACTCGTCATCCGGCGCGCGTAGTGGATCCTTCTTCAGGGCCGAGCGCTCGGCGTACAGCTTGAGCAGGTCGTCGGCCATTTGCCGAACGCGGCGCTCGACTCGGGCCTTAGTTTTGCTGAAAGTCTGGCCGCCTAGTCGATCCAAGCGCGGGGCGGTGTCACCACCGGCGAACTTTTCGATCTGGTTCAGCCGGTAAACGGGCAGAAAAAGCTTGTCGCCGCCGGCGTATTCCACGACTAGCAAGTCGACGTGTACGGCGCCAATGGCGCGGCGTTCGAGGCCCAGGTACTTGCCGACCCCGTGATCGACGTGGACTACGTAGTCGCCCACGCTGAGCGCGCGCAGATCCTGCAGCAGTGCTCGTGCTGAGCGTTTTTTCTCCGCGGGCCGGTGTGCGCGCGCGCCGAAGATTTCTTCCTCGGTGATCAGCACGAAGCCTTCGGCTTGCGCAAGCACGCCGCGCGCAAGCGGCGCCGTCACGAGGCACACCTGGCTTGCCGGCGGCGGTGCCTCTTCGCCCCCTCGCCACACACCCGCGGTAACGCCGCGATGCGACAGCAGCGCCGTCAAACGCTCGGCTTGCGTCTCGGTACGAGCGCAAATCACGACCTGTAGCCCAGCCTCGCCGTACGCGGAAATGCGTTCCAAGAGCGGCTGCAGCGCGCCGTGTTTGCCGTGCTCGTTGCGCGCGCCTTTCACGGCCCGCGCCAGATCCGACAGGTCTGAACAAGCCAGGCTCGGCGCGTCGATCGGAGCGCTTTCCAGTGCTTCCAGCACGTTCGTGCTTGCAGGGCCAGCCACGCCCGTGCGGTGCAACGCGACCAGCGTGCGAGCTCCCAGCTTGGCCGCGAGCTCTGCTTCGCTCACGTACAATGCATCGGCGGGAAAGTGCGGCGTGCCCCGACGCGATGCTTCACCGGCCAGCCCACGCTCGAGTTCGGCGTGAATCGCGCGCACTACCGCGCTCGGATCCTCAATCACGATGATGGCGGTCGGAGCCAGGTAGTCGAACAGCGTTTCGAGCTGGAAAAACGCCGGCAAGTAGCCGTCGCTGCCGAAGAAGGCGCGCCCGGTGGCCAGGTCGTCGATGAGCGCGCGAGTTTTCGTGGATGGAAAATTGACGGCGTCGCACAGCTGACGGAGCGTGTCGCGCGCCCGGCCTTCGCTGGCGTCGGTCAGGATGGCTTCCCGCGCGGGGGGCGCGACCACGCGCTGCACGGCGTTCAATGTGCGCTGATCCTCCGGGTCGAACGTGCGTAGTGAAGCGATCAGATCCCCGTACATTTCGACGCGGACCGGTGCGGTCAATTGGCCGGGCCATAGATCCAGGATGCCGCCGCGTAGCGCGTAGCTACCTGGGTCCTCCACAACTGGCGTGCGTAGATAACCTGCCGCGGTGAGCCGCTGTGACAGCCGCACCATATCCAGCTCTTGGTCCACGGCGAGCTCCACCGTGGCATCGCGCATTGCTTGGCGAGGCGGAACACGTCGCAGGAGCGCGCTCACGCTGAGCACGATTTGCCGACGATTCGGATTCGACAGTAAATCGTACAGTGCAGCCGCACGCAGCATCGTCGCGCGGCGGTCGGTGTGAACTTCGGCGTATGGTGTCGATTCCGGCGGCGCGAGCAGCAACGGAGCGGGTAGCTCGAGCCTCGGCACGCGGGCGAGCGGCAAGCCCTTGGCGAGCGCTGCGAGATCGCCCGCGGTCTGTTGGGCGATCTCCCCGCTCGCGACGAGATGCACGACTTGGCGAGAGCCGTGCGCGGTCAGCGCGTGGCTGAGTAAGGCCGGGCCAGCGCCCTCGACACCGACGAACGCGCTCGGCGCGCTGCTCGCCAAAGCCTGGCGTGCCGCGTCAGCGCTCCCGACGATGCGGCGATCTTCTGGTAGCCGAGGCAGGAAAGCGCTGCCTTCGATGGTCATGTCCGGCGCTGGCATGGGCGCAGAGTCTTACTCTGAGCCGACGGCTTGCAATGCGAAGATGAGGTAGTTTCGCGCTAAGAGAGCATAAGGCCCGGACTCTTGGTGCGCGAGCTGGTGGCGGAAGGCTGCGGCCGCGCTTTCGCGCTCGCCCAGACGGAACAGCAGGTAGCCTTGCGCAAAAGAAGACGGGTAATCAGGGTCAACGCGGCTGAGCGCGCCCGCTAGCTTCAGGCGCGCCGCGTCGTCCTCGCTGTCGCTCGCGCGCTCGGACAGCCGCTCGGGGTGTAAGAGTAGGAAACGGTAATAGATGCGCGCCTCGTTGAGCGACGTCGTGAACGGAAAAACGTGCTGCAATCCGCTCAATTCCGACCAACGCACGCGGAATAGGGCGCGCAGGGTAATTGCGTCGGCTAAGGAGCGCCGAGAGCCATCCAACCAGCCACTGCGCCGAGCCTGCTCGATAAAATCCCCGCCCAGCTCGCTCAGGTCTGGCGTGCTCACGCCGTTTTGCCTGAAGCCTTGCAACGCGCGCATGAAATATTCGGTTTGCACGGCGCGGAGCTGGAGCAATCCTTGCGCATTGCCTCGATCGAGCGCGGCGCGCACTCGCTGTTTGATATCGTCGCGGTCGTGTGTAGCGTCCTGGTGCTGTGCGCTCACGAGCCCGAAGTGCCGGATGGCTTCCCCGACCGCGCGGACCTCGAAGGGCAGGCCGCTGTTCTCCGCGGCCGCCGCCAGCGCGCGTTGGCGGACTTCGTAGCGTTCCGCCAGTAGACGGTTGGCGCGCGGTAGCGGCAGCGTTTCGGGCGGGCTGGCGCGCGGCAAGGCCAGCAGCGCGAAACTCAAGACCATCCCTAGCGTCATCAAACCGAGCTCATAGCCCCGCAAATGTCGACGAAAATTGCGTCGGCTCAACGCCTGCTGCGGGCCGCTCGGCTGCGTCTTGACAACCCCGGGCTCTCGTCTCAAGGGTGTCCCCTGGGCGTGATCAGCAACGTTCGGCATGCATCCCGCCCGCGGAGTCAGTCGTGCAAGACAAGCGAGTACATCCCCGAGTCACCGTCGACACCCATGTGTCGTGCCAGCCGAGCGAAGGCGCGCCGCTATCGGGGATGGCCAAGGATATCAGCATCGGCGGCATGTTCATCGAGGCAGCGGAAACCCTGCCCTTCGGGACCGAGATTATCATCGTGGGCCGCTTCCCCGGTATGAAAGCGGACCTGCGCTTGCCAGGCATCGTGCGCTGGACCAAACCGACGGGGTTTGGCGTGCAATTCGGCGCATTGGGCGCGCGCGAAACGCACGCCATCACTGAACTGCTCAAGCGTTGAGCGTTGATCCAGCATGAGCCTTGCCGTCCCTGACTCCCCCGAGCCTTTCTTCACCCAATACATTCCGAGCCGCTTCGCCGCCTTGACCGGGTTCGAAGGGGTTTCGTCGCCGGGTAGTATCGTGTTCGCGGTCCCTGGCGCGGGCGCTTGGGCGTACCGGCTCAGCGCCGGCCGTCTGGTTCATGCCGCAGGCGCTGCCTCGGACGCGGTCGTGCGCATCACCATTCCGGAGGCCAGCTTCCTGCCCATCGTCGTGCGCGGCACGGAGCGCTTGGCGGAAACCGAGCTCTCGCTCGAGCGGCAGATGTTGGCCTTTCGCGCGTTGACCTTGGATGCCGAGCGCGCTGCGCTGATTCGTGCGGTCGCAGGCTCGCTGGCGTTTGCGGTGGTAGATGAGGCGAAAACCTACCGGGTGTACGTCACACCCGGATGCGCGGAGCCCAACCTAACGGCTCCGGAGTGTGAGGTTTCGTGCGAGGCGGACGCATTTTGGGGCCTGCAGACCGGCGCACGCAACCCGATCGAGCTCTTGATGAGCGGCAAGCTGCGCATCGCCGGCGATGCGCAAATCCCCATGGCGCTCAGCAGCTTGTTCGTTTGAGCAAGGAGCCGCGCTACGGAGCGCCAGGAACCGCAGGCAAGGCGGCCCAGTTCAGGCTCTCACCCTCTTGGGTAGAAACCTGCTGCGCCTTCCAGCTCTTGAGCGACATCAGCCAGATGCCCGGGCTCTTGTCGCGCGTCGAAAAGAACGCCACTAGGCGCCCGTCCGGACTGCACGCGGGGTAGCTGTTCGAACCCTGGTTCTGGGTCAAACGGGCCATGTTTTGGCCCTTTTCCGCCGCGATGATCAGATCCTGATGATTGTTCCCGGTGGCCACCGAGTACACGAGCTTCACGCCGTCTTCCGTGTCGCAAAAGGTGGGCGAGGCAGCGGTGAAGCCAGGGGGTGACACCGGTTTGCCGTCCACCCAAATGCGCTGCGAGCCCTGCGCTGGATCGCCGCCCACCCAAGCCAGCTTGCCTGAAGGGCTCCAAGCGGGCCGCGTGGCGAGCTCGCTCGTCGATACCTTCTTCATGCCGGTGCCGTCCGGATTGCCGACGTAGATCGCGCTGCGCGAGTTTTCACTCAGGGCGACCGCTAGCTTGCTGTGATCCTTGTTGAACGCCAGGCTGTACACGGACGTGGTGAATGGCAAGCCGAGCGGCTTGTTCCCGTTCTGGTAGTGATCCATCACCGTGAACGGCGCATATTCGTGACTCACCGCGTACAGGATGTGGCCGGGAGCCCCGAAGGTGGGGGCGATCGCGGTGTCCATGGGATCGGTGAGTGCGAGCAGCGAGTTACCGTCTGCGTCCATGCGAAAAATGCGCCTATTTTGCGCCCATTTGCCGGAAAATGTGAGCTCGCTCGCAAAGCTGCCCGGGCGCCCGGTGAGCGCGCCAATGAGCGCATCCGTAATGCGGTGTGCCGTGACACGCGCGTCGCCTTTGGCCACCACGATCGTCTTTTGGTACACGGGCTCCTTGCCCACGTTCAAAAAGTACGCGATGCCGAGCACCGAGATCTGCTTGTCGTCTTTCTTTTGCGCGGCAACCTTCACGATCGCTTCGGCGCCGAGCTTTTGCCACGCATCAACGTCGATTGGATCGTCGAACCCGTACAAGCCGGCGGGTGCTTTGCTGTCCGGGATCAGCTCGAACATGCCAGTGAGCTCGAAGTCACGGCGTACGACCCCACGCACCACGACATCCTCATAGTCAGGTGACAGGGAGGGTAGGACCGCAATCTTGGGCAACCGCTCCGTCGTGTTGACGCCGGTGACGACGAACGCGCCGAGCACGCCTTCGTCCGACGGGCTGGCGGGCGTGGCGGCCCCAGCGGCAGGCGGGTCGGCAGAGGCGGCGGCTGGTAGCAAAAATAGCGCGAGCGCTACTGCGGTGGCGAATCGGCGCATGGAGCGTCCTTTCCAGAGAACGTAGGGGTAAGTAAGGAGTTGGGCTTCAGGTCCGGGTACAGCGGGGGCGGGGGCGGCAATTCTTGTCCGACCTCGGCCTGCAAACTGGTCTTCACCCGTTCGTCGAAGTCGGCATTGCCGCTCGGCTTGCCGAACGTAAACCCGGTGATGGTGCGGTCCGGGCCAACGGTGATTTGCGCTGTCGCCGTCAGGCCGTGAATTACGTCGCAAGGCATTCCTGTCGGGCGCCGAAAACGGTTTTGGAACCACTGGATCAACTTTGCTGCGTACAGATTCGCAGCGCGCGCTTTGAGTGGGTCCGTCTCGGTGCCGTTCTTCACGCCGTCTGCTGCGCCTTCAGTGGGCAGGTTTGGCTCCGGTTTCGGAGGCCCGGCGTCGACCAGCTTTTGATCCACCTGTTTCGCGATCGCGGCGTCGGGCGGAGGGGCCTCCGCGTCTTTAGTTGCGACGCGCGAAGTCGGGATGGCCTGCACGGTTTTTTGCGCCTTCTCCGAGGGGGCGCTGGTTTCCTCGAAGCGACGGACCGGGGCCTGCTTGGTCCACATGTCAGGCAGCTTCGCCTTCACTTTTTTGCTGCCGAGCTTAAGTAGCGGCAGGTCGTCCATCACGGGGTTGACGGCAATCGGAACTTCTTCTGGCGCTTGCACCTCGTGCGCCGTCACTTTTGCTTTGTCGATCCCGGCCACGATGAACAGTCCGAACAGGCCGGCCTCGACCACACCGGCGAGAATCAGCGCCAGCGCGAGCTCTCTCGGCAAGAAGGCGCCGGCTGCCATGCTCAGGGAGCCTTCGCGTCTTTCGCGCCGGGTTTCTTCTTGTCGCTGGCCGTGTCGTCCGCTGGCTCGAGCTCCGGTTGGACCAACAGATTGAGCGACTCGACCCCGCTGTTGCGCGCGGCCGCAACCACGGTGGCAACGATGCCGTAGCGGGCGTCCTTGTCAGCGCGAATGTACAGCTCGCGTTCCTTTTGCACGCGCGGGTTGTCTTTGAGCGCCTGATCGATGTGCGAAGTCACGTCGTCTTCACCGAACAAGACCTTTTCGTCTTTGGTGATGGTGACCAATAGGCGGGCGTCTTTTACGGGCGTTTGAGCGGCGTGCACCTCTGGCAGGTTGATGCGTAAGCCAGTCGTGAGCAGTGGCGCCGTAACCATGAATACGATCACGAGCACCAGCATTACGTCCACGAGGGGCGTGATGTTGATGTCACGGAAGCCACCGCGACGGCCCCTGCGTGCGGCACCCATCCCCACGCTAGCCTCGGCCGTCGCTGGGGTCGGCGATCAGCGTCTCGACCCAGACCTCGGCCGAAGCCGTGAGCTCGTCCAGCAGGTCGGAGATGCGCTTGTCGACGTAGTTGAAACCGATCGTCGCCGGGATTGCTGCCACCAAGCCGAACGCCGTCGCGATCAACGCTTCGCCAATGGCCGGTGCCACGACGGGTAACGAAGCGCTCTTCTCCACGCCGATGCGCAAGAAGGCGTCCATGATGCCCCAAACCGTCCCGAACAAGCCGATGAACGGGGCTGCCGATGCGATACTGGACAGCGTCGGCATCAGGGCCATCGACCGTTGTTGTTCGCTAGCGATGGCACGTTTCGCTACGGCCATGAGCAACTCTGAGCTCAAATGCCGCTGATGATGGCGCTTGGCGAGCTCCAGCACCACGCGCGCGCCCGGCGAAGCCTTGTGTTGAATCGCGAGCGCGATCAGGTCCGAGGCCCGCTCAGTAGACGCGGTGGCCTTCTCGAACGCGCGGTGGGTGCTCAAAAGCCGCCCGATCTGCGCGGACTTTAGGAACCAGATCAGCCACACCAAGCACGAGGCCACGACCAAGATCGACAGCACCACGAGCACCACGCCAGAAGCGCCGAGCATCAACCCGATGGGATCGACACCCTTGGGGTCCGCGGAAAAAGCAGCAAAAGCGGGGGACATGGCTCGACTCAGGTGCATCTCTTTTCTCACTCGAAGCAGGCTCGCTTGGAGCGTGCCTCGCTCAGGCTTTACCGTTGGTGAATCGAGCGTTCGCGACGAACGAGCGCTCGATTCGACCTGCTCACTTGCCGAGCACTACGTCTACGCGGCGATCCTTCGCCCACGAGGCTTCGTCCGTGCCGACGGCGTCGAGCTTTCCGCGCGAGGTGGTGGCGATCTTCGCGGCAGACAGACCTTCTGCGGAGATCGCAGACTTCACGTTGTCGGCGCGACGGCCGCCTAGCACCATGTTGTATTCCTCTTCGCCACGCGGATCGGCGTGGCCAACGAGGCGCAGCTCACGGCCTTTGAGCGGGCCGGTGCTGAAACAATCCGCCAGCTTCTTCAACACGGCTTTGTCTTGCGGGCGTACGTTGGCGGAGTCGTATGAGAAGAACGCTTCGGCATCGGTAATGCCGCAAGCTTTCTTGATCTCGTCCGAGATGTTGATGCTTGATCGCGACGGGTCGTCACCCTCCTTCTGAAGTGATTTTGCAATCACCGGAGCGGGCGGGGTGCTGGGCGCTGCACTGGCCGCGGGGGCAGCTGCAGGCTTCGGCGGATCGCCAGCGCAGCCGATGGCGACGGAGGTGGATAGAAACAAGAATGCTGCGGCGTACTTCATCGATAGCTCCTTGGCGCGGCGCGCCCCTACTTGGGCCGGGCCCCGGTATACCTCGATTGCTCGGAGTTCCGGGCAGAAGAGCGCCCTCCGGGGTGCGTGTAGGTAACATCCGCCGCGTGCAATGTATTCCGGTGTAGGCAATGGCTCGCCGGGAAAACCGAAATAATTAATAATTACGATATGTTGACTGCGTTACCGCGACCACATCAAGTAGCCCACGATGGCCGCCGACGCGAGCCCGAATGAGGCAGCAAGGATCAAACCGCGGACCCGCCGCGGGGGCGGCGCCTTGCTCCGGGTAGCTTCGAGCTTGGCGAGGGCAACAATGGCGATGGCGGCGAGGCGTTTCTCGGCGACCGCGGAACGATGCCGATCCCCCTTCATGCCGCGATAACGTGCCGCGGCTTCGGCGAGTTGGTCTGTGCCCTGGCACAACTCTAGAAAGGCACCATGCGCGCGCTCCTCATCCCAGTGATCGAGCACGTTCCTCCACAAGGCCTCGAACGCGGCGTCGCCCATGTTGCTACAGCTTGAGTTCGCGGCTCAGATGCTCGGTGAGCGCGAAGTAGTCGCGACGCTCGTAGCGCTCGTTCAAAATGTGAAAATCACAGCCCGTGAGCCCGACGCAGCCGAAGCAGTAAGAGCAGTTGCTGAGCGCGATTGAGCGAATCAAGTACGAGCTCGCGCTGCAGTTCTCGCAGTCGATGCAATGCTGGCAGCCGTTTAGCCCGCGGCTGCCTCGGCAATGCAGGCTGCCCGTGCATTGCACGCAGCGCACGCAGAAATTACATCGGATCAAAAGCTCCGAATCGCTGCAGAAGGTGCAGGAGTCGCAAGCAACGCAGCGCTCGCATGCAACGCAGGACTCGTTCTCGCGATTGCGCCCCACGCCGGCCACCAGTTTTCGAAATCTCGTTTCGAAAGAGCGAGCAGAAAGCTTGGATTCTTTGGCCATTTACGAGGCGAAGCGCTCAAGTGCGCAGAACGCGACGCAACTGCGCGGCGCGCTCGCGTGTTTCGGCGCTTTCAGCGCCCTCTTCCAAACGCTTCAAGCGTTGTTCGAAGATTGGCAATTGAACCGGTGCTTGTTGATCGAGCAACTTAGTCAGCACCTCCAATGCTCGGGCCACTTCCGCTTCATCCGAGTGCTCGAGTAGCTTCAACTGCACCGCTTGTTCTTCGGGAAAGCTGAAGCCGCCATTCAGGTAGGCCTTGGCCGCGCGGGTGACGGCGGCGGGCCCCACGCAGTCCAGCAGACGCGCTAGCAAGTGGCGGCGCTCGAGCTCCGTGTCGTCTACCGGGGCCGCGCCGGTGATGATCCGCGCCGCGCGCTTAACCGGGACGAAGGGCTGCTGCGGCAGGGCCGGGCGCGCCTCGGGAGTGCTGAGCGCGGGATCAGGCAGTGCGACAGCGGGCACGCTGGCCGGGCGCCTTGCGAGCATGACTTCAGGCAACGGAGCCTGCGGCCGGCGCGCGGCGCGCGGGCGATCCCGAGCGCCGGATTTATCGGATTTGCCGTTGGCGGGCTTGCTTCGTCGGGACATGGCGCTGGCGCGGGCCCTGTTGGAAATAGCACGCCCAAACCGCGGATGGATCGGGATATCGTGCGGCGCCTTGGACAAGGTTTCGCTCTGGTTTTATCGCACTTCCGGCCTAGGCAGAGCCTTTCTCTCGGCCTCGGCTTGTCTCGCGCTTGCGGGGTGCTCCAACGCGGCCCGACCGCCGCCGAGCAGGCCCGCTTCGGTGCCGCCGTCTGGCGCGCATTTCCCTGATGGCGCGGCGTCGCGCGTGCGCTCGACAGACTTGGACTTCCCGCTCGAGCTGCGTTTGCCGAGTAAGTCTGCCTGGCAGATCACAGACGGGCCCACGTGGCTCGTGGCGCGTCACGAGCCAACTTCATCAGAGCTCGCCGTGCGTACGTGGCGCGCGGAGCGCTTGGTGCGGCGCTCGGATTGCGCGGCGCAGGCGCGCCTGGCGCGGCTATCGATTCCCGAGATCAAGGAAGAGGCTGTGGTCGATCGTCGAGCCCTCGGCACGCCGCGAGACTTCGACACCGAGCTAGTCGTCGGGGTCGAGCCAACGGCGCACGGGATATCCGGTTATGCGATCGCGTTTGGTGCCAGCGTCGGGCGTTGTTACGCCGCCGTATTTACGACCCGGGTGGAGGGCCGCGGCGCGGAGCAAGAGCTGGCAGCGCGCCTGGGGCTGGTCGTGGACCGCGTCCTGGGCAGCGTGCGGCTGCGAAGCGTGGATGACCGGGCCGTCCGCCACCGCCTCCTCGTGTCCCCGGCCGGGACACCGGTGCGGCCGCCCCCGACCAGTGAGTGAGACGTCCGAAACCTTGGCGCATCTTTCTTGCCATCTTCGCGGCACGCAGAAACGGAGACGATGGCAGCCGAGGTTTGATGTCGTTGAAATTGGAAGCCGCTCGTTCCCTTCGAGTGCGAGTCGCGGACGAAATGCTTAGGCCGCGCGCCACCGAACTCGCGGTGCGGCTCGCCGATCAAGTCCGCCGTTTGCGCATTCACACGGGCCTCACGCAGGCCGAGCTGGCCGCGCGAGCCGGTGTAACCGTCGAGACGGTCGCGCGTCTGGATCGCGTACTGCGGGGGCGCCTGTCGGCGAATGCCAATCCCTCGCTCGAAACCATGGAGCGCATTGGCAGCGCCCTTGGTGTGGAAGTCGCCGAGCTATTGTCCGCGCCGAATCGACAGAAGCCTCATGACGACCGGCTCTCTTCCGTGCTGCGCGGCATGAGCCCGGCCACTAAGCGGCGCGTGATCCGCGTCGCTGAAGCCCTGGTTCGCGACGATCGCAGCGACGCCAAGCCCGCTCTGCGTCGCCGTTGACGTTCAGAACGCGCGGCTCGCGCGTTCCAGCCGGTCACGCACTTTCGCGCCGAGGGGCCCGACGATCAGCACGTTCAGCGCGTCGCGTGAAAATAGGCGGGCAGCGGCGCGCCGCACGTCATCGCGCGACGTGGCCTCCAGCAGGGCTTGACGCTCCACGGGCGTACGCGCGACGCCGGTCAGTTCGCCCAAGCCGTAGAAGCTGCTCAGCGCAGCGGGGTCGTCGTCTTGCTCGGCAAGCTGCCAAGCGAAACGGCGTTTGGCTTTGTCGAGCTCAGCCTGGGTCGGGCCTTCATCTCGCAACGCGCGAGTTACCGCGAAAATTTCCTGCAACACCTGCTCAGCGCGCTCCGGTGCGGCGTCGGCTGCAACGTCGAACAGGCCGCAGTCCGTGAACGCCTCATAGCTCGCGGAAACGTCGTAACAAAGGCCACGTTCGTCGCACAGCCGTTCGTACAGGCGTGTGGCCATGCCATCGTCGAGCACGCGCAGGAGCAATTCGGTGGCCGGCTCATCTGGATCGCGCTCGCCTGGAGCACGAAACCCGACGCGCACCGCGGCTTGGCTGCCGGTGTACTTGACGTGGGAAAACCGCATCTCGGTTTGCGCGGCCGGCGCCTCGGAGAGCGGCTCAGTGCCGTGCGGCAGCTCAGCAAACACTCGGGCAAGGTGGCCGAGTACCGCGTCAGCGTCGATTGGACCCGCCACCGTAACGACGCTGCCCTCGGCGATGTAGCGCGCGGCATGGTGGCGGTGCAGCAGCGGGATGTCGAAGCTAGCCAGCGTTTGTAACGAGCCGGTGATCGGGAACCCGAGCGAATGATCCGGAAATGCCAGCGCGCGCAGCAGATGGTCGGCGTCTACCGAACGGCCGTCTTCATCGAGGCTCTCCAAGATTTCTTCCCGGACGATGCCCTTCTCCACTTCGAGCCCGGAAAATATTGGCGCCAGCAAGACTTCCGCCAAAATGCCGATTAGCTCGGCGAGGTTTTCGGGCGGCGCCGAGAGGCTGAGCGCGCCGTGGTCGACGTAAGTCATCGCCGAGAGTGCGCCGCCCAAGGCTTCGAAAGCGAGCGCCAGCGAGTGCGCGGACGGGAAGCGCGCCGTACCGCGGTGCAGCATGTGCTCCAAGAAATGGCTGATGCCGTTCTGGGCGGGGCTCTCGAAGCGTGAACCGATGCGCGTGTGAATGTCGATTACGCTGCGGCGAACGTGCGGCATTCGTACTGCGCTCGCGCGCAGCCCGTTACTTAGCTTGGTTTCGAAGCGGGCGAGAGGGAGGTGTGCGCTACCCGCGGTCACTCGTCGTCATTCCGATCGGACGATTTGGGCTCTTCACTGAAGCGCGGGTCGACTTTGAGCTTGTCCCCCACGCTACGGCGCAGCTCTGAAACGTAGTTGTTGAGCGCCTCCGACGCCTTTTGTTCCGTGCGTGCGTTGATCAAGGCGGCTTTGTTCTTGTCGAACTCTTCGCGCGACGCCGGGTCTTTTGCTTTGAGTTGCATCACGACCGCGCCATCCGTCGTGGCGATGAGCGACGGCCAGATATCGTCGGGGTTCTTCAGATCGAAGGCGTGCGCCGCCAGCGGCTCTTTCGGCGTGATCTGCGGCAACGGGTTACCGGAACTGTTGAAGGGCGAGGAAATATCGACCTTGGGGCGATCCGTTGCGGCCAGCGCTGGCACCGCAGGAGCCTGTTCTTCGCTCGGCTTCTTGACGGACGCGGGTAGGGTCACGGCCAACTGTGCGTTGAGGGCGTCCTCCAGCTTCGCGCCGGCTTTGACGCGCTTGATCAGCTCTTCACCGAACGACTTCAGCTGAGCGTCTGCGCTGGCCTGGACGTACGACCGTCGCGCGACGAAACGCTTGCCGTATGCCTCGAGGTTTGTAGCATCCAGCTTGGCGTCAACTTCCAGCAGGTGGAGGCCACGCGGGGTCTCGATGATTTGCGAGAGCTCGCCCGGCTTGAGCGCGGCGGCAGCCTTGACGACTTCCTCGTTGCCGACACCGTAGCTGGCGCCGATACAACCGAGCTCCCCGCCGGTCGTAGCGGTCTGCCCCGCACTCACGGAACGAGCCACGTTCGCGAAGCTCTCGCCTGCGGACACCCGCTCGCGCGCTGCTTGCAGCTTCTTGCGTGTGTCGGCGCGGTCTTGGTCGTTCGCCCCGGGGCCGATTTCGAGCACGATTTCGCGGGTCGGCACACAGCCGGCGCTGAAGTTCGCTTTCTCGGCCTCCCAGCCCGTATCGATCGCGGCCTTGTTGTCGGCGGACCACTTGTCCAGCGCGGCCGGGCTCAAGTCGATCAGGTACTTCGCGAACCAATCTCGCTGCAAGACAACGCTGCGCACGGTTGCCGTCGTGCGCGATTGGGAGAAGATCGCAAACGCCTCCGCTTCCGGCACCCGAACGGGCTCCCGGATCAACGTGCGCATGCGCGCTGCGGTCAGCTCGTGGACCTGCATGTCTTTGAATTCAGCAGGGCCACGGTTGGCCAGGATGCGCACTTCACGCTCGTACAGGGCGTAGTCGAACGGCTCCTCCGGCGTGCGCTTGACGCGTAAGCCGCGCACCAGCGTATCGCCGCCCTGTTCACAGCTGCCGCGGTCTTCAGCCAGGCGGCAAAGACCGAGCCGATAACTCAGCTTGTCCGCCTCCGCCGCCGGCAACGAAACGTGCGCGCGCCCAGCGAGCAGCTCGCTCTCGACTTCATCCTTGCTCACGCTGATGCCTAAACGTTGCGCCTCCCCCACCAGCAGCTCGCGCTCGACCAGGCCGTCCAGCACCTTCTTGCGCAGGCCAATTTGGCGCGAGAGGTGCGGGTCCACGAAACGCCCTGCTATCAGGCCGTAGGCTGCGTTGTATTCCTTCGGATCCAGGCACGAGCCCTTGATCTCCAGGACGCATTCCTTCTTGAGGCTCGCGGTTGGCCCGTTCTTGCCCGCGCGGAACTCCAGCGCGAAGACCAGAATGATCGAAAACGCGATGCCGCCTACGAGCACCTGGGAGAAGCCGCTACCTCGGAACAAACTCAACATTGGCTAAAAACTTTCGCTCAGAAGCCCGCCTGCGACCTGGGGGGCCTCAGCGTGAAGGGCGCGGCAAATACCACGCTGAGCGTCGAGGGTCTATGGGCCCAAAACGGCCCGTTTCACGAGCGTGAGGCGGTTTTTTCGAGGGAAAAGGCGTATTTCAGCTCAGCAATGAGTTCGGCGTCGCTGGAAAGTGTTTTTTCGAAGGTGACCTCGTGCCAAACATCCAGCGTTTGCGAGCTGTCGCCCGGGTCTCGCACTTCCACGCTGTTGGCGCTGACTTCCCGGTAGCCATTCGCGGTAGCGGCGTGTGCCAATTGGCGCGCGCGCTCTAAAATTTGCCCTACTGAATCCGCCGGGAAATCACTGCCTTGCGCGCGAACGACGAAGCGCACGCCAGGCTCCTGCCCGATTCGCGCTGCTACGCCGCTATCCATGATCAGATTGTCTCGCACGCGATCCGCGAGCACGATCTGATCAGACTGCGTGCGGTAGACCTCGAAGCCTTCGGCGAGCAGGAGTTTTTTCAGCTCACTTGAGGTT
>JBDTYJ010000119.1:0-14934 GCA_040005755.1 Pseudomonadota bacterium
AGCAAGAAGGCGAGCGCTTGGCCAAGCGCATGCCGCAGATCGACTTCATGCTCGGGCCGGACAACATCGCCGAGCTGCCCGCGTTGCTAGCGGATATCGAGCTCGGTGCACCGCCGCGCATCCGCACTGTGTTCGATGTGAATGCGCCACAATTTCTGAGCGCCCTGGCGGAGCCCGGGCGCACCGGCGCGACGGCTTTCGTCACGATCATGAAGGGTTGCGACGAACGCTGCACGTACTGCGTCGTGCCGAACACGCGGGGGCCCGAGCGTTATCGCGCCGCGAGTGAGATTTTGGATGAAGTTCGCCGTTTGGTCGACGCGGGGGTGCGCGAGATCACGCTGCTCGGACAAACCGTGAACAGCTATCGCGATCCGGCCGGCTCGCTTCCGGCAGCGCCGGGGGCAGGGGAGACCCGCTTCCAACACACTCTGCGCGCCGTGGCCCTGGCAGACGAGAGCGAATTTCCTGCGCTATTACGGGCCATTTGCGCGCACGTTCCGGAGCTCGCGCGGCTGCGGTACACGAGCCCACACCCGCGCCACCTGACGTGGTCGTTGATCTTGGCGCACCGAGAATTGCCTGCGCTCGCTCGCCATGTGCACATGCCCGTGCAGTCGGGGAGCGACCGCGTACTCAAGCGCATGCTGCGTCGTTACTCAGTGGCAGAGTATGAAGAGCGCGTTGCAGCCTTGCGGCAGGAGGTGCCTGGTCTCACTTTTTCGACTGACGTGATCGTCGGCTTTCCGGGCGAAACTCGCGAAGATTTTCAGGCCACGTTGAACTTGGCCGAGCGCGTGCGTTTTTCCGGCTTCTTCGGCTTCACCTACTCGGAACGCCCGAACACGCCGGCACTCAAGCTCGCAGACGACGTGCCGGAAGCCGAGAAGAGCGCGCGTCTGGAAGAGATCTTCGAGCTCACCGATCGCCATCGCCGCGAGCACTTGCAGAGCCTAGTCGGCAAGACTCAGATCGTGCTCGGCGAGCGGCGCGGCAAAAATGGCGATTTCATGGGACGCAGCGAGCGCAACGAGATTGTGCACTTCGCCTGCGCGGAGGACCCTTCGGGGCAGATGCTGCCGGTGCGCATCACGGAGGCGTACGACAATTCGCTGCGCGGCGCGCTGGAGCCGGGTTTCGTCCTGCCGCCGCGCCCTTCGCTCTCAGGCATTGCGCCAGGCGCTGCACGGCGCCGCGCTTTGCCCGTCGTTACTGGGCCGTGAGATGGGCGAGGTCGTGCGGCCCTTCAAGGGCATAATCCCCAAGATTGCTGCGAGTGTGTTCATCGCAGACACCGCGCGCGTGATCGGTGATGTGGAGCTCGCCGAGGACGTGAGCATTTGGTTCGGTAGTGTGCTGCGCGGGGACGTCGGATCCATCCGCATTGGGGCGCGCAGCAACGTGCAGGATCTATCCATGTTGCACATGTCGCTCGGGCTCTCGAGCACGGTGATCGGGGAAGAGGTAACGATCGGCCACAACGTGACGATTCACGGCGCGATCATCGGCAACGGCGCGCTGATCGGCATGGGCGCCATCCTGCTCGACAATTGTGAGATCGGCGAAGAGTCCCTGATTGCGGCCGGCACCGTGGTGACCGCTGAAACCAAGATCCCCCCGCGCTCGCTAGTGCTCGGCCAACCCGGGAAGGTCGTGCGCAGTCTGCGGGGCAGTGAAGCTCAGCAGGGGCGCATCCTCGCCGCGCGCTACGTGGAAGTAGCCAAAGCGCACCAGAGCGGCCAGTAACGCTCACCCACCGCCGACGAAGTGCACGATCTCGAGCACGTCGCCAGCCTGAAGCTCCGTGCTCGGGTGCTGAGCGCGCGGCACGACCTCGCGGTTGCGTTCCACCGCCACGGGGCCATCCGTCAGCCCCAGGTGTTCGACCAAACCGCGCACGGTGATTCCCGGGGGTACCTCGCGCATGTCGCCGTTGACCGTGATTTGCATGGCTAACTGCGCGACTTTTGGTCGGCGCGCTGGCTGAGTCAAGCACTGTTGGCCGTCGGCTTGGCCCCTTCTCCCTCTGGAGAGTAGTGTGGCCCCGTGCGCGTCTGGACCGCATTCATCTGCGGCGCCTCGCTGGCCGCGCTCGCGTTTGGGGTTTACCCGCGCGTGCAGGCCCGGGTCGATCGGGATTTGGGGATTTTAGTCGGGTCGCAGACGCCGCCAGAGCGCGACGCGTTGCAGGCTTGGCTCGGGCGGCGCAGCCCGCTGGTGGGCGCGCGACGTGTAACGTTGCTGAGCGATGCCGAGTCAGTCGAGCTCAGCTTCGACGAGCTCGGGCTGCGTTTGGACGTTGCGGGCACGGCCGAGACTGCGCGCCGAGCAGCGGTCTCGCGAACGCTGCTGTCCTGGCTGCTGGCTCGGTTCGCGCCAAGCCCGGCAATCGACGACGTGCCGCTCGCGTTCTCCTTCGACGCGGCACGGGCCGGCCAGCGGCTGGCGGCATTGGCAGACGTCGTGCGGCGTGAGCCCGTGGATGCACGCCTCGACCTCGCGGCGCACGAGCGAGTCGTCGATCGACCCGGGCGCGAGCTGGATCTTGCGGCGTCCTTGCAGAACCTTGCCCAAGCCGAGCGCGATGACGGCGTGGTGATTCAACTCGTGACACGCCCCATCGCCGCCCGTGTCACGGCGGACATGATCGGGGCTGTGAACGTCGCGCGCGTGCTCTCGAGCTACGAGACGGATTTCGCCCATCACGCCGGGCCGCGCGCGCTCAACATCGCGACCGCAGCGCGCTACCTGAACGGTGCCGTCGTCGCGGCGGGGGAGGTTTTCAGCTTCAACAAGACCGTCGGGCCGCGTACCGTCGAACGCGGCTTTACCTTTGCCCCGGTGATCGTTGCGGACGAGCTCGAGCCCGGCGTCGGCGGCGGCGTGTGCCAGGTTGCCAGTACACTGCACGCAGCAGCCGTTTTCGGCGGCTTTGAGGTCGTGCAGCGGCGCAACCACAGCCGCCCGAGCGGCTACACTCCGCTCGGCTTGGACGCCACGGTGGTGGATGGTGAGCTCGATCTCAAACTGAAAAATCCCTACGATACAGCGCTGATTGTGCATGCGTTCCTGCCCACGCGCACCAGCCTGCGCATCGAGCTTTTGGGACGTGATCCGCCCGGCAAGGTGGAGCACTTCTTCCAGGTAAAGGAGAAGCACGAGTTCACGCGCCGCATCGTCGTTACGCCTGGCTTCGAACCGAACCACAGCGAGCGGCACCAGAAGGGCGGTCTCGGCTATGACGTCGTCAGCACCGTGCGGACTACTTATCCCGACGGCCAACACAGCTTCCGCTCGTACACCAGCACCTACGACCCGGTGCCGGAGGTGTACTGGGTGGGGCCAGGGACTGATCCGAGCGCACTGCCGCCGCTACCGGAAGGCGCGCAGGGCGTCGAATCCGGGCTCGCGCCGGCGGGACCTCCGGGCTAATTGCGGCTTTGCGCCTGGGCGCTTTCTGCCCTAAAACCCCGCCGTGAACGCACTCTTGCGGGCCACTCGCCGCGCTGCCTCCGCCGCCCGATACGGGCTTTGCTGCGCGCTCCTCAGCGGGTGCAGTAAGCCCAAGCTGGCCGCACAGGGCGCACCGCCCGCGGCTTCCGCTTCCGCAAGCGCCGCGCCGGCGGCGTCAGGCATCGGTTCCGCTATCGATCATGGCGAGCTCGACACGCAAGCGCCCACTGATGCGCCGAAGCTCGCGGCGACGGCGATCGCGACCACCGTGTACAAGCTCGCTGATACCGGGTCGCGCCGGTTGGGCTACATCCGTCTCGGCGGCGTCGTGGATCGTGACAGCGAATCGGTGCGGGGGCGCGGCTGCAAGGGCCAGTGGTACCACGTGTTTCCGATGGGCTTCGCATGCACGGATGAGGCGACCATTGATTTGGATACGCCG
This sequence comes from Pseudomonadota bacterium, assembly GCA_040005755.1. Lineage (GTDB taxonomy): Bacteria > Myxococcota_A > Polyangia > Polyangiales > Polyangiaceae > PMG-095. The sequence continues at coordinate 3,896 of JBDTYJ010000119.1, forward strand.
ATCGTGCGCGCGGCCAACCGCCGTCCGGATCTGGATAAACCGATGCCGTACCGGTACGGCTTCGTGCGCGCGACTTCCCCTCAGTACTTGCGGATCCCGACGCACCAAGAGCAGCTCAAGAGCGAGTTCAAGCTGGACGAGCACCTGGCCTGGTTCGAGCAGAACCGCAACGAGGTGCAGAAGGTAGAGTTCGGCGCGAACGACGTTCCGCTGGACGCGCGCGGCGTGGCGGCGCCTGGGCTCAGCGCCAAACCCGGGTTCAAGCCTTCACCCGCGCTGAGCGAAAACGAGCTATTCGGGGGCCAAACAGCCAATGACCCGGTGCCATTTTGGCTGGAGGGCGGACGCAAGATCCCTAACGTATCCGGCTACGACGTGCCCGCGTATGCGTACTTTGCCGATCGCGTGCGTCGCAAGACCGGGCTGTCGTTCATCGGCGCCTTCGATACCGAAGATGAGGGCGTGCATCGTCGCTTCGTGGCCACCGTGGATATGCGGTTGATCCCGGCCAGTAAGCTCAAGCCAGACTCGGCTTCGCCCTTTCACGGCCTCGAAGTTACCGAGAAAATGTCGCTGCCGTTTGCTTGGGTGAATAAAACGGACGTCACCACGTACAAGTTGCTCAAAGGCAAGGATGAAGTGCGCGCGGCTGACGCCATTCCACGGCGGGCGCTAGTGCCGCTCAGCGGCAATGCACGCATCAAGCACGGGGAGCGCTTCTATCAAACCGCCCGCGACAAAACGGTCTGGCTGCGCGCGCAAGATCTGGGAGTGGTGGACAAGCCACCGACCTGGCCGGAGTTCGCCGAGAAAGGGGAAAAGTGGATCGACGTATCCATCACCGAGCAAGTCCTCGTGCTGTACGAAGGGAAGAAGCCGGTGTACGCCACACTGGTCTCGACGGGGCGGGATAAGCTCGGGGATCCCAAAGAAACCCTCTCGACGTTGCGCGGTACGTTTCGACTGCAAAGCAAGCACATCGCGGCCGCCATGGATTCCGAAGAGAACTCGTCCGTTTCCGGTGGTTCGCGCGGCCACGGCCGCAAGCTGAGCGCCAACGCGGCCGAGACCACCGCGCGCCTCAAAGCGGCGGAAGCCAGCGGCAAATCGCTGGGCGATGAAGACCGCCGTCGCTTGGCAAACATCAACAAGGGCCGCGACCCGGAATACGGCATCACCATGCGCCGCGGCTCATCGGACTTCGAGCTACGCGACGTGCCCTGGATTCAGTATTTCGCGTCCGGCTACGCCTTGCACGGCGCGTATTGGCACGACGTGTTCGGCATTGCGCGGAGCCACGGCTGCATCAATCTCGCGCCGATTGACGCGCGCTACGTATTCATGTGGACAGATCCACCAGTGCCGAAGGGCTGGCACGGCATCAATGTAGGTGCTGACATGGGCGAAGGCACCGGTGTAGTCGTGCGCGAGTAAACACGCCCTGCGCGCGTTGTTTGCGCGCGTTGTTTGCGCGCGCAGCGATGGCGGATCTCGGCGCGCATGCTTAAATAAGCTGCACGATGGCCAAGCTGACGGCTGCGGGCCGTAGCCGTGACAGCGCCGAGAACTTGCTGTTTTCGGCCGCTCGGCGCGACCATCGCCCGACGCACAAGCCAATGATTCGCATTGCGTTGGCGGCCTTCCTCGCCCTACTGCTCGCGCAGGTCACCTTTGGTGCGGCCTTCGAACAGATTGCGCAAGCTACGCCAGCACTCGGGGCGTTCAGGTTGGGCGAGAGCAGGGCCGCTCCTTCGTCAGCCACCGCAGAAGCATTGGCGCGCGCCGCACCTACCTCGGCGGCGCGAGCGCGCCCTGCGCTGACCTCGCCGGCGCCGAGTCCTGCGCTGATCCCCGACCCGATCCCGGCTCCCCTGGCGGCGAGCGCCTGCTCCAAGGACATGGTGCTCGTCGAGGGGCAGTACTGCACTGAGGTGGCGCAGGTCTGCGCGCGTTGGTTGGACGATGAAACACTGCCGTTCGCCCGCTGCGGTGAGTACCACTCGCCATCGCGCTGCATCGGGGCCCGCGTGCACGAGCGCTTCTGCATCGACCGCTATGAGTACACGCCCCCAGGCGAGGCGCTCCCGCTGAACTACCAGAGCTTCAGCAAAGCCAGCACCCTCTGCTCCGGCCAGGGCAAGCGGCTGTGCACCGAGAGCGAGTGGAACTTCGCCTGCGAAGGTGAAGAGATGCGCCCGTACCCATATGGGTTCAACCGGCTCGCCGTGTGCAACCAGGATCGCGACGACTTGTACGAGGTGAACCCGCACCGTCAGATCCTGGCAGACCGTCGCGAGCGCGCGGACGCCCGGCCCGAATGCGTCAGCCCCTTCGGCGTGTACAACATGGCCGGCAACATGGACGAGTCCGTCTTGCGCGAAGGGCCGGAGCACGTGGACCCGTTTCGCAACGCGCTGAAAGGCGGCTGGTGGATGCCCGCGCGCAACCGTTGCCGTCCGGCGACCACCGCGCACGATGACTATTACAACGACATTCAGGTCGGCGTGCGTTGCTGCGCGAACGCTCCTGACGGTTCTCGAGCTGTGGAACAGCTTTTAAGGTGAGCTAGTAACTGATTGTAATTACATAAATAATTCGATCACATTCGGCAACCACTGCCGCGCTTACCCGTCCGGCCCGCCGATAAGAGCTTGACGGGGCGGCCGCCCCACCGAAAAGTCCGGGTCCCCATGAGGAGCCTCACGATCATCGGGTTGGCGGTTGGTCTCCTGACCGGTGTCGCTGGCGGCTGTCGCAACGCCGAACCAGTGCCGCTGCAATCCGGGCTCGTCGGCGAGCGCGGGCCACTCGCGCGGCCGGCTTCGACCGAAGCAATGGTTGCGCTGACCAGCATGCCCGCAGCCGCGAAAGTCGAACCGTCGACGTGTGGCGAAGGCATGGCCTTGGTCGAAGGCAAGTACTGCCCCGATGTACGCCTCAACTGTAAAAAGTACCTCGACCCTGAGGGGCGCTACGAATACTTCCGCTGCGCGGAGTACGGCCCGTCCACCTGCTTATCGAAGGAGCGCAAGCAAATGCGCTTCTGTATCGACAAGCACGAGTTCACGGAACAAGGGGAAACGCTGCCCGCCAACCACCGCAGCTGGCGCGACGGCGACCGCACGTGCCGGAAGCTCGGCAAACGCATGTGCATGGAGAGCGAGTACAATTTCGCGTGCGAAGGCGAGAACATGCAGCCGTACCCGTACGGGTTCACGCGCGACGCCACGGCCTGCAACGCCGATCGCGATGACGTCGTCAGCCCCCAAGGCACACTCCGTGATCTGCGCGCGCCGAGCGGCTCGTACGAGCGCTGCGTCAGCCCGTTCGGCGTCGCCGATCTCGCAGGCAACCTCGAGGAATTCGTGACTATCGACCGCAGCACGCCCGCGCGCCCGGCCATGAAGGGCTCCTATTGGCAGCCCGGCCGCAACTTCTGCCGCGCCGCGCAAACCGCCCACGACATGTACTACAACGGCACCGAAACCGGCTTCCGCTGTTGCAGCGACGCGCACTGACCAGTTCGAGAGTGGGCGATCCCAGCCCCGCATCGCACCTCACAGCGCGCGCGGTTCCACGCGCAGCGCGTGCGCGCGCTACGGGAATAGGCCAGGTGTCGAGAGCCCGCTCAGTTCGTCGAGGCCGAGCATCAGGTTCAGGTTTTGGAGCGCTTGGCCCGCGCCGCCTTTGACGAGATTATCCAAGGCTCCGAAGACCGTGACGGTGCGCGTGTCGTCTCGTACCGGGCCGAGCGCAACGCCGACCTCGGCGCGGTTCGAGCCGATCACGGCCACCACCTCGGGCAGGCGCGCTTCGGGCACGATGACACAAGGCTCGTTTAGATAAGTGCGGGCCGGGAGCGCGCGCAGCTCCTCTTCGCTAACGGAGGCGGGGACGCGAAAGAATGCGGTGGCGAAAATGCCGCGCGTGAGCGGAGCCGAGACGGGCACGAAATCCAACGAAAGGGCGACGGCTCCGGCGGCGGTGAGCGTTTCGAGGATTTCGGGAGTGTGCGCATGCTCGAGCGGTTTGTACGTGCGTAGGTTGTGAGCGCGCACGGGGTGGTGAGTGGTGGGGCTCGGGCTCGCGCCGGCTCCGCTCGACCCGGTGATGCCGACTATTTGTACCGCGCCGCGCAGTAAACCGGCTTTGGCGAAGGGCAGCAGCATAAGTTCAATCGTGGTCGCAAAGCAGCCTGCGGACGCCACGCAACGCGCGTTCCGAATTCGTTCGCGATTCAGCTCCGGCAAGCCGTATACGAACTGCGGCAGCAACTCGGGGCGGGGGTGCGCGCTCCCGTAATAACGCGCGTAATCGACGGTGTTTTGGACGCGGAAGGCGCCGGACATGTCCACGAGGCGGGTGTTCGTGCCGAGCGCGGCCTCGGCGACCGCCGCACTCGCGCCATGCGGTAGCCCCATGATCACGGCGTCCACCCCGAGCGCCACTTCCGCGTGCGGCACGTTCTCGAAGCGGAGTTTGCTTAGCCCCTCTAGATGCGGATGTGCGCTCGATACCAGCTCGCCCACATGGTCGTTCGCGCACACGCGCACGACCTCCAGCTCCGGATGCCCCAAGAGCCGACGGAGCAACTCAGCGCCTGCAAAGCCCGACGCTCCGAGTACCGCGACTCTGGCCTTCATTCCCTAAAGCTAGCACCGCCGCCACCCAGGGTCTGCGCCGCCCCTTTTCCAAGCACCCGCGCAGCCCCTCCGCGGCCACCGCGTGCAAGCCGCCGAGAAATCACCCTCAAAAGTGTCAGTCGGTGCCCCCGGAAAAATTTTTCCGGGGCACGACTACTCGCTCAACTTCGTCGGAATCCACAAAGTCCGAATCGTCGTCGCGGTGCCTTGACGAGTGTAACCGGCCAACCCGTACAACACGTTCCACCAATGACCATTCGGCGTTTCGCCGTACGAGAAGGCAGGGAAGATGTGGACCTCCCAGTCGAGGCCATTTTTCAGCTTCTTCTCGTGATAGTACACGTTGCCTACGAGCTGCGTGACCTCGCGTTCGTCGCTGAAACGCCAGTAGACCGGGAAGGCAACGGTGGTGCGCGACTTCGGCGTCGCGAAATCCCAGAAAATGGGCGCGAGGACGAAGTGCGTGTCCAGAGCGTTCCGACCCACGTACAAGAGCGGGTGGATATTGGTCTGCCAGCCGCGCAGGTCGGTCGTGTGCTGGAAAAACGGCGTGATCCACGTGGATTCACTAACGCCGTAACGTTCGAAGTGACCCCAGAATGGGAAAAACGCTTGGTTCGATTCGCGCGGGCTGGTGCGTGAGAACAAGAACGGGAACAGGATTTTTTCGCTCAGGCCAATATCCGGATCGCGATACGACCAGTACAGCGGCGTAATCATGTCCAGCTCAGTGCGCCCGCGGTAACGCGAGTACAGCGGTGAGGCGAACGTGCTCTCACCGTGTTCGCCGCGGGCGGCGACGAACACCGGCGTCGCGAGCAGCCACGAGTCCCCTTTGTAGCCGTAGTGAAAGAACGGCAGCACTGTCGTGTGCCGCTCGTCCTTGCCCCAGAAGCTGTAATAGAGCGGAAACAGATGGAAGCTATCCATCGCCTGCGTGTGGCGGCGGAAGTACGGCCCCCACATGTCCGTCCACGACAAATCCCGATCGTTGTAACGGTAGTAGTGGAGGAGCGGCGGAATGACTTCGTACTTCGTCTTGGCGTTTTGCCCGTAGAAGTACAGCGGCGCGATCCCGAAATCGATGTCCTGCGCGGTGCGCGCATCGCAGCTCGAGCCGCCCTTCCAGGAACAGAACAGTGGGCCCACCAGGTTGAAGCCACCTTGATCGTCGTGGTTCGTGTAGGTGAGCAGCGGCGGGATCAGCGTGTAGCCGCCATGCTTGCGGGCGCCCACGAAGTACAGCGGCGCGAGCCAGTTGTCGCTCTCATTGGGCGCGCTCCGATTCAGGAACGGGCCGATCAAGGTGGTGCGCGTCTTGGCGAGCTTGTCCCGCAGATTCCAGAAGATCGGGAACAACACGTCGTCCGCGCGCTCGGCGCTGCGACGGTTGTAATACAGGCCTCCAAACAGGGACGCGCGGTCCGGCTCGAGCGGCTTGGTGCGCGATGGCATCGTGCGCTCGGCCCAGACTGGGAAGGCCAGCTTGAACTGATACTTATCGCTCTTCTCGGTCATGTAAGGACCGTAGAAGGTGAACTTGGTGCTGTGCGGGTTACGCCCGAGCTCAACTTGGTCGGGCTCCGCGTCGGAGCCAATCGTGTCGAACTGCGACTGCTTCAGCTTCAGCGGCTCGTCTGGCAAGGACGGCTCGCTGCCGGGCGCGGCGAGCGAATCCTCCCCACCGGAAGCGGCGTGCATTTCCGGAGTGCCGGGGGGCGGGGCGTCTTTTTTCTTCTTTTTCTGCTGCTGGGGCGGAGCCCCGCCGCCGAACCCGCCGCCGGGCAGACCGCCGCCGCCCGGCCCGCCGAAACCCTGCGCGCTCGCCAGCGGCGCGACGCAGAAACCGCACATGAAAACAGCAAACGCGGACAGCCGCGCAGCGAAACTACCGCTCAATGGTTGCTCCCGGGCGCGGCCGCCGCTGGCGTGGCGAAGATCTGCTGGATACGCGCGGCGGCATCGACGCGCGCCACCTGCTCCTGCGTGTGTGACGCCAAATCTTTCAGCTGCACTTGGTTTTGTTCGACTTCCGAATCGCCAATCACGACGCACACGCGAGCTCCCAGGCCGTCCGCGCGCCGCAGCATGCTCTTCATGGAGTTGCCGCGGCCATCCAACACGGTGACGACGCCCTGTGCGCGGAGCTCGCGCGCCAAAGCAAGCGCGGCGAGCGTGGCAGGCTCGCCCATGGGAGCGATGAAGCACGGGGTAGGCCGCTGAACCGGGGCCTCCCCCAGCGCCAACAGAATACGTTCCAGGCCCATGCCACAACCGATGGCCGGGATCTGTGGGCCGCCCAGGCTCTTCAACATGTTGTCATAGCGGCCGCCCGCGATCAGCGTGTTCTGGGAGCCGAGCCCGCCCATGTTCGATTGAATCTCGAACACCGTGCGCGTGTAGTAGTCGAGACCGCGCACCAGGCCCGGCGTGATTTGGTATGGGGTACCGAGCGCGTCCAGGCCACGCAAAACGGCCTGCCAGTGCTCGCGATCTTCAGCCGTGAGCGCATCCAGAATCGACGGAGCGTCGGAGACGGCCGCGCGATCACGCGGATCCTTGGAATCCAGAATGCGTAAGGGGTTGTCTTCGAGGCGCTTCTTGGCGTGGTCGCTCAGCGACTCGGCGCGGGGGCGCAGGTGATCCAAGAGTGCTTGGCGGTACGCGGCACGACTTTCCAGCCCGCCGATCGAGTTCACGGCGATGACGAGATCCGTGATGCCAAGAGCTCGCAAAAAGCCATGCAATAGGTCCAGCAATTCGGCGTCGCAGGCCGGGCTTGCATCGCCGTACAGCTCGCAGCCGGCTTGGTGAAACTGGCGATAGCGCCCACGCTGTGGCTGCTCAGCGCGGAACATGGCGCCGATGTAGTACCAGCGCGATACCGGCTCCTGCGCCTGCACGCTGTTGGTGAGGTACGCGCGAGCGGCGCCGGGCGTGCCTTCGGGACGCAGCACGAGCACATCACCGCTGCGCTCCAGCTCGAACATTTGCTTTTCGACGATCTCCGAAGTCTCGCCGGTCGAGCGCACGAATAAGTTCTTGTGCTCGAGGATCGGCGTTCGCACTTCGGAGAACCCAGCCAGGGCCATCGCGCCGCGAAACGTTTGCTCGACGCGCTGCCAGCGTCTGACCTCGTCGGGGAGGATGTCGTTCGTCCCCTTGACGGCGCGGAATTGCATGACTTTCGATCCTGAATTACCGGGCGGGGCGCGCCGCGGTCGACCGCGCTTATGCTCGGATGGGCGAGTCGGGTCAAGCTCACGGACCGTTTTTTGCTGGACGCTGGGCCGCCCGCTCCGAAACTTAGGCAACGAGAGGGTCCCGGCCCTGAAACTCGCGGTGATGAACCCGTTACAGTGCTAAACACGCCGGGCATGCGGGCCGCAGCCGTGGACCTCGGAAAAGTCCGTGTCGGGCTGGCCATTGCCGATGAGCTCGGCCTGATGGCCCATCCGCGCCCGTATCTGGACGGCCGCGACCAGCGGCGCGTCGTCAGCGACCTTGCTCGGCTCGCTTTGGCCGAGGGCATTACGCTTTTCCTGATCGGCTTGCCCCGGCACTTGAACGGCAAAGAGGGGCCGCCCGCGCAGCGCGCACGTCGTTTCGCTGAGGCGCTCGAGAAGCGCACGGCCGCGCGCGTGGAGCTCATCGACGAGTGGCTGTCGACCAAAGAAGCCCACGCCCGGCTACGCGAGAACGGCACGACAACCCGTGAAGCGCGGGAACGAGTCGATAGCGCGGCCGCCGCGGTGCTCCTGCAGAGCTGGTTGGACGGGCAACGCGCACCCCGCGAGCACGAAGACCAAGCCGAGCCAACTCGACCCGCGCCGCGGGATCGCACTCACGCCGAGGACGAACACGACCAGTACGCGGACGACGAGGAGCCATGAGCCAGCCGCCCCGCCGCAAATCGCAGCCGCCCTTGGCGCCGGGCGGCGCGCCGCTTGCTGCGGGCAAGGGGCCGAGTAGCCCGGGCGCTGTGCCGTCCAGCCGGCGAAAGCGAAAGCGACGTCGCACGTCGGGCAAGCCTGCTCCGCCGCAACGCCGAACCACGCTGGGCGCTCTAGGGCGCGGGCTGCTCGCGGCTCTTTTGGTACTATTCGCGGCTTGTGCCCCGCTGCTGATCTGGTCGTGGCTTGAGGGGCCCGGTGGCGGCCGCGCGTTCTTGGTCGAGATCCCCGCGGCGGCGACCGTGAATGAGCTCAGCGAGCTGCTCGTGACTCGGGGTGCCCTGCTGAGCCCGCGTCTCTTTCGCACGTACGTGGGCCTGTTTCAGCCGGGCTTTCAAGTCGCCGGCGGGGAACATTTGCTGAACGACGGAGCGTCCCCGCGAGAGATGGTTCTGCGGCTCGCGCGCAGCCCCAATCGGCCCGCGCTGCGCGTTACCGTGCCTGAGGGATTTCAGTCCCAGCAAGTCGGGCAGCGCCTGGAGCGCGCCGAAGTGTGCAGCCTGACGGCATTTCGCGCAGCGGTCAGCGACCCCGCACTGCTGAAGGAGCTCGGCATCACTGGCCCGAACGCCGAGGGCTATTTGTTTCCCGCCAGTTACGGCTTGCTGCTGGATAGTGACGCCCGTGAGGTCGTGCGCGTTTTGGCGCGGGAAGCCAAAGGCCGTATCCAAAAACTGTTTCAGGCGCACCCGGGACGCTTCGAACAGCTGGCTCACGCAGACGGCTTCAGCGAAGGCGACGTGATCACCCTGGCCTCAATGATCGAGAAGGAGGCGCAAGCCGCCGAAGAGCGCCCGCTCATCGCCAGCGTGTTCTTCAATCGTTTGCATGATCCGGAGTTTCGTCCTGCACGCATGCTGCAGTCGGATCCAACCGCCAGCTATGGCTGCATGGTGCGCGCCGCGGACATTCCGAGCTGCGCTGGCTTTCACGGTGCGGTGACGCCCGCCTTGCTGCGCGATGCGGCCAATCCGTACAACACCTACAGACACGCTGGATTGCCGCCCGGCCCGATCGCGAACCCGGGAGAGGCTTCGATCGAAGCGGTGCTCGCGCCGGCGCAGAGCAACTACCTGTACTTCGTGGCCAAGGGTGGGGGACACCACGTCTTCAGTCGAACTTTCGCCGAGCACCGCGAGGCCGTGGAAATGCCGCGTTGAGCTTTGCTCTTTGCGCGGCGCAGGCAAAGCGTTAAGGCTGATCACCGCATGACGCTCCCCATCGTCTTGGTGCCGCACCCGCATGTTCGGTCGGATCCGAACGTGCTTGGCGGAAGCCCCTACGTGCACGGGTCGCGCGTGCCGGTGCGCCGGCTGTGGGCCTTTTATCGAAGCGGCGCTAGCCTCGAGCGGATCCTGAAGCGCTATCCGCAGCTCGGCCCTGCCAAGGTGTTCGACGCCCTTGCGTTCGCCTTCGACAACGAAGAGGTCGTCAACGCGGACATGGCCCGAGAAGACGACTTTTTGGCGCGCGCAGGCCAGAAGGCGCCCCGCAAGTCGCTCAACGCCGAGCAAATTGAGCTGCCCTTTCTGAGCTCGCCTGCGCCCCCGGCAGCGCCGCCGTCTGCACATTCGCCAAATGCACCCGAACGACCGGCCGCGCGCAGTCCGCGTACGCGACGTTAATTCTCTCCCCCCAGGAGGCGTGGCGCCCGCCGCCGCTCCTCTAGTGTGAACCTCGTAGAAACGCCGTCGCCGGCCGGGGAATCGCCCGCCGGTAACATTGGGTAGTTTTCAAGCGCGAAGTCTCGGGCTAGCGTCGGCGCCGTTATCGCGGCCCTTATTCGGAGCCCGAGGAGGATAGTAACTATGTTCGCTCGCAAGACGTCGAGAGCCTGGCTTGGTGCCGGCTTGATTCTAGCTGTTCCGTTGATCGTTGATTGTGGCGCAATGAAGGGCATCCCTGGCGCCCCGAAGATGCCCGACGTGCCCGGCGTTCCCGGCAGCTGCCCAGCGAACGTCGCTGATGCAGATGCGTTGATGGCCGCCAACTTCGGTCTCGACGGCGAACTCGAAGGCAAAGTGAAGGCCTCGCTCGCAGCCGGCGCCGATCTGCAAAAGATCGCCGCTGACCTCGAAGCGGAGGTCGCCACCGCGTGCGGCAACCTCGCAAAAGACCTCGGCGCTTCCGACGCCGACCTGAAGCCGAAAGAAGACGGCCCGGGCAAGAAGGCGGAAGCCGCCTGTCATGCCGCCGTAAAGATGATCGGTGAAGTGAAGGCCAAGGCAGCTGCCAAAGTCAGCGTCAAGGCTCAGCCCCCGGTGTGCACGGCTTCCGTCAACGCCATGGCTGATTGCGCCGGCAAGTGCGACGCGAAGATCAAGCCCGGTGAAGCCAAGGTCACCTGTGAAGGTGGCAAGCTGAGCGGCAAGTGCGATGCCGAGTGCAAAGGCTCCTGTGACGTCGAAGCTGGCGCCAAGTGCGAAGGCACCTGCGGCGGCAC
>JBDTYJ010000120.1:0-14752 GCA_040005755.1 Pseudomonadota bacterium
CTCGACGTTTGGCCGCGGAAGCTTCTGGCTGGTGGCGGGCCTGGCATCCGCGAAGGGCAGTGTTACCACGAGCGGGCAAAGTAGAGCCGCTGGCTATCGGTCGGTACTTTACCCTGGAACAGGCAGCGACGCCGGCCCGATGGAGAATTCCCATCACGAGGATTTCTGTACTGAGGGTGTCGCGGGCGCCGGAGGCCGCGGGTGCCGTCCGAACGGGCGAGCCCGAGCAGGTCGACGTGCACGACTTTCCCAGCGACGCCGTAGGCAACGCGATTCCCCCATGGCATCTACGACGTGCTTCTAACGCCGGCTTCGTGAGCGTCGGCATCGACCATAACACGCCGGTATTCGCGGTGAAGTCGATCGAGGCTTGGCGGAAACACCCGCGAGCTGTTCATCACTGCCGACGCCGGCGGGAGCAACGGTTACCGTTCGCACGTCTGGAAGCATCAAGCTTCAGCGACTTGCCGACACGCTGAATCTGGCATCCACGTGATGCCACTTCCCGCCGGGAACGAGCAAATGGAACAAGGTAGAGCACCGGCTCTTCTCGTTCATCTCGATGAATTGGCGCGGTAGGCCGCTGCGTTGCTACGAGACGGTCATCAATCTGATCAGCAACACGACCAATCGCGGTGGGCTCGTCGTGCGTGCCCGCCTCGACCGCCGCTCGCACCCAACAGGCAAAAAGGTCACAGGGAAGGAGCTCAGTGAACTAAACATCGAGAGACCACCTCGACGGCGACTGGAACTACATCGTCAAGGCACGAAAGCAACAGCGGCTTCGATCGGTCGATCTCCACACTCGCGAGCCCTAAGGGCTCGGACCCACGACGCCTCGACTATCCAGAGCCAATTCAAGCGTCGGACTCCGGCGCCGCGCAGTCGGGCCTTCCACTACGGATAGTCGTATGTCGTTCCATTTCAGTAGACAGGAAAAGGAGCCTTTAGTAATAAACGCCGTCAAGACGGGTGTCTTCCGACACTCTAGGGAGTGTGGTGCCAGATGTTGCGACGGAATAATGTCCCGGGCTTTCTCGTCACTCTATTCGCGAGTGCGTTCACCCTTGGCGCATGCGGAGGTATGGACGCGGAGCCCGTCGAAAACAGCCAAGACCGCATCATCAACGGGACCGACGTCGGGCTCGACGTGATCGGCGTTGCGAAGGTAATGCTGGACGGAGGGACGCGCTACTGTACGGGAACAATGCTGCGACCCAACTGGGTGCTTACTGCCGCCCACTGTGTCAACACGACCGCAACTGCGGGTGGCGGGCAACCTTTGATTACACCGTACAGCAGATTCACTGTGAAGTTGAATGGTCTCAACACCAAGGCTGCCACAGCAATCAACATCTATGAACATCCGGACAGCACTGTGGATGTGGCACTCATTCGACTGAGCTCTCCGCCCGACGACTTTTCAGGACAACCTTTCCATGTGTCGAAACCCCTTTATCGTGGGTCTTCCGTTGGGCTGCGCGGATCGGTTCTCGACATTCGCGGGTGGGGTGAAAATACCGCTTCCTGCGCGGCGAACGGGTCAGGGGCGACCGGAACGGGGGGTGGAACCCTGCGCAAGGGCACAGCTGTGGTGAGCGGTTGGGATGGGACTGCCTTCTTCATGTCGAGTATTCCTGGGGTGAATCAAATTCAATGGCACGGTGACTCGGGTAGCAGCCCGTATCAATATGTTCAGAATCGTCCTCGTCCCACCGGCGTCCTCAGCTATGGATTTTGTGTTTCTAATTCAGTGACCCGGCAGGACGTTATTGGGGGCGAACGCTATCGAGACTGGGCGAATGGAATCATCGGCAATGCGCCTTCGTTCGGGTCTCCGAGCGGTATTGAACTGGGGGAAGGCCATGCCGGGGACACCGCTATTTTCTACAGGGGCCCGACGGATTCCCATTTAAAGCTACTTTCGAGCTACTGGTCACAGAAAGACTACACAACCGCATTCGGAGCGCCCACGGTGAGCAGCGGCGTCGCCCTCTATACGCGCGCGGAGGACAGCTCGACAGGCGTTGTATATCGGCACGACACTAGCTCATCCAACCGGAGTATCTATGAAGTGCGTGTCCTTGCCAGCGGCGTGAAGGTCACGAATCTCGTCGGTCCTAACTCCGGCTTCGGGAACGACGAACTCACCGCTTCCTCGTCAACACCGAGCGTACTCGTTCGCGGAAGCGCCTTCGGCGGCGCTAACCTCGAAAGCGGCGACGTCTCTGTTATCTATGGAAATCTTTGGGGCGGCATAAGCGAAATGAAATGGAGGCCCCTGCTTTCCAGCTGGCAACACAACGTTATTAGCCGGGATGGTACCGTAGACCAGCAGAGCGGCCCACAGACGTATATTCGTGCTGACGGCTACAACGCGATCGTCTATCGGAGTACGACTGGCCATATCATGGAGCTCACGTCCTTTGGCGCGGGCGCTTGGTCTGTCCCGAGGGATCTCACGCAAGCGACGGGCGCTCCGCTTGCTGCCGTCGGGAGTCCGCGTCCCTATACTCGTCCCGACGGATACAGCATCGTCCTCTTCATCGATACGACAGGAAAGATCATTGAATTGTCGCTAAATTCACTGACTGGGCGCTGGAATCCCGCAGGCAATCTTTCCGCGGCCACTCAGCCACCCATAACTTTTCCGGTTAAAGCGGTCTTTCCCTTCGTGCGCAACGTCGACCAAGTACCCACTATCGTGATTCAAAGCTTTTCGACTGATATTTCTATTGCTGAGTTGCCTTCCGGAGGCCCATGGACGTTTACGAACTTGACGTCCGCTTTGGGGTTGCCGCCTGCCACTGGCCAGTATGGCACTGTAAATCGTCCCGATGGTTACGCAGATATCCTTTTCACGAATCAAAGCAATAATCACATCATGGACTTGGCTGAAGGTATCTCATTCGCTTGGCAGCTTGGTGACGTTACGCAGGTCGCTGGAGGAAACCCCTGACCAAATCACGCCTTCAAGTTGCACGCTGCGCTGAGCCCGCTCCGTATGCCCGAGCGGCCACCTCCGCGGGTTCCGCGATCGGTGCGCGTGGTTGAGCGCAGCCGTGTGCACAGTGGAGGCGCAGAGGAAGATCGAGCTGGTTAGCGCGCAAGTTGCTGCGGGTCGCTAGCCAGTGGCTGGGCGACAAGTGCCGAGTACCCGGATAGCTTCGTTGGGTACGATGGGGCTGCAGATGCGTATTTCGGCCTGATCAGATCAGCGTTCCAAGTCCACCTCTCCTATCGCCGGAACTGCCGCAGCCTGCCTCTGCCTCCGTGGCTGCTTAAGCAAGGTCTATCGAGCCGCCCCAAACCCCTTGACGATCACGTTCACCTGAAATCTTCCTTTCTCGGCAATCGGTGGCAGCGTGGTGCGAAAGCGCGCGCTTTCATCTTCTATCGGGTGAGACCAGTTTTTTCGGATCATCTCGACTGCCCTGCAAATCTCGGCCTCCTTGCGACCCAGCCGCAAGGAGGCCGAGCCGGGCACCAACTCTACCAGCGCCTGCGGATTCTTCCGTCGGCTACGATGTAAGCTCACCGTGCCGGGTGTTGCGGTGCGTTCGCGCGTGCTGCGGGCCACGCCCGAGCATCCCCCTTGCTGGTTACAAATCCGCGCCACGCTACTATCGTGACTCCATGCGGGATGACGATGAACGCCTGCTGCAAGCGATCCGTGTCGGCAACATCGGGATCTTCGACCATGACCATCAGGCCGAAGTGCTCTATTGGTCGCCGGAGCTGCGGCACATGTACGGCTGGGATGCCGATGAACCGGTAACACTGCCCAAGATCCTCGGGCACGTTCATCCAGAGGACGCGCCGCGCGTGGGCAACGCGGTACGCCGCGCGCACGATCCCGGCGGCGATGGTCTGTTCGATATCGAACATCGCATCATCGATCGACAGGGTCAGCAACGTTGGCTGCTCACGCGCTCGCAGACCCACTTCGAAACCTTGCACGGGCAAAGGCGTGCCAGTCGCACCATCGGAGCGGTGCAAGACGTGACAGAGCGACGTACCGCTGACGAACGACTGCACGTGCTCGATACCGTTTTGACCTCGAGCGCTCAGGCGATGGCCATTGCCGACGCACGAGGCACATTCACGTTCGCCAATGCTGCGCTGTCTCGCCTGTGGGGGTATCCCGACTCGGAAACGCTTGTCGGTCGCTCGTTGTTCGAGCTTTGGAAGACCCCGGAGGGGCCCGAGCAGACTTTGAAGCGGGTCAGGGACTGTCGCGTCCAGTACGTCGAGATCCCCGCGCTCCGCGCGGATGGTTCAACGTTTCACCTCGGCATCACCGCCGAGGCCATCGCAGGTGGAGCTTTAGAGCTGACGCCGGTTCTGGTGACCTTCACCGACGTGTCGGAGCGCAAACACCTGGAAACGCAGCTGATGCACGCCCAGAAAATGGAGTCGATTGGCCGACTTGCAGGCGGAGTTGCCCACGACTTCAACAACCTGTTGACGGTGATCTCGGGTGGCATCGAGCTCGGTTTGGCGATGCTGGCACCCGACGAGCCAAGCTGCCGACACTTGGTGGACGCCGCCGACGCGGCGCGTTCCGCGGCCACCTTGACCCGGCAGCTCCTGGCCTTTTCGCGCAAGAGCGCGATCGCCCCGCGAGCGCTAGACCTAAACGCGCTCCTCAGTCGCATCGAGAATATGGTTGTCCGGTTACTTGGCGAGGACGTTCAGCTCGAGACCGCCTACGGCGAAGATGTCACGCCAATTTGCTTCGACCCCGGGCAAGTCGAGCAGATCATCCTGAATTTGGCCGTGAACGCGCGCGACGCGATGGTGGGCGGCGGGCGTTTCACGATCGCGACCTCAACCGTCGTCATTCCCGCCGATGGCGCTGAATCATCCGTTCGTCCGCGGCCCGGCAAGCATGCGTTGCTGACGGTCTCCGACGACGGAGTGGGCATGAGTGATGAGGTCCGGGCGCATTTGTTCGAACCGTTCTTCACCACCAAAGAAGCGGGCAAGGGCACTGGGCTCGGCCTTGCCATGGTCTACGGTGCGGTTCAGCAGAACGGCGGGAGCATCGAGGTCGAATCCGAGCTCGGGCGCGGCGCAACGTTCAAGATCTATTTGCCGGCGGCGGACGTAGCTCCGAGCACGCCCCCCAAGCACCCGCCGTCGCAGGCCCCCTTCGCGCGCGCGGCCTCCATTCTGTTGGTGGAAGATGACGCGCGAGTCGGCGCCTTCTCAAAAACGGTGCTGGAACAGCTCGGGCACACGGTCCACTATTTTCCAAACGGGGACCAAGCGCTTGCCGCACTGCCCTCCTTACAGCCGGTTCCGGAGCTACTGATCACCGACGTGGTGATGCCGGGCCTCAACGGGCGCGCGCTCGCCGAGCGGGTTGCGGCGGCGCTTCCCCGGATCCCGGTGCTGTTCGTTTCTGGGTACACACGAAACATGATCGCAGATCATGGGAACCTACCTGAGAAGGTTGAATTCCTGGCTAAGCCTTACTCAGCCCAGGAACTCGCCCAGCGCGTGCGACGCCTGCTCGAGAAAGCGGACAGCGCGGCCTCGTGACGGTCGGCACGCGCGCCGAAGTCAAAGAGGTGCTGGGCGGGACCGCATTAGTACTTTGACCTGGATCCTGCCAACCATGCGAACTCAAAAAAACGCGGCTGAGGTGTGTGCGCATGCGCTGCACGAACACACGAGCCTGTTGTCGCTAAACGCGGGGCCGGCGCGCCATTAGAATGTTTTCCTCGCACGAGATCTTGGCTTCGTGGCGAAAATCTCCCTGCCTGCCATCCTTCCAAGGCGCGCAATCCGGCCGCCGGCGCAAATATCGGATGGCAGTTCAAGCCCGTTATTTCCTGAGCCGTTTATCCTCGTTCCAGCCATTGTTTCTGGAGACAGATCACGGCGGCTGCGCTCGGCCAAGCGGTCAATTGACGGATGATCAGCATTATCGAAAGGCGAGTGGCACCTTGTCGCAAGCGCTAATGACGGTTGGGAATATCATGGGCGCGAATCTGAAAGAAGTCAGTCTCCATAGCGAGCACGTCATTTCAGGGCTGAGCGGGCTCCGGGTCAGTGCTTGATGTCGCGGCGGATAGCTTCAGCAGCATTTGTCTTGGGTTTAGTGAGCGCGGGCGCCGCGTGCGGCAGTGACACCGTGCCGCACTCGGGCGGCGGCGCAGGGAACTCCTCGCAGGCGGGCGCGGCTGGCGTCCCGACTGCAGCGGGAGGCAGCGCAGGTCTAAGCGCGGCTGGCGCGGCTTCTGCGGGCGCCCCCAGTGCTGGTGCGAGCAGCGGTGGCGCGGGCATTGCTGGTTCAGCGGGCGGCGGCGGAACGTCCGGTTCGCCAAGCGTCGCCGGGGCCGCGAACGGCGGGGTCTCGGGCAACAGTGCTGGAGGCGCGTCTGGAGCAGCTGGGGTCGCGGGTGGCAGCGCTGGCGCGGGCGACGATCTCGCCGCGGCAGCCATTTTGAATCACTACCAATTGCTCGACCCTTGCCAAGCCGGTTACCACGCAGTGGCCGCTCCTGGGGATGTTTGCCCGCAGGACACCGCCGTAAAAAACCAAAAAATTCAGCTGCAGTTTGGCGGTGATGCGAGCGTCACATACAACGTCACCCTACACGTGCGCGGCATTATGGAGGGGTACTGGTATTCCGGCGGCACCCTCGATACGAAGAGCAACCGCTTCTACACAGGCGGCGTGCCTACTGTCGGTGGCTTCACCTCGGCGTGTAAGAACAAAACCAGCGAGCTGCCCTTCGCGCTGCCGGCCGAAATCACCCCGACCGACAATTGTTGGAACGGCTTCAACATGTTTGGCCTCACGGTATCCGCGCCTAAGCAGCACTACTTCCTCAACTACACCGCCGAAAAGAACCAGGACAGGCCGCCGCACGCCGTGTACCCGAGCGATTACACGGTGACCATTCCGATTCAGGGGCAAGCAAAGCTCGAGTTTTACATCGTCGGCTCCGATGAGCACGAGTGCTACAATTTCAATGCGCAGGTTAGCGGTGTCACCACGATGCCGAGCCCGTACATCGGTGACTTCCTCCAGTTCGACGTCGTGAGCGTTACGCGCGCGCAGTAGTCCGTAGGCAGTTCGGGGCGCGAGGGAAGCGCCCCACGAACGACCTCGCTTGGCCGGCGTAGCGCGCGTAGCGCCGGGCTGACGTCAGCTCGTGGTGCCGCCGCGCAGCACGACGGGCACCGCGCCTTCCACGACCTCGGTGCGGCGATGCGAAAGCAGCTCGTCGATGGCGTCGAAGGCCATTTCGGCCAGGGTGGCAGAGTCGAACAGCGCAGTCGTTAGGCCGACGAGCGCGCCGTACTCATCGCCATCGAAGCCGGCCAGCTTCACGTCGCCCGGTACGGCAATCCCAAGGTGTTGCAGCCGATGCCAAAGCTGGATTGCGCCCCGGTCATTCGAGCAGAAGATGGCCGCGCAAGGGCGAGCGGCGATGCGTTTCAAGTCGGCATCGGTGAGCTCCTCGAGCGCAATTTTCTCCAGGGCGTTAGCCGCGGCGTGCTCGAGCCAAGTTTCTTGCGCGCCGCGCCAACGCTCCACATGCCCCAGGTGCGCGGCCACGGCCTGCACAAAGGTCAGGTGCAGCGCGCCGCGGTCCAGCAGGTGCTGCACCACCGTGCTCGCGCCGGCTTGGTTTTGAACGCGCAGCGCGTTGCCCGTGTACCGCGCGTAGCTGGGGTGGTGGGGGTCCAGCACGATGGAAGGACGCGAATAGGTCGCCGAAAAGCGCTCTGTGGACGACGCGGGCACGTCTCCCCAAACCAGCAAGCCGTCGGCTTGCAGTGGCGCCAACGGCTCAACTGCGCCTTCGATCAGCTGCTCGCTCGCGATCAGGTTGAGTGTGAGCCCGCGAGACGCAGCGAGGCGGGCCAAAGCTTGGGTGGTGCTGACCACGGGCGGGCGGACCAAACACTCGAACGTGCTCGGCATGACCAGCCCGATGGCGCGCTCGGACGGACCGGCCAACTGTCTGGCTGCCCAATTGGGCGAGTAGTTGTGTGCGTTGGCTGCGTTGCGAACGCGCAGGCGGGTGGCTTCGGATATGCGCGTGCTGTCGCGCAAAGCCAGAGAAACGCTGGATTTATCCATGCCCAGCACACGCGCCAAGTCCGCGATGGTGACGCGCTTCTTGATCGCCTCGAGCTTGGTTACGGGCGAGGGCATATGGGGAGACGAAGCCACGCTGTCCGTCGGAATGAGCGGGGCACTGCCGCGTGCCGTCTTCGTGGGGCGCGCCATTTGTTCGGGCCGACTCTAGCATGTCCGAGCACCGCTCCGGGGCGGCGCGGTGGCCATCCCCGCGTCCGATGCCGGCCGGTCACGGTGGAATTGCACGGTGACAACGCCGCGCCGCGAGCGCAGTAGCCGCGGAGCTTCGATCGAGGCCTTCCGAAACAGCCGCGAAGGCTGGCTTTAGGCTTGAAAAAACTGTTAATACCCAGGATACAACCGGTTGAATTCCGGCGCCTGCTCGCGTGAAAGAGGCCTCCTCCGATCGTGGCTCGCCTCCCGCGAAGAAGTTAAATGACATGAACCGAGTCGATTCACCCAACAGCCCGCCGCACAATTCGGCCTCCACGGCATCGGAACCGCGAATCCTAGTCACTGGGGCGGCAGGTAAGGTCGGGCAAGCCTTCATTCGGCGCCTGCTCAACGACCCGGCGTTCGCGGCCTTTCGCGTTAGGGCGTTGTGCCACAACCGCCTGCTTCCGGCGGGGGACCGGCTGGAGGTCGTGCGGGGCTCCATCGATCGCCGCGAGACCGCTGCCGAGGCAATGGTCGGGGTGACGCATGTACTGCACTTGGCAACCCCGAAGGAAACGCCCGAAGCCATTATGGACGTCGCCGTGAAGGGCATGTTCTGGCTGCTCGAAGCGTGTCGCGCCACGCCGATGTTTCGGCAGTTCATCCTGATCGGTGGCGACGCCGCGCTCGGTCACTTCTTTTATCCGCACCCGGTGCCCGTCACCGAGGCGCAGGGGCACAGCGCATATCCGGGCTGCTACGCGCTATCCAAGGTGCTCGAGGAAGTGATGCTCGAGCAATACGCTCTGCAATATCGGCTCCCCACCACTTGCCTACGCGCGCCTTGGATCATGGACAAGGACGACTTCAAGTACCAACTCTCTTTCGGCGACGACGTGTTCGGCGGGCCGAACTGGGCGGAGCTCGTGGGTCCGGAACGCGCGCAAGAGTACCGCGCGAGCGGCGCCGTACCGGTCATGCTCGACCCGAGCGGTGTGCCCGTGAAACGCAACTTCGTACACGTCGAGGATCTGGTCTCTGCCATCTTGTGCGCGATTGATCACCCACGCGCTGCAGGACAAACGTTCAACGTGTGTATGGATGAACCAGTGGACTATGGGCAGCTCGCTCGCTACCTGCTTGAGACGCGCAAGCTTCCGGGCGTGCCGGTGAGCACTCCGTATTTTTCGACTTGGCTCGACAACAGCAAGGCTAAGTTCTTGCTCGGTTGGCGGCCTCACTTCGATCTCGCCCGCATGGTCGAAGCCGCTTGGACGTATCAGCGCGCGTCGGACGATCCGCGAGTCGTGTGGTACCCGGGTTGAGCATGATTGACCCGAGCCAACTCCGGCGTCAGTTCGAGCTGCAATTTGGCGGGGTGCCGCGCCTGTTCTCTGCGCCGGGTCGAGTCAACCTGATCGGCGAGCACACGGACTACAACGACGGTTTCGTGTTGCCCATGGCCATCGATCGACGCACGTTCGTGGCAGCGGCAGCGCGCGATGACCTGCGCGTGGTCGCTTACTCCGCGAATACGGACAGCACGGTGGAGTTGGACCTCGCCCAGCCGGGCCCGCCGCGTCGAGGCTCCTGGCTCGACTACGTCGAAGGTACCGCGCGCGCGCTGATCGAGCGCGGCTTCATCCTCAAAGGTGCCAACCTGCTGATCAGCAGCGACGTTCCGGGAGGGGCTGGTCTTTCCGCGTCCGCGGCGTTGGAGCTCGCCGTAGGTTACGCCTTGGCGAGCCTTGGCGGGGCAAGCGATCCGGATCGCGTGCAGTTGGCGTTGGCAGGGCAGACCGCGGAGCACCGCTACGTCGGCACGAATTGCGGCATCATGGATCAATACATTGCCGCGCTCGGTCGAGCGCAGCAGGCACTCTTGATCGACTGCCGCTCGCTCGGGTTCGAGCCGGTTCCGCTGGAGCTCGGCACCGCTTGCGTTTTGATTTGCGATACGCGCGTGAAGCACGAGCTCTCGACCTCGAAGTACAACCAGCGCCGTGAGGAGTGCGAGGCGGGCGTCGCGATCCTCGCTCGCGCACTGCCGGGAGTGCGTGCGTTGCGGGACGTCAGCGTCGCTGACTTGAGCGCGCGGTACTCAACGTTGCCCGCGCCAATCGCCCAGCGTTGTCGGCACGTGGTCACCGAGAACGCGCGCACGCTTGCCGCCGCCCAGGCGCTGCGAACCGGGGATTTAACCGGGTTGGGGGACCTTATGTCCGCGTCCCACGCCTCGCTGCGCGACGACTATCAAGTCAGCTGCCCGGAGCTGGATGAAGCGGTGGCTGGCGCTGTAGCAGTGCCTGGCGTGTACGGGTCACGAATGACCGGCGGAGGCTTTGGAGGTTGCACTGTCACGGTGCTTGAGCGCGAAGCAGTGCCCCACGTTGCGGCGGCGGTCGCCGAACGCCTTCGCGCCAGCTTTGGCGTGGAGCCGCAATTCTTTGCCACCGATGCCTGTGACGGCGTGCGAGACGAGTGAGTGGCCGCGCTGCGCTGAAAAAAGTTTGGCGGCATTCATTACGGATCACCACACTGATATCGTGAAATTAGTGCTGCGGCCGTAAGAGAATGAGTCCCGCGAAGGCTGCAGACGGAAAATTGGATTGACACTCGAGTTGCAGTTTTTGGGCTTGGTTTTCTTTGCGTTACTAGCTGGGATGGAATCGGATCGCTCCCGTCACTGCATGTTACGACGTGCTCCGCCCGAGCTCTGACACCCCCATACACGCTGGCAAAGGCTAAGGATCTTAACTGCTCTCGCAGCTGTGCCTGCGACTCAGTAACCAAAGGTCGTACTGCGGCGTCGCGTCTTGGGCAGGGTCGGCAACCGCAACAATCCGATTGGAAGCAAAGCTCATGAAGTTCCGTACTGCTATCGCTGGCGCGGTCGTCTCGGCGGCAGGAATGCTGCTCGCGTGCACTGGTGTAGTTGATGGTTCGCGCTCCGGGCCTTCCGGGGCCGGAGCAGGCGGTGGTCCACCAAGCAGCGGCCCCAGCGGCCCCAGCGGCCCCAGCGGCCCCAGCAGCACGGCAGGGGCTCCGAGCACATCTGGTCCCGGCAGCTTGAACCTGGATGGGTCGCCGAAGTACTTCCGGGTGGTCCGGATGAGCAACGCGCAATGGGCGCAGTCCGTTCAGGATATTCTCAAACTTTCCGCTCCCTCAGGCCTCGAGCAGAAGTTTCAAACGGCCGTCGTGGGCACGACTGACTTCAGCAACAACGAGCTTGTGCTCGACGTGAACCAGGAATCCTGGGGGGATTTTCAGGGCGCCGCTGAAACGCTTTCAGCGCAGGTGACCGCAACGGACGCCACGCTCGCAAAGGTTTATTCAGGGACTGACGCGGCGGGTTTCATCTCCACGTTTGGTCGGCGCGCATACCGCCGGCCGCTGACGACAGCAGAACAGGCCGCGTATCTGACCCTGTTCAACCAGGGCTCCTCGCTCACGGGAACGCGAAGCAACTTCGCGAAGGGTGCTTCTCTCGTCATCCGTGCGATGTTGCAGTCGCCTCACTTCCTCTATCGTACGGAGCTCGGGGCGCGCCAGGCGCCACTCACCGGGTATGAGGTCGCCGCGAAGCTGTCGCTATGGCTGCTCGGCACCACGCCGAGTGACGCGCTGCTCGATTCTGCTGCGGGCCCCGGAAAGCTAGACAGCGCAGAGGGCGCCGCCGCTGCAGCGCAAACAATGCTGGAAAATGCAGGCGCAACGACCGTGATGCGGCAGTTCCACTCCGAGCTGTTGCACTTCGATCGTTATAGCCAGATTAGCAAGGTCAACGTCCCGACGTACAGCACCGCCCTGAACAAGGAGTTCCAGGATGTGTCGGCCTTGTTCTTCGACAAAATTTTCTCCAAGAACTTGGGCCTGAAGGAGATTCTGACCTCGACGAGCGGTTTCGTCGGCCCGGGCACGGCGCCCCTTTACGGCTTGAAAGCAGGTACCGGGTACTCGGAAGCGGATCTCGGCCAGCAGCGTGTCGGCTACTTCTTGCAGATCCCGTTCCTTGCGCTGTACGGCTTCAACGCGGAACCGGATTCGATTCACCGAGGCGTCACCCTGAACCTGGACGTGCTGTGCGCAAAGCTGGGGGCGCCAGCAGCCATGCTGCCTCCCATTCCCCCGCTCATGGCTGGTCAGACCAATCGGCAGCGTATCGACACGCTCACCTCAAGTTGTGGCGCTCAGTGCCACAACAGCATGATCAACCCGCTCGGCTTCTCTTTCGAGCACTTCGACGGCATGGGGCAATACCATGACACGGAGAATGGCGGCCTCCCGGTCGACTCGACGGGCAACTACCAGTTCGCGAGCGGGACAAAGCCTTTCTCGGACGCAGCAAGTCTGATGCGCCTCATGGCGGACGATTCGCAAGCACACTTGTGTTACGCGAAGAAGCTGTCCAGCTTCGGCTTGCAGCGCGACCTCGTTGCGGCCGACCTGCCACTCTTGCAAACGCTCGCATCCGCGAGCATGGCTTCGACCGGCTCTGTCAAGAACGTGATCCTGCAACTTGTTCGGAGCGACGCGTTCCGAACGCGCGCTGGAGGAAACTAATCATGCGCTCGCCTCGCCCCACAGTCCCCTCGGCATTCATGAGTCACCCGAGTCGCACCACGGTGAATCGGCGCGCATTCTTGCGCGCGGCCGGCACGGTGGCAATCGGCCTGCCCTTCCTCGAAGGCTTGCCTGAACGGTCAGCTTGGGCAGCGGGTAACGCCCCGGTATTCAGCATGTTCATGGTCGCCGCCTGCGGCGTCGTGGGAAACAAGTTTTTCCCCGCGACGGTGGGCCCGCTCACGCAAGCTTCGCTCGCTGCCGCGACCGACAAGGCCGTGGGCGTGCTCGCCGCGCACGCCGAGAACCTGACCTTCATCAAGAACGTCAACTTCCCACTCCCCGGCCCGACGAGTTGCGGGCATGCGCAGGGCCTTTGTCAGTCGCTCACCGGCGCAGTGCCGGGCGGCGGCGGTCAGAGCTCCTATTCGACCGGCATGTCGGCCGATATGTTCATCGCGCAAGCCGTCAATCCGTCTGCCGGGGATCCGCTAACTTTATACGCGGGCGCCAAGAGCTACATCGCTGAGCGGATCTCGTTCAAAGCTGCCGGCGCCGGTCAGGTCCGTTCGGCCGACGTCAACCCCTACACGCTCTACTCAAAGCTCACCGGGCTCACGACGACGACGCCCAGCGGCGCAACCATGACCGATCCGGTCGCGGCCGAGCTCGTGACGACTCGCAAGAGCGTCAACGACCTAGTGCGAGGGGAGTTGACCAGTCTGATGAATAACTCCGCGTTGAGCGCCGCGGATATCCAACGGCTGAAGCAACACTTCGACGCGATTCGCGAGACGGAGGTCACGATGGCAACCATGGCCGCCGGCTGCACCAAGGCAGGGCTCTCGACGTCACAACTCGATGCGCTCAGCAAAGGCTTCGCCTTCACGTCCAACGGGATGATCGAGGACGTCGTCAAGCTGCACCTAGAGCTCGTCGCGCTGGCGTTTGCGTGCAACTACAATCGGGTTGCGACGCTTCAGTGGGGCGACGGCACCGACGGCACGAAATACAGCGTTCCCTCGAACGCGAGCCTCAACTGGCCGTTCCACCACCTCAGCCATCGGGTGGACTCCGATTCGGCATCGGGAAGCAACCCGACCGCCGAGGCGGCGCACGCGGAGATCGACGTCTTGCGCATGCAGTCCTTGCTCCACGGGCTCGACGCCTTCAAGGCGCGCGGCCTTCAGGACAAGTCCGTCATCATGTGGACGAACCACATTGCCGATGGGCCGAGCCACAGCATGAAGAACGTCCCGCACATCATTTGGGGCAATGGCGGCGGGTTCCTCAAGCCGGGGCAGTTCATCGACGCCGGCAACGTCACCAACAATCACGTCTTGAACACCGTTATCACCGCGGCGGTTCGTGACAAGAGCACGGCGACCGTCGACTTTGGCAAGGGCACGGGCAACGGCATGATCGCCGGAATGCTCGCGTGATCATGAATCAAAACAAGCTAGTTCTCTTCGCGTTACTTTTAGGAACCGCGGTCGGCTGTGCCTCGAGTGACCCGAATGCAAATACGGGTACCGCTGGAGCGGCTTCGTCAGCGGGCGGTTCGGTAGCTGGCAGCGGTACAGCTGTTGGCGGCGCATATACCGCTGGCGCTCCCGCCGGCGGAGCGGGCGCGGTCGCGGGGGCTTTTGCCAGCGGAGGCTCCGGAGGGAGCGTTGCTGGTGCCGCGGGCAGTTCGGGCGGCGTCGGAGGCTCTAATGCCGGCAGCGCCGGCAGCGCCGGCAGCGCCGGCAGCGTTGGCATGGGCGGCGCTGGAGGCTCCGGCGCCGCGGCAGTTCCCAGCCCGGGCTGCCAAAAGAAGACGCCTCGCCCCACCGACGGCAAAGTCGAGGTCGCGAGTCAGTCTCTGCACCTGTTCCCAGCAAGCTACGACGGCACCAAGCCGTTTCCGCTGCTGATCGCGTTGCA
>JBDTYJ010000121.1:0-14672 GCA_040005755.1 Pseudomonadota bacterium
GGGCCTGGGCGGCTGGACCGAGGAGCAATTTTATCAGGTCGTGCGCAACAGTAAGGCGAAAGGCGGGCAAATGGTCTGTACGGCCATGCCCAAGTACGTTGCGAGCGAACTCAGCGACCAAGACATCGCGGACATCTTCGCCTTCACCCAGTCGAAGATGGTCGCCGCTGCGAATATGGGCCTTTTCGCCCAGAGCGACGCCACTTGCGCCGTTAAGTAGTCCCTCGGCGTTAGCCGCCAAACAATCGGCCGAGCCAAGCGCACCCGCGCTTCGCTCGGCCTTCTTTTTTCCATCGTTCTGATCGGTGGCGCGACGCGCGCACATACACCTGAGTGGACATCGCGGGCTCCGCTCGCGGCAACAGCGGCGTGCCGCCGGATCGCCGCCGGCCCGCCTTGCTCACCGGCGAGCTCCCGCTCAAAGCACCCGCCAAGAGCTGATCCATCGGCGCGCTCGCGCGGATATGAAAACGATTTCATTTTCGGTACATTGGCGCGAGCTTGACGCCTTTTCTCTGACCACTCACACGCACTCACACGAGCTCACTCATTTCGTACCGGGCGTTGAAAGACTGACCCGCGCACTACCCCCCGGCGTCATCAAGACGTTGAAGGTTCAAGCCCCCCTCGTCACTTGGAATTTAGTATGACCATCAGCTCTCGGTTACGTGTCACGGCCTCCCTGGCCCTCGTCTCGGTTCTCGGCGTCGTGCATTGCGGGAACCCGCCCAACGTCGCGAGCGGCAGCAGGGTGGACTCGGTCGGCGGCGGCGGCACCGAAGGAGGCGACACAGATGGCGGCGGGCGGCCGTCGACAGCCAGTGGTGGCCCAGGTATCAACACCAGCAACGATGGCGGAGCCGACAATGCCGGGTGTGGCGGGGCGGATTGCGGCGGCGCGAGTAATGCCCCGGATCCGACCTGCGGCGACGGGCTGATCAACGTCGACGGCGAAACGTGTGACGACGGCAACACCGTCTCGAGTGACGGCTGCACCGCGGATTGTGCGCAAATCGAGGTGGATTTCGCCTGCCCCACGCCCGGCCAAGCCTGCGTATCCACAGTCAAGTGTGGGGATTCCGTGATCACCGGCACTGAACAGTGCGACGATGGCAACGTCAAAGCGGGCGACGGTTGCGGCGCGGATTGCAGGATTGAACCGGGCTGGGCGTGCAACGACATGGGGTTGCCCTGCACGGCCGCAAAATGCGGCGACGGCGTGCTCATCGGCCAAGAAGAGTGCGAATATGCGCCGGGCGAGACCGTGGGCGCCAAAGCTGGCTGCGACGCCGATTGCAAGATCGTCAGTCCCTATGATTGCGCGACCACTGCCCCATTCGCGTGCGCCCTCACCAATTGCGGCAACAAAATGGTCGAGCGCTGGGAGCAATGCGACGACGGCAATACTCTACCTTTCGACGGTTGCTACAAGTGCAAGAGCGAACCCAGCTGCGTGGGCGGCGTCTGCAAGTCGGTCTGTGGCGATGGCCAACGGTTCGACGATGAAGCGTGCGACGACGGCAACAACAGGAACGGAGACGGCTGCTCGAGCACCTGTCAGCTCGAGACCGGTTTCACCTGCGCGGACATTGTCGACCAACCGCCGGTCAGCATTCACCAACCGGTGATCATGCGTGATTTCGTGGGCCAGGGCCACGGGGCGAATGCGCCAACCCCGCACGCCGAGCACATTGATTTCAATCACCTGAACGGCAGCGGCAAGCTCGGTATCGTTGAGCCGGCGCTGGGCAGCGACGGCCGACCCGTGTACGCCTGCCCGCTCGGCAACTGCAGCAACAATCCCGGCCACCTGTTTACGGGTGCCGGGGACAATCGACCCAACATATCGACGCCGGCCAACTTCGCGCAGTGGTACACCGATGTGCCCGGCGTCAACATGACGCTCGCCTCGGAGGTCCTGCTCACGCACCGCACCGACGGCTCGTACCTTTACGACAGCGCCGAGCTCCACGACAATGGCGAGGGCACGCAGATCAACTTCTTCGATCCCATCCACAAGCTGGGCTGGGTCGGCGCGGGCTCGGAGTCCATGGCCACGGCATGCAGCCCGTCCCGCAACGTGTCTTTCACGACCGAAACGCACTTTTGGTTCCAGTACGAAGGCGGCGAGCACTTCGAGTTCTCGGGTGACGATGACACCTGGGTATTCGTGAACGGCAAGCTCGCCATCGACCTGGGCGGTTTGCACAGCCCCCTGAACGGGCACTTCGACTTGGCCGCAGCTGACGGCACGGCAACCGTCGTCACCGCCCTAAAAACCACGGCATTCCAGGTGGATCTGGGCCTCAAGCCCAACGGCATCTACGAGGTGGTGATGTTCCAAGCCGAACGCAACGAATGCGGCTCGAACTTCAAGGTCACGTTGAAGAACTTCAACAAGCCGAAGTCAAAGTGCCAATCCACCTGCGGTGACGGCATTGTGGCCAGCGATGAAATCTGTGACGACGGCAAGAACGACGGCAGCTACGGCGGCTGCATGCCGGGCTGCAAGGCGCGCGGTCCCTACTGCGGCGATGACAAGAAGCAAGCCCCCGAAGAGTGCGACGACGGCGTAAATCTCAGCCAATATGGCGGCTGCGCGCCGGGCTGCGTGAACGGCCCGTCCTGCGGCGATGGCAAAGTTCAGTCAGGTTTCGAGCAGTGTGATGACGGCCTGAATACTGGCGCTTACAGCAAGTGCGCCAAAGGCTGTGTCTTCGGCCCGCATTGCGGCGACGGTGTGCTGCAGTCGAAGTACGAAGAGTGCGACGACGGCAATCACAAGAGCGGCGACGACTGCGACCCGAACTGCTCGATCCCCCCGGTGAAGTGAACACCAGCGCGCCAGGGCCCCGACAAACGAACGCCCCGGTGGCTCCACCGAGGCGTTCGTGGTTTTTCCGAGGAGGATCGGGCTTTCTAACTTTGCGCTGCTCTAGGAGCATACCCTGAGCGGCCGTCGCCGACCAACGATGTCTGATCCCGCGACAATTTCCCGGCGTATCCCCCTTACATCTGCCTTCCTTACCCCCACAGGCGTACAGGGGCGCTCGGCGCTGCGGGTCCACGTAGTCGGCGCGCTCTTGGTGTTCGCCTCGGGCGTCGCCTTCTCGACCAAGGCCGTCTTGGTCAAGCTTGCCTACCGCCAGGGCGTGGATTCGGTGAGCTTGCTGACGCTCCGTTTTGGGTTTTCCGCGCCATTTTTCGCATTTGGTGCATTCGGCGGCCGGCTCAGCCCCCGCCTGGGCAATCCTTCACCGGCGCCGTTGACGCGCCGCGACGTGCTGGCCGTGATCGGGCTGGGCGTGCTCGGCTACTACGCCGCAAGCCTGACGGACTTCATCGGCCTGCGTTACATCTCCGCGGGCCTGGAGCGCCTGATCCTGTTCGTTTATCCGACTCTGGTCGTGGTGCTTGAAACAATATTGTTCAAGACCCGGCTCGTGCGCCGCCAAATCTGGGCGCTTGTCATCACCTACGCGGGCATCGCCCTCGCATTCCGGGGTGAGCTCGGCACGTACGGCTCAAACGTTGCGCGTGGAGCGGCTTGGGTGTTTTGCTGCGCGCTCACCTATGGCCTGTACCTGATCGGTGCCGGCCGCATGGTCCCCAAACTCGGTTCGCGCCGCTTCACGTCGCTTGCGCTGCTGGCCGCTGCCGGCGCTGTCGCGGTTCACGCGGCGCTGGTCGGCGCCAAGTTGTTCGGCCTGCCCCCCGCCGTGTACGCCATTGGCTTAGTGATGGCGGTTCTTGCCACTGTGCTCCCGGCATTCTTGCTCGCGCAGGGCATCGCCTTGATCGGCTCCGGACCGGCCGCCATCATCAGCACCGTCGGCCCGGTCTCCACGATCCTGCTGGCGTACGTGTTCTTGCAAGAATCCTTGTCAGCGACCGAGCTGGCTGGCACGGCCCTGGTCCTCTTCGGCGCTACCCTCGTAGCCTGGCGCTCGCAGGCTTCACCACCTGACCCCTTGCCGAACGCCCCAAACGCAGCTACGACCGCCCCACCTCTGGGCGGGTAACTCAGTTGGTAGAGTGCCGCCTTTACACGGCGGATGTCATCGGTTCAAGCCCGGTCCCGCCTACCACGCAACTTCACACTCGGACCCGCTGCATCGGCGGCGGGGTGCTTCGCCGAGCTAAGAACCTCATCGCCAGGCGCAAGGCGGGCACCTCTTGCACCGCGCCGACCGCGTGACGATACACATCACGGGCGAGCTCGGCTCGTTTACACGGCGATACCAGCAGCGCTTGGCGCGTCACGATTTCCACCGGGTTCCAGCGCGTCTTGGAGACGTCGTTGCCTGTCGAGAGGTTGACCGTCTTCATGCCGTGCGCGATGGCGTACTGAATTGCCTCGGCCACGGTGGTCGTCATCACGCTATATCGCGCGAACGCCGGGTCGTACCCTGAGTAATACAAGTACAGGGAGTCCCCGGCGATGAAGCCAATCCGTGTGGCGACGACGCGTTCTTGGATTTTCAACTGGAAGATGCGCAAACAGCCGCGTTCGGCGAACCGCGTACAAACATCCTTCAAGAATCGTTGGGCCTCAGCCGTATCGAACACGTTGCCGTGTCGCACGGTGCCCATGAGCTCCGCGCGCGCGCCGTGAAAAGCGAAGAAGTGAGCCAACGCCTCGTTCACCTGGCTGGGCTGCTGTACGGCTTCCAGGCTGAACTCGAGGTTGTCACGTTTCAAAGAGTTGTAACACTTGCGCAGCGACTCCTTGATGTTGCGCGGCAACCGCGCACGCAAATCCTCCCACGAGCTCGGAAGGGGCAGCACGTAATTGCGCGTGTGACCCGTCCATTCAAAGGTCGCAAAGGCGGCCAATTCACCGTCCTCAAAATCAGCGGGAACTCCGCTGAGCATCATGGAATCCCACTGCTCCGCGTGCTGAGCCAAATGGTGCAGTAGGGCGCGATAGGCTTCCGTCCGCCACTCGGGCAGCGCCAGCAGCCCGCGGACCTCAGTAATGTTGGGATCCGCTCCAAAAAACTGCAGCTGGCGGATACAGAAAGGGCCAATCGACGGACGGCGGCTGAGGATCAATGGCGCGATCGCGACCAGTTGGCCTTGCTCAGTGCGCAGCGCGCGCACGAACAGCGAGTCCTTCACGCCCAGCTTGTCTTCTCGCAACTGCGCCCACCACGCGATCGCCCAATCCCAACTCGTAAAAGGCAGCCCGGAGGATGCTTCCAGCCTTCGCCACTCTTGTTCGAGCAGTAGCAACTGATCGAACGAGGCGACCGTCTCGACGCTCAGCACGTTGGTAGGTCCCGAAAACGGCAGCAACGCATATGAAGGGCAAATGCACGACACGTGCCGAATGTTTCAGCGCGTCGCGTCAACGGCGCGAAACGTGCGAAACCAACGTCAGCCGAAGACGACGGCCGAATGACCGCCGTGACACTTTGCTACTAGCGAGGCAGTTGAGCCGCGCGCAAGTGCGCTTTTACCCGTTTTCGAGCACGCGAATCAGCGTAAAGCCGTCGTGGCCCTTGCTACCCACGGTTTGGATGGCGGTCGCGCTGACTCCGGGCGTCTGCGCGAGGAGCGCATTGAAACGCCGCACACCTTGCACATTGGGATCGCTGCTCGTCGGGTCGACGACCGCGCCTTTGCGCACGACGTTGTCCACGACGATCACACTGCCGGCGCGGCTCAGCTTCCGCGCCCATGCAAAATATTCAGGGATGCTTTGCTTGTCGGCATCGATGAATGTGAAGTCGAACGGCGCCACTCCTTCGCTCGCCAGCGCCGCGAGGGTAGCGAGCGCCGGCCCCACGCGAATGTCGACCCGGGAGGCGAGGCCAGCCCGTTCTAGGTTTCGTTGCGCGACCTCGGCATGCTTCGGCACGAGCTCAAGGGTGACGAGCCGGCCCTCCGGGGGCAGCGCTCGCGCGAGCCAGATGCTGCTGTAGCCGCCCAACGTGCCAATCTCGAGCACGCGCAGCGCGCCTTGAATGCCAATCAACAACGCCAGGAGCTTTCCCTGATTGGGGGCAACGTTGATCGCCGGAAGTTCTGCCGCTGCGCTTTCGCGGAGCGCAGCGGCCAGCGCGGGCTCGCTCGGAACCAGCAGATTTTCGATGTATTCGTCGACCTGCGACCATAATTGCTGCGTCATGGGTGTGGTAATGGCCTATCACAAAGGGCTTGAAAATCGACGGCGCAGCGATCAAGTAGAGGCGCTCCGAACCACCGCACCACAGGCTGACCCGTGAAAAACCAACGCATCCGCGCCCTGCCCTCCCTCATCGTTGCCTGCACGCTCGCGTGCGCCTTCGCCGCTTGCGGCGGACCCAAGCTCGGAACACTCGCCCCCGGCGTTTACGGCGAGGCGGGCGAAGCAAGTATGGATCAGGCCAGTGCTCCCTCGACTGAGGCCGGCGCCGCGGGCAGCGTCGGAAGTTCGGATGCGGGCGCGGGTGGGAGCCTGGGCGGCCAGGCTGACGACAGCGGCAGCTATCCCTGAGGCTTCGGGCACGCCGGACGGCGAGCCAATCGGGGCCGTTTAGCCGGGCGCAACGCTCCGGAATACTGAACGTTTACTCAGTGACTGGTTTGGGTCAGTATCCGCGCCCCGTGAGCGACGAAGCCGAGATCCCCACCGAGGTCGTGCGTGATCTGATCGCGATCGCGGAGCTCGTGCACGAAAGGCGCGCCGCTGACGGCGCGAGCGCAGTCGAGCTCGCCAAGCTCGAGGCGGCAAGCCGAGCCTTCGCAGCCTGCCTAGCTATCGCAGAACTGGCGCACACCGGCAGCAGCGTCGGTGCTGCGTGGCTCTGGGCCGACAGAGGCCTCGCCTGGCTGGGCGAAGCGCTTTGCAAGGAAGACGCAAGCGCCACGGTCTTCGTCAGCGCGTGGGGCACTCGGCTCGGCAAGAAGCGGAAGTAACACCGCTCCTCACCGCGCACCGCACCCGCTCAGCCCCCCAATGGCAGCGAATTCTGCGTAAAATGCCCAACGAACGTGACGTCAGGCGCGCCGCCCTGCTGATTCGCGAACGTGATGCTGACGTTCACCTCATACAGGTAATAAACGTCCTCGGGCTTGTACATGCCATGCTTCTGCGTTGCGCTGACGAACGTGATGGATGCAGTGCCGCTCGGCACGCTGTTGCTGCTGTTCGCCCAGACCGTCGCGGCGTTCATGTGGTTTAGCCCCAGGTTGCAGTCGCCTGGGTGGTCCGTCATGTTCATCGTCCAGGTGTCGCCCGCTTTCGGTGCCGTGGGCGAATCGATGGAGCACGCCATCGTCGAGCTGTCCCCGCCCTCCGTGTAAGCCGCACCACCAATCAGCGCATTGAAAGAACCGGTGCCGTTCTGTTGATAGACGCGGGAATTTGCGGTGCACAAGAACATGGCGCCCGCCTCAGGGAACATCTTTCCGCCGGTCACTGCATAGGAACACGGGCTCGCGTTTGGAGTGACCATCACCGAAGCCGCGCCGGCAACACCGCTCGTTCCACCGGCGTTCACTTGCTCGCCAGCAGCCCCGCCCTCCGCGCCGAGCTCGCGCGCCCCGGCACTTCCCGCGGTTCCCGCGGTTCCCGCGGCGCCAGCGGCAAGCACGTCCTCTGCCCCGGCACTGCCGGTCTGCGTCTCGCCGCCTGCATCCGAGCCTGCATCGCCGTTATTGGCGGCCGATGGCGAGTCACTCGAGCTCGAGCAAGCGACGATGAGCGATAACAAGGAAAGGGCAAAGGACGCCGAGAGGGCGCCGTACTTTTTAGACATCTTTTGAGCGGACCACGGCCGCGTCAGCGCCACAACTCGCCGTCTCGTGCGCTATCTCCTCGCCCTCTGGCAGCACTGCGCGAGCAAAAACCGGTTCGCCTGCGGCCCAGCGTGCGGGCGCCGTTTCATCGCTCAGCGCAATATGCAGCGCGGAGGTCAATTCCAGGAGCTCATTGGGCAGCTGCGCGTCCGCCAGCGCCGTGACCAAACCGAGGCTGACCGCTGCGCACTCTCGAGCCAGCGCGTCGTTGCGTTCTCCGAATACGGTGTCGTCCTCCAATTCGAGCCGGCACGTTTCTGCGTCGAAGGCGTTCCAGCCGCGGCACGCGAGAGGGCGCGCTTCGTACCCGGCGCAGGCGCCCGTTTCGGTGAGCACGGCACACGGAATTTTGGCGGCGACCTTAGCGTCGGTCGAGAAAATCCGCGGATCTTGGGCGAGCGCCGCCGCGCGCGCCTTCACGCGATCGAACACGCCCAAACCGGCACCCCGCCGCAAGTAGTCTGCAAGCGCGAAAACCTCCGGAGCGGTTGCCAGCACCTTCATGTGGCAGCACCAGTGACAACCTTCCTGACAAGCGATCGCGCGCTCAGCCGGTAGCACACGCAGGTGATGTTCGCGGACCAGCTCGGCACTGGCATGGGCCGCGCGGGCCGCGCCCAAGATGTTGGGCGATCCCTGGCTCGTGCTCAGCACCTCGCAGGCGGCGCGGCGCTCGCTCTCGAGCAGCAGCTGTTCACGCTCACTCAAACCGGCTGTGAATGCCGCGAGCTGCTCAGCCTCGGTCAAGCTCAGAACTGCCCGCGCAGGCGGGCAGTGCCCAGGCCCAAATCCAATCCCAGCTGGGCAGATCGCGGGTGACTCGGACTCGTTACCAGGATGATGGTGGCGATGCTCGCGCACACGAGCGCGCCACCGGCTAAGATATCGGTAGTCAGGGCGAGGTTCTTCGCACGCTTGTCCGAATCACTGAGGTCCCCCGGCGTCACGCCGAATTCTTTGCGTTGATTGCGATTGTCGTCCTGAGCTTTGAACGCAAAGTAACCCGTTGCGCCCGCGGCAGCGCCCAGCGCGACAGCGAAACTAGCGCTCGTCCAGAACCCCGCCTCGAGGCGCGGCCGCGTATCCGAAGCGGGCGCGGTCTTGATGACGATGGTGCGCGGGGCATCCTGAAAAGTAAGCGCGAGCACCTGTTGATCCCCACCCGCTACGCGAACTTGCCGCTGCAAGACCCCACGACCGGGCGCCTCCACGGAAATCGTGCGCTGGCCTTCGCTGACCAGAATGGGCTCGGCCAACGGCGTGACGCCCACATTTTTGCCGTCGACGAGCACCGCCGCGCCGGTCGCGTTGACGTTAATCTTCAGCGTCGCGAGCCTGCGCTGCAAGTCAGCGAGGTCCTTGTTCACCGCGGCTCGTCGCTCGCTGTCAATCTGGTCCCCGCCCTCTTTCAAGTAGCGCGTCATCGAGTCACGGGCTTCCACGTACTGCCGAAGCTGAAAGTACGTTTGACCAATGTTGTACAGCACGCGGTAGTTCGGCTTCAGCTCGTACGCGCGTTCGAACTGCACCAGCGCCGCGTCGAAGTCGCCATCCTTGTACAGTTTCGTCGCCTGTCCGAAATGTTCGCGCGCTTGCGTGGTTGCGTCATCCGCTGCCGGCGCCGGTGCCGGTGCGGCCGTCGGAGTTGAACTTGGAGTCGCAGTCGCAGCTGCCGGAGCCGGTGCCGCTTTCGGCGCGGCCGCGCTGGGCGTGGCGCTCGGGGCCGGCGCGACACTCACCTCGGAAGCGCCACCCTTCACCGATTTAAACGGCTTTTTTGCGGCAAAGGCCGGTGCCGTGAGCAGTAAAGCAGCGAGCAACGGGGCGGCAGCGTGAGCGCGCAGATTCATCATTTTCCGATCACTTGGCGTAGGGGTCCGAATCGTCGATGGGTCGCGCGCTCGCAGGAGCTTGGTGCGTGAGTGGCGCGACGGACTTCGCGGCGGGCGCCGCCGCCGGGATTGCGGAATCGGCATGCTTCCCAGCTTTCACCGCAAGCGGGGCGGCCGCGGCGACGCTGGCGGCGATTGCATGCTGCCCGTGGTTCAGCGGCGCGCCCTTGTCGATTTGCAGCGCGATCAATAAATCCAAATCTTGATCCAAGCGGATCATGCGTGCCTCGGTGACACGGCCGAGGCAGCGCAACTCGAGCCGGCGCAACGCTGGATCCTTGGGGAATTGCCCGGAGAACGGATTGCCGTCCAGCTTCGCTCCGTCCAACAATATCTCGGTGTCCGGCGGTGACGCAGCGACTTTCAGTGTCACTAGCGCTTGCGATTTTGCGCGGCCTGCCTTGCCCGAGGGGGGGGCATTTTCGGTGGCCGCAGCGCGTTTGACCTGCTGCGCCGGCCCACTGAGCGAACGCCCAACAATACCAGCCACGACGGCAACAGCGACGAGCGCGGCAATCCACCTGCCCTTGTGCGGCTGCGCCGGCAGCACATAACTGGAGGCATTGCCGGTCAGGGTGACTGCGTTCAGGCCGCTTAGCAGTGCCGGAGCCGCCGGGATGGCACCGACGAAACCCGGCTGGTCGTCCTCGACGCTGGCTTGTTTCATGCGTTGGTCGATCAAGCGGCGAATTTCCGCGCGATCCTCCGCGTACAAGTCGGTCAGCAGTTGGCGTAGCTGCCCGGGGGAATACTCCAAATTGTTGGCGCGCACGTAAGAGCGCAACGCATCCCGCATTTCCTGCGCCGAAGCGTAGCGATCTTCCACCCGCTTGGCCGCGGCACGCATGCAGATCGCAAGCAGCTCCACCGGGACGCCGAGCGCCTTGCGCATCAACTCCGGATCGACGCCGGCCATCCGTGCCTGCACGATTTCTTGCTGCGTTCGATCCTGCGACAAGCGACGGTACGCGAGCACTTCCCAAAGCAATACGCCGACCGCAAATACGTCCGAGCGTTGTTCGCTTTCGCCGAGAATCTGCTCCGGCGCCGCGTAACCGAGCTTGCCCTTGAAGGTCCCGGCCTCCGTGGCGTGGCTGATGCCAACCGCCTTCGCCACGCCGAAATCCAGCACCTTCGCCGCGCCGTCGAAGGTCACGAAAATGTTGTTTGGGCTGATGTCGCGATGCACCAAGTTGAGCTGCGTACCGTCTGGGTTCGCGAAGTTGTGCATGTACACCAGCGCTTCCAGCACCTGGCAGATCATCTCCAAGCGCGCAGCGAGCGGCAGCGGTGTGTCAGCCGTTTTCTTCAGCAAGCGCCCGAGGGTTTGCCCCTCCAGGTACTCCATGCAGATGAAATAACGCCCGCCGTCTTCCCCTACCTCCAGCGTTTGCACGATGTTCGGGTGGTTCATGCGCGCCGCCAAGCGCGCTTCGGCCAAGAACATCTTGGTCGAGCTCTGGTTCTCGCGCAGCTCTTCGCGCATTACCTTGAGCACGACCAGCTTGTTGAAGCCGCCCAAGCCCGAAGAGAAAGCCACGAACACGCGAGCCATCCCGCCCTGACCGAGCTCAAGGAGCAGTCGATAACGGCCGAGGCGGACCGCCGGCGTCGGAGCGGGCGCCGGCGCCAGGAGGAGGCTCACTGAAAGACCTCGGCGTAGCTAAACCACTCCGCCCGCGACTCCACAGAGGTGGGCGACAACGGTCGACCGTTGTAGGTCCCGCCCAATATCGAGCTACCGATTGGCACATTGACGAAGCCAGCCGCGCCCTCTTCCGTGGTGGCCATCAGCGTGTTGTCCGGCGCCATGGCGCTGAAATAATAACCGGTGCCACCGGTGCTGTTGCTCGCGACCACGCCCGCGAGCCGATTTCTGTCACAGTCGCGCGCAATCATCACGAGCGCCCCCAAGCTCGGCTCGACCTTCGTTCCCCCCGTTGCGATGCCGAGCAGCTTCACGTCGACCGGCGTGGGAATGGACAGGTCCCAGAATTTAGTGTCTTTTTGCACCTTCTGGCCCAGGAACACCATTGAAGACACGGTGTCGGGATTCGTCACCTGCAAGAAGCCTTGGAAGCCGGTAGGCACTTCGAGCTCAATCGTTTCGCCGTTGTCCGCATGGATCGGGCCACCGACTGGGCTCTTGCAAGTGGAGTCGAGGCGCTTGCATGCCGAAATCTCGAACGGTGTCGGATCATCCGGGACGCCGGCGGCGAACGACACGCTGAAAGACAGCTTTACCGTCGGCTTATCACTCGCAGGTGTTACGGGGCAGCCCAACGGAGCCAGCTCTTCCGGCTTCACGCACACGCTTTCCTTACACACCGAACCTGCAAACGCGTCGCCGTATGCGTCACCGAGGGCCGCGCAGTCGGCGTCCTCGCTGCACTGCTCCTTCTTCGTGTCGATCAAGGCTGTGCAGGAAGCGCTCGCAGCAACCAGGGCAAACAGCGCAATTCCGAATCGCAACTTAGGCATGTCTGAGGGACCGAAACATTACCGCATCGGCCGCAATGTGGCGTGTTTCCGCACACGCGAACCGGAGAAAGCTGTCGCAGCCCAGGGCGCGGCACGACCGAACCGAGGGCTGACCGAAGTACCCTGAAGGTACCCGCGCTTTCAAGGCGTTTTTGGTGCCGTCGGCTGAATCCTGCACGCCCGTCTCGGCATGGGTCGCCCGGCGCGAGCCAGGCTAACGGGTGCCCAAACCGCGGGCTCGGAGCGCGCTGAGTTGCCGTCCCGAGGGCACGCCGGGGCCGCGACAGCAGCGCGAGCCACGAAGGTCTGAGCGCTTGCTGAAGCGAGCGAAGTTAGTGGTGCCCCGCCTACGTCGCGGGGGGGGGTTGACGCCAGCGGGGCACCGGCCCGACGAGTATCATACCTAAGGGTTATTTGTGAAGCCTCAGAACACTTGGACGAACCCGAAATCTAACGAAAAACTGCCGCAGCACGGCTCACCGGCCGGACACCTCTGCGCCCCCGGGCATTCGCTTTCGGCGGACCTATCGCCGGCGCCAGCCATGCGGCGCCCCGGAAGGCGTGCGCGCCTCCCGAGCCCACCGGAGCTCGTCCGGTAACCGCCCGGCAGGCGCGTTCGACCGAAGCTCAGCTCAAACCGGGCTGTTCACCCGGAGCTTCGCCTGGAATCACGACGCGCGCCGGGCTGCTCGCACCAGCGCTGCTCTCCTCCTCGAGCAGCTCACCATTGCGATACTCGATTAGAGACCGACGCGGGCCGAACAGTGTGTCCGGGTCCGGGAAAACCATGGCCTCACGGAGCACGTCGTCCATGTGCTCCACCAACACCACGCGCAGCGTTTTCAGGACGCGACGCGGGATTTCACGCAGATCCTTACGGTTCTCTTTGGGCACCAGCACGGTAGTGATGCCGTTGCGATGGGCCGCGAGAATTTTCTCCTTCAGCCCGCCGATCGGCATGACGCGGCCGCGCAGCGTGATCTCACCCGTCATGGCGACTTCATTGCGCACGGGCACGCGCGTGAGCGCGCTGGCAATGCTGGTGGCCATGGTAACGCCCGCGCTCGGCCCGTCTTTCCGAACGAAATCCGGAAAGTGCACGTGCACATCCACCTTTTGGTAAAAATCCGGTTCGAGCTTCAGGATCGTGCTGCGCGAGCGGATGTAGCTCATGGCTGCCTGCGCGCTCTCCTCCATGCCCTTTTCGAGCAGGCCGGTGATCACGAGCTTGCCCTTGCCGGCAACCACGCTCACCTCGCAGTCAAGAATGTCGCCGCCATGATCGGACACGCTCAGACCATGCGTGAGGCCAATCGCATCGAGCTCTTCCTTCTTGCCGAGCCGGAACTTGGGCACGCCCAGGTACGTGGGTACGTCGGCGCCGCGGATCTCTAGCTTCTGGTCCTTGCCTTCTTTGACGACCTTGAGCGCGACCTTGCGGCACACCGCAGCCAGCTCTCGTTCGAGCGAGCGCACGCCGGCCTCACGTGTGTAGTGATGAATCACGGTGCGCACGGCGTTCTCCGTGAACTCCACCGGGACGTCATCCAGACCGCACTCCTTCTTCTGGCGCGGTATCAGGTATTTTTGCGCGATGTTCAGCTTCTCGAACTCCGTGTAGCTCGTGAGCTGAATGATCTCCATGCGGTCCTGCAGCGGAATGGGGATGCCGCTCAGGGTATTCGCCGTGGTGATGAACATCACGTCCGAGAGATCATAATCGAGGTCCAAGTAGTGATCGTTGAAGCTCTTGTTCTGCTCGGGATCCAGCACTTCCAGCAGTGCAGCCGCCGGGTCCCCGCGGAAATCCGTGCTCATCTTGTCGATTTCATCGAGCAAGAACACGGGATTGTTGGAGCCGACCTTCTTCAGGTTCTGAATGATCTTACCCGGCAACGCGCCAATGTACGTGCGCCGATGGCCGCGAATTTCAGCTTCGTCACGCACGCCGCCCAAAGACAAGCGCACGAATTTCCGGCCAGTAGCGCGCGCAATGCTGCGTGCGATGCTCGTTTTGCCGACGCCGGGCGGGCCGACAAAACACAGGATCGGCCCCTTTAGGCTCTTGGTGAGCGCTTGCACCGCAAGGTACTCGACGATGCGCTCTTTGGGCTTCTTGAGCCCGTAATGATCCTCATCCAGGATCTTCTCGGCCTCGGTGATGTCGAAGCGCTCCTCGGTCTTGTCCGACCAAGGCAAGGTCAGGATCCAATCCACATAGTTGCGCACGACCGTCGCTTCTGCGCTGGTCGGGTGCATCATCTTCAGCTTCTTCAGCTCTTTTTTGACCTTGCCCTGCGCCTCCTCGCTGAGCTTCTTGGTCTTGAGCTTTTCCTCGATCTCTTGGATCTCGGACTTGAACTCATCCCGCTCGCCGCCACCCAGCTCCTTCTGGATGGCCTGCATTTGCTCGTTGAGGTAGTACTCCTTCTGCGTCTTCTCCATCTGCTTCTTGACGCGGGAGCGGATCTTCTTTTCGACCTGCAGGATCTCGATCTCGGCCTGCATCAGCTC
>JBDTYJ010000122.1:0-14671 GCA_040005755.1 Pseudomonadota bacterium
CAGCCGCGGATGGCCGACCCCGCTGCGAGTGCGGGTCTATTCCTAGCGCTAGGGCATCGGGCTGCTCGCATAATAACTGACATAAGGCTGTCATTTGGGGCTGCCAGAGTCCTTGGGTCAACAGCGACCAACCGAAGGACCAAGCAATGACCGAGAATACGCAGCGTGCCGCGAATGACGACCGAGTTGAACGCCGTACCGGGGGCTGCCACTGCGGCGCCGTTCGCTACGAGGTGACGGTGGACCCGACCCGAGGCGCGCGCTGCAACTGCTCCATATGCACGAAGGTTGCTCAACTCGGCGCCATGGTGAAGCCCGAAGCCTTCCGTTTGGTGTCCGGCGAGGCCGGCATTGGCAAGTACGCCTGGGGTGGCAAGATCTCGACTCGGCACTTTTGCAAACAATGCGGCGTTCACTGTTTTGGCAGCGGGCACCTCGCCGAGCTGGGCGGCGACTTCGTGTCCGTGAACTTGAACACGCTGGACGACATTGACCCGAGCGAGGTCGACGTCGTCAATTGGGACGGGCGTCACAACAATTGGCAGGCCGGGCCGCGCGCAACGCCGTGGCCGATCGCGGGCTAGGGCTCGCTACGGACGCGCGGGGGCTTCCGGCCCCCGGGGCACTCGTTGGCGAGCAAGCCTGCTAGGGTCTGCGCGCCATGACCTTTGCCTCCCTCGGCTTGTCCGAACCGTTGCTTCGGGCCCTTGCAGACCTTGCGTACGAAACGCCGACTGCAATTCAGCGCGCGGCGGTGCCGTTGGTTTTGCAGGGCCGGGACGTGTGGGCTTCGGCGCAGACCGGGTCGGGCAAAACAGCGGCATTCATGCTGCCGATCATCGAGCGGCTGAGCGCCAGCAGGCGCGAGGCGTTGGCTGACGTCCGGGTCTTGGTGTTGGTGCCCACGCGCGAGCTGGCCACGCAAATCGAGCAGGCCATTCGCGGCTTCGTGCGTTACCTGCCACCGCACAGAACTTGTCTGGCAGTGGGCGGCGTGTCGATCAACCCGCAAATGCTCGCGCTCCGCGGCGGTGCGGATATCGTGGTGGCCACGCCCGGGCGCTTGCTGGATTTGCTGGCGCATCACGCATTACGCCTGTCCTCACTCGAGACGCTGGTGCTGGACGAAGCGGACCGGATGTTTTCGCTCGGCTTCGCTGAGGAGTTAAATCAGCTGCTCGCGCTCGTGCCCAGCTCGTGCCAAAAGCTCCTGTTCTCTGCAACGTTCCCGGACTCCGTGCGAGCGTTTGCAGAAGCCCTGCTCCGGGATCCGGAGCGCATCGCCGTCGCTGACGCTGTCGTGGCGGAAGGCGCAGGCATCGAACAGCGGGCGATAGAGGTGGACTTGGCCTCGCGCACGCCGCTGCTCCGGCATCTGCTTCAGAGTAGCGATTGGTCGCGGGTGCTGGTTTTCGTCGCCAGCCGCCATGGCGCCGAGCACGTCGCGGCAAAGCTCACGAAAGCAGGCTTCGACGCCGCGCCACTGCATGGCGAGCTGAGCCAAGGCGCTCGCGCGCAAGCGCTGGAAGACCTGAAAGCCGAGCGCTTGCGCGTGCTAGTGGCGACGGATGTCGCAGCGCGCGGCCTGGATATCGCCGGGCTGAGCGCGGTCGTGAACTATGACTTGCCGCGCTCGCCGGTGGACTACCTGCACCGAATTGGACGCACCGGGCGCGCTGGGGAAAAGGGCGTTGCACTGAGCTTCGTCAGCGCAAGCACCGCCGCGCACTTTCGCTTGCTTGA
This sequence comes from Pseudomonadota bacterium, assembly GCA_040005755.1. Taxonomy (GTDB): domain Bacteria; phylum Myxococcota_A; class Polyangia; order Polyangiales; family Polyangiaceae; genus PMG-095. Next base: position 1,744 of record JBDTYJ010000122.1, read on the forward strand.
GAAGCGACATCAACTCGCGCTGCCGCGCGAGCAAATCGCCGGCTTCGAGCCGCAGGAGTTGGCGGAGCCGCCGCGCGACCCGAGCGGCGGCGTGAAGGGCAGGCGCAGGAGCAAGAAAGACAAACTGCGCGAAGCCGCGGCTCTCGCTGCCACGACCGGCAAGCCACGAAATTAACCGCGTCAGGGTCTGCGCAGAAAAAACTTGCGCTCGTTCGGTGCACGAGCGCTTCGGAATAGACTTCAAAACTACGCTCACGCTGGCCAGCTTGAGGAGAGCAACGCTCGAGTGCTTGCCGAGCAGCACATTGCTGGAGCGCTTCACGCACGCGGCTGAACTTGTGCGGTTTTGAGACGATCGCTGCTTCCCGATGCGGCGCCGTGCCGCGCAGGAGGCGAAACGCGTTCGAAAGTCCAACCCCTCTGTGTTAAGCTTCGTACTGACTCAATCGAGCGGGCCGTAACGCGCCGATTCAAAACGAGTGAGCTGCCGCGAGTGCGCTTCGTGACACTGCCCTCACCCAGGTACCCATGCGATCTTCGAAATTCCGCGTTCACATCACCCCGGCCCATGTCGCGCTCGGGCGTCGTCACGCTGCTCTGTTCGCTAGCTGTCTGCTGACGGCCGCATGCGGTTCGAGCTCGAGCCCCCCATCCGGAAGTGCCGGCGGCGGCGGCGGTGGCGCATCGGGAAGCGCTGGTAACTCGGCACTCGCTGGCTCAGCAAACGGTGTCGCGGGCAGCAGCGCCGGCGCAGGTGGGCAACTGGCAACCGCCGGTGCGGGCGCCATGGGCGGCGGCGGCGCATCCGGCGGCGGTGCCGGGCAGGCCGGTGCGGCCGCAACGGGAGGCGGCGGAGGCGGGGTAGCGGGCAGCGGCGCAACGGGCCTCACGCCGCAAGCGCAAGAAGCGGTCAAGCTCATGTCTCCCGGTTGGAACTTGGGCAACTCTTTCGACGCCACCCCGAACGAGACCAGCTGGGGCAACCCCACGCCAACTCAGTCGTTTATCGCGGCCGTGCACACGGCGGGTTTCAAAACGCTGCGCCTGCCGGTCACCTGGAGCGACCACCTTGGGCCGGGGCCGACGTACACCATTGATTCAGCGTGGATGACCAAGGTGAAGCAAACCGCGCAATGGGCGGTGGATGCGGGCATGTACGTGTTCGTCAACACGCACCACGAGGCGGATGGCGGGAGCGGCGGCGGCTGGGTGAGCTTCCCGCAGGCAACCTCGGACGCAATGAAAGTAGCCGCGGAGGTCACGGCCGTTTGGACTCAAATCGCCACGGCGTTCAAGTCCGCTGATCCGCGCCTGATGTTCGAGTGCTTCAACGAGCCGAACGAAGCGGGCGGCGGCAACACGCCGCAAGCGCAGGCGGATCTGAACTTGTACTTAGAAGCATGCGTGAAAGCGATTCGCGCTACCGGCGGCGCCAACGCGACGCGCCTTGTCATGATTCAGCCGGTCGGCGCGAGCCCCATCCAAGCAGGTATTCAGTCGATGCTGAAAGCGAGCATCATCACTGATCCCAATCTGCTGATTTCGCTGCATACGTATTACCCCGTCAACTTTGGCCTCAGCACGACGCCCTACGCGTGGGGCAGCGCGGCCGACTACACGAGCATGCGAGACTCCGTTTCTAAAGAGATCCGAGTCTGGTTGCCCACCCAGCCCGTCTTCATTGGGGAGTGGGGTTCCCAAGGCGCACAGACCACATCCAATCGCGCCGCTCACGCCTTGGCCTACGCGCAAGACACGACCGCCGGCGGTTTGGTTCCCATTTGGTGGGACAACGGCGGGTCAGGCAGCGGCTCGTTTGGCCTGTTCGATCGCAAGACCGGCTCGCCCACCTTTCCGACCGTCCTCAGCGGGCTCATGACCGGCGTGAAGAATGGCCTCGCCGCGCCGAACAGCTGGGCCATGCCGGGCAGTCCCTGAGCGGCCCAGTCAGCTCGCGCGCGTTTCATCGCGCGCGCGAGCGCTGAAACCGAGCCCCGCTCAGGGCGGCAACTCGGAGGCGAGCCGGTAGCGGAAGCGGTCCGATTCGGCGAGCGTCACCATCAGATCGACGAGCTTGCCGTCGCTTTCCGCGAATGCCTTGGACGCTGCTGCGATGGTGCACTCATCATTTTGAGAGGCATTCCGGCGGTAGGCCGCGTCCAGCCAACTGGTCACGAAACAAGTTTGGGCGTCGTTGCTCTTGGCGATGTGAGCCATCAACTCCGGGGCGTCCTGAAATGGCCCGGCCGCGTCGGTTCTATCCAGGTCCCCGCTCGAGTCGATTGGCTGCCCTTGGTCAGTGTCCAGCCAGCGACCGTACGCGTCGTAGTGCTCGAAGGCGAACCCGACAGGATTGATGACGGCATGACAACTTCGGCACGGCTGGGGGGCTGTCGCTTGCTCGAGCGTCATGCGAAGCGTTGCGCCCGGCACCGGGTTACCGACGGTCACGATGACGTTTGGCGGTGGAGGCGGCAGGTTCATGCACAGCACGTTGCGCAAGATGCTGACCCCGCGACGAACGGGGTCCGCGGCCCCGCCCTTCGAATTGGCGTGCAAGAAGGCGGACTGGGTGAAGAGGCCGCCGCGCTGCTTCGGATCGAGCTGAATCTTGCGGAATTCGTCGCCCGTCACCTTTCCGTACCCGTAGAACTTCGCGAGCGGTCCGTTCACCCAGGTGCTGGGCTCCGTCAGCAGCGCGCTGAACGTCCCGGCGCCATCAAAGGTCACATCTTCCACGAAGCGCGCGGACTCTTCGCGCGCGAGCGCCGCAACGCCATCCGGGTAGCCCGAAGTGGGGCTACTCGTATCATCGGGGCCGAGGAAGCGCTGGCTATAAAAACGCCGCACCGCCTCGCGGCTCTTCGGTGACCCAAGCAAACGTCGGGCTTGGGTCTCGATGCTGGAGGACTTCAACGGACCTTTGGCGGCGGCGGCGAAGAGCTCGTCATCGGGCGGCGCAGCGGTGAGGAAGTAGGCGAGGCGCGCGGCCGTTTCGTAACCCGTCAGGGCTCGAGCGCGAGCCGGCGCCGCGCCATTCTGCCCAAGCTCGATCAAGTACATGAAGTCAGGGCTCTGCAGCGCGACCTCCACCACCGCGCGGACCCCGCTCGCGAAGTCACCGCCAAGCTTCATTCCATTCTGGAATACCGCCGTCATCTCATCGCGATCCTCGGCGACGAGCGCGCGCCGGTACACGCGTGGCAGGAAGCGTCCCAGGAACGTGTCTCGGCAGTCATCGCTGCTGCCCGTGTGCCAATCACAACCAGTCACGCTTTGCAGCAACGTTTCATCCTGGCTGAGCTTCAGCGCTGCCTCGTGCGCGACGGCGTGGACGGCCTCGATTTCGGCGGAGCCGAGCTCCTGCTCACCGCTCGGCCAGTCTCGCGCGAGCAGCGCGGAGCTGTCGACGACTTGGGGGGCTTCGCGCAGCGCGTCCACCATGCTGCGACTGAGCTCGAACCCATCCAGCCCACTCAGCGGTCCCGGGCTGAGCTGAGTTCCGGTGCAGTTCAAGGGCGAGCCCCCAGAACCTGCGTATCCAAGAGACGCCGCAGAGCCTGCCGCGCCCGAAGAGTCGGGAGAGCCTCCAGTTGCGGAAGGCATTCCGGCGGCGGCATTATCGACCGGCGATCCAGAATCCTTGGCGACCCTTCCACAGCCCGCTCCGAACAGGGCAGCGCTCAGGAACCACGCCATACGAACGCGCGGGCTCATGTTAGCCCCGCGAGTGGACCGGTACAGAATTGGGCTTCACCGAACGTTTGCCGGGCGTCCCCGCAGGCGTTCAAAATCGACACCAATAAATCGTTGTGCGAAGCATGCCCGCAGGAGAGCCAGCGGTTGGTGCGAAGCCCGCCGCCGCCAGCGAGCAAAAACGGCATGTCCGTTTTGGCGTGGGTGGCCGGATGCTGCAGGTTCGAGCCAAAGAAAACGACGCTTTCATCCAACAGTGACGCGCCAGCAACGCCTGGCGTTGCCATCAACTGCTGGAGCAGGTAAGCGTGCTGCGTGGCGTACCAAGTGAAGATCTTGGTGCACGCGGCCGGCTGATAGCCCCCGTCGTTCATGTAGTAGTCCAAGTGCTGAGGCAGGCCGAGCCACGGGAACGTGTACTTCGCTTCCGTGTCGCCCCAGAGCAGGGTACCGACGCGAGTTAAATCGCAAGCCAACGCCATCACCAACATATCCATCATGAATTTGCCGGTCGTCGGAATGGCGCCATCGGTACGCAAGTCCATCACGGAACCGTCGTCGGACGACATCAGACCGGCCGCGGGGTTGTAGTCCGACGTGTCGACTCGCGCCGGCGCGGCGCAGTTCGCGACCGTGGGCAGCCGTATTTCTAGCTCTCTCAGCTGGGTCAAGTGCGCGTCCAAGCGCTGGCGATCGGCCGCGCCCAGCCGCTGCTCGAGCTTCTGGTAGCGTTGAGTGACGGCGTCCAAGATCGATTTGTCCCACGCACTGTCCGCCGGAAGTGCAGGCGAGCTTCCGAAGAGTTGCTGCCAAACCGCCTGCGGATCCAGGCGCGGGGCTATCGGATCGAAGGTTGGACTATTCGCGTAGTTTGCGATGTCGATGGGGCTGACGCGCCCATGCGCTTTGCCGGTGCCCCAACGAAGTGCCAATTCCATACTTGGGAATCGAAGGCCGGCGGAGAGCTGGCTCGCCAACACCTGATCGATGGACGGACCACCCGCAAAGCCGCTCGCCGCCTGACGGGTTCCCGTGAGCCATGCGACGATGCCAGATTGGTTCTGCTCGCCGATCGCCGACTTCATGTCGACGCCGTCCACCACGAGCACTCGTTCCCGCACCGGTGCTAGCGGCTGGAGAATGGGACTGAGCGCGAAATCATTCTCGGTCCCGGTGGGCCGCCAATTTTCGAGCACGGTGCCGCCGGGCGTGAACACAGCAATGAAGCGCTTGGCTGGCGGCGGAGCGGCGTGCGCGTGCCGCTCCGGCTGCATGACCTCTAGCCAAGGCAGCGCGATCGCAATCCCTCCCGCTCCCCTCAATACAGCTCTGCGGCTTAAGCGAAACCCCGGCATCGTTGCTCCTCTGGCCCGCTAGCATGAACTACGAGCCAACCAGTTAGTGCCGCAACGTTCGCAATCTGGCCCACATTGAAATGCTGTCGCAGATTTGCGTTGTAAGCGGAAGCGGGGCTGCCTCACGCCCAGAGGGCTTGCTTCATTCCCGACGCGAGCGCGAGCGCGGCCGCAGGACCGGGCAAACCTACGACGTCAGCAAAGGGCGTTTCCTGCTCGGCGGCCACGGAGCTCAGCAGTTCACGCACGGCGGCTTCCCGAGCCTGCTGAACGCTGCGCTTGGCCGAGGGCGGCAGGCGCTGCTCGAGCCAGCGGGACACGTCCCAAGACAGCGCTGCGTGCCGAGTTTCGTCACGAGCGATGCGCATCATTGCGGCTCGCACGTTGGGCTCGGTGGCATGTTTTGCTTGGTGGTTTGCGAGCAAAGCGGCGTACGTCTCGCGCACGCAACCTTCAACCGCGTTTTCGATGGCAATTGCCTCGAGCGAGCGCGGTTTGCGGCGCGGCACGGCTGCAACGCGCGCCGCGCCGCCGTAATGGCGAGCTAGCGCGCGAGCGGCCCGCGCATGACGCACCTCGTCCCGCGCGGCGCGCGCTGCGGCGCGTAGCAATTTCTGCGGTGCACCGTGCGCGCGCAGCTCGTCACGCAGGATGCGGAAGGCCGGAACCGACGCCGCTTCCAAGCGCGTGAGCTCCGCGAAGTAGGCACCGATATCGCGGAACGCAACCGACGGAGGCAGCCCGGCAGGGCGACGACCAGCAGGGCAATAGGCGATGCAATGCACGGTCACCGAAGTGCTGTCCACCGCGTTCACGTTGCAGCTGGCGCCGAACATCGCGTTACAGATGTCGGTGCAGGTGGCCATTGGCAGCGTGGTCCCAACGCTCGCCATGCTGGCATCCACACACGTCTTAGGAACCACGTTAATGCTGCCACTCCCGCAAAACGTTTGCGTCAAGGGTTTGCAGCCTCCGCCAACACCGCCCGCGCCTGCGCTAGTGCCTCCTGCGCCTGCGCTAGTGCCTCCCGCGCCCGCACTGGCTCCGCCGCTGCCCGCACTCGCGCCGCCATTGCCGATCCCAGCGGAGCCCGCGCTGGCGCCCCCTGCACCCGCGCTGACAGCGCCTCCAACTCCAGCCGTGCCCATGCCCGCGGTCGCGCCATTGCCAGCCGCTCCGCCTGCATCCATCGAGGAAGAGCCGCCGCACGCGCTCCCGAGCAGCGCCAAGGGCAGCGGCGCCGAGAACGCGAGTAGGCGTTGCAGAAGTCGCTGAAGTTGTCGCTCGTTCATGGCTGAAGCTCCGTTGCACCCGAACAGCGCAGCCAAGCGTGCCCCGTCAAGTGCTGGTGAATAAGTGATGTCCCGTCGTCAGCCACCTTTAAGCAGGTTTCGTGCCCAGGGCGAAACCTGCAAACTTCGCATAAAGCGGAGCAAATCAGCACCGTCCCTGCTTTTACTGCGGCACAGTTTGGCGCACCGGATGGGCGAGGGCCCGCGTCGGACTCAGGGCGTTGGATGCGTAGCCCGGTACTCCGCGACCAGCGCAGCCGATACGTCTTTCGGGTAGCACAGCGGCTCCTCTCCCCCCCGCTCGGCTCCACGCGCTGCGCTTCCCGCACCGCGGTCCGTTCCGCGCCGTGCTGTACGGGCAAGGGGCAGTTCCCGGAATAAGCGGCGATGGATGCGCGCGGGGAAGAAAAGCCGCCCTTTTCGCGTAGCATGGCTCGATGAGGAAGAGTTTGGGCTGGGCGCGAGTGGGCTCATTGGTGTGGACCGCGTCGTGCGGGCTTTGTGTGGCGTGCGGCTCGAGCAGTGATGGCGGTGGCAGCGCTGTCTTGTCCCAGGCGCCGCATTGCCCAAGCGGTATGGGCGCCTTGAAGATCGAAGGCTCGATCGGCGACGCGGTGATTGAAGACATCAGGGGCGGCAACGCAAACGCCGGCGACGAAAACATTGGCATGCCCAAGTTCACGACGCCGCTTTCCAGCCTCGCGATGCTCGACGCGAACCAGCTTCCGATCACGATCACGTGGGACCAGAGCTTGTTCGACGGGCAGACGGCAGCCATCACCGGCGGTACCCTGTCGCTTCCGGCAAACCAACCGAACGCGGGCGCCACCTTTTGTCTGAGCGCTGGCGAAGTCGGTTTCGTGAGTGGCGGTGCGGAAGACGGCGCCTTCAAGTTCGCCGTCACCGAAGTCAAATCCGGCGCGGACTGCTCCGGCGCAGCCAGCACCGTCGATTTACGGGGCTGCTTTCAATAGTCGGTGAACCGAGCGTGCGCGCTAGCGTGCCACTATTTCCCAAGACCGGTCTTTACGCTAAGTCGAGTGCGGCGGAGCGAACGCATCACAATGGATGCGCGCGAGCGGAGCGCCCGCCAGGTAGGCACGCTTGCGCAGCGCTTGCACGAGCGTTGGATGACCGCACAGGAACAAGCGGTGAGCATCGAACTTTGGGTATCGCGAAAGCAGCATTTGATCGAGCGGTGCTTGCTCGATCTGCCAGCGCTCTTGCGTGCCCAGCTCGCTTTCCTCACCCGACAGCACGCTGCCGAAAAGCTCGAGCCCGGGCAACTGCTCGCCAAGCGCCGCAAGCTCCGAGCGTAGATAAATCCCGGAGGGCTTCGGGCTGCCGTGGAACAACGAGATCCGACCACGATGGCCATGACGCGCAGCGGCCCTGAGCACGCCGACCAGCGGTGACAGCCCAGTGCCGGTGCCAGCCAGCACCAAGGGTCGATCCGCTTCGTCTTCTTGATAGAAGCACTCGCCGAAAGGACCGCACACGGACACCTCTTCACCGATCGCCGTGCTCAACCAGCCGCTCATTTGCCCATTGGGCAGCACGGCCACGTGCAGCTCCAGTTCGCTTTCGCTGGGCAAAGAAGCGATCGAATACGCGCGCTTCAAGCCGTCACTCGGCCGCGCGAGCTGCACGAACTGACCGGCGTGAAATTCGAAGCCCGCCGGCCGCGACAGCCAAACGCCGAGCACGTTCGCCCCGAGACTTCGTACGCGCGTGACCGTTGCGCTATGCGTGCCAGCAACCTCGCAGCGCTCCACGCTCAATGCTTCTTGCGGGCGGCAAACGCAGGCTAAAAAGCAGCCCTGCTTTTTCCAGGCGTCTTTCAGACCCACTTGTGCGGCGGCGGGGACCGCGCCCGCAGTCGCTTTCAACATGCAGGATTGGCAAGCGCCGCTGCGGCAGAGTGAGTTCACCGCTTGGCCGTGCCGCAGCAGGCAATCCAGCACGCTCTCGCCACTTTCGAGTGGGTAGCTCGTGCCCTCAAATAGCAGATTGGTTCGGCTCAAGATGGGCTCAAGAGCTGATGATGTCGCCCTTTACGCTGAGCGCAATCGCGGCAGCTTCAGCGATCAGGTCAGCGGGCACGCCGAGCTCCGTGAGTGTCGCGCCCAGGTGTTCCATCACCGCGTTGAAATGCAGCTCGGAGAGCTTCATGCGAGCGTGCGCCGCGCGCATGTCTTTCCCCGTGTATGCGTTGGGGCCACCAAAGGCGAAGCTTAAAAACGCCTTTTGCTTGGCCCGTTGGCGGTCCATGTCGACGTCATCGAAGAAGTCCGAAATGCGCGGGTCAGCAAGCACCTTGCGATAAAAAACATCTACGGCGGCGTCGACCGCGGCGTCGCCGCCGAGCCGACTATAAATGGATGCGCTCATGTTTTCGTGCTCGTTTCGAAGTGCGGGTTGAGCTTTACGAGCGCCTTGTGACTCGCGAGTTGAAAAGTGGTAAATGAAATACCTGTTTAGATCAACCACAAAGATGAGCGCCGGGTGAAACCCGTCTTGTGGGCTACGCGTCGCGCTCGGCCTGCCGCGCCCGCTTGCCAACAGGCCAGGCCAGCCCTGTCTCGGTCTGCCGGGCGTTGGCACAACTCGGCCCAACCTTCGCGCAGGATGTGCGGGAATTTCGGCTCGCTCGGTGTGAAGACTGCGGCACCTTTCTTGCCGTAACGAGGGCATGGCAATGCCGCTTCGATACGTTCTGCTCGGCGCTCTCGCACTTTTCAGCGCCGCGTGTGGTGGGACCAGCAAAGACGACCCCGCTGACCAAAGCCTGTGGCCCTCCAACGCCACTCAGCTCAAGTTCGTAAATGGGGGTGGTGGTCTTGTCGCCCCTCCGCCTGCTGGCTCGGAGTGCCAGGACGGCGGCGCGGGCAGCTTCACCGTCACTGTCGCCGACCGTAAGCTCAGCTGGGAGTCATGCGCGTATCAGGCGCCCGGCGGTAATCAGCAGCTCGTGGGTAGCCGCACGTTGAGCCCCGACGAGCTTCAGTCCGTCATCGCCGCCGTAAAAAGCGTGACCCTTTCCACGAGCACTAGCTGTGGCGCCGACAAGCCTAGCGAAGCGCTCGAGATAACAAGCCCCGCGGGAACCAAAGAATACTTGGACGAGTTCTATGCGTGCGACATGGCGGGCGTGTACATCTCCAACATCGACGCCGTAGCAAGCGTGCTGCAGAAGTTAGCGTTTCCAACGCCCTGAGGCTGGTGAGGGGGCGCCCTCAGTCCAGCGTCGCACCTCTCAGCACGCCCCTCGTGCCGCAGCAGCCCTCGGCGGCACCGGCAACCGGCCTTTCAACGAGCTGTGGCTCGCGCTCGCGCTCGCGCCCGTGTTCGGGGTGACGTGGGAGCGCCTGGGTAGTGACGCTCAGTTCAGCGGGCCGCTGCCTGGCGTGTTTACGACCTGACACCTCTTTTTTTGGACGCTGTGCGCGGCCACTGAAGCCTTTTTACATCGGAAACGGTCGTCGCTCACTATTCCGCACTCGTTGTTGCCCGTATTGCCTGAACCACGATGACGCCCTTCATGAAACGCCCTGTTCTGTTCGCTTTGCCGTTCGCCGCTCTGACCACCGCCGCCTGCTCGGGGCAACCCGGGTCCGAGTCGGAAACCGTTGTTGCGGAGCAGGCCGCACTCACCGTCGATACGGCGGCCACCTACCAGCTCGTGGGCGTGCAAAGCGGGAAGTGCGTTGAAATCCCCAACGGCAGCAGCACCATCGGTGTGCAGTTCGACATCGCGACGTGCACCACCTACCTCACACGTTCACGCTTCAAGTTGGACGCGCAGGGGAGCGGCTACTATCACGTCCGGAACATTGGCAACGGTTTGTGCATGGATGTGAGCGGCGCCGCGCTCACGAATGGCGCGGCGGTCGTCCAGTCGACGTGCGGCAGCGCTACGAGCCAGCAGTGGTCTTTTACGGACTCCAACGGTGCCGAAACGCTGACCGCGCGCCACAGCGGGAAGGCGCTTGACGTATCGGGCTTCGGTACGGCGGATGGCAGCAAGGTCCAACAATGGTCGCCCACTGGTGGAACCAATCAGCTCTTCCGACTGCAAGCCATCGGCAGCGCTTACACGTGGAAGAACGTGGCGATCGGCGGTGGTGGTTTCGTCACCGGCATCGTATTTAGCCCGGTGCAGAGCGGCCTCGCGTATGCCCGCACGGATGTCGGTGGGCTCTATCGCTGGGACGGTGCCACGAGCACCTGGACACCGCTAACGGACGCATTTGCGGCCGCGCAGGGGAATTACCTCGGCGGTGAGAGCATCGCGGCAGATCCGGTGAATGCCAACATCGTGTATGCGGCGGCTGGGATGTATCGCGGCAATGGCAACGGCGTCATTCTGCGTTCGACGGACCAGGGCAATACTTGGGCGGTGAACAACATTGCCGTGCCCATGGGCGGCAATGAGATCGGTCGCGGCATGGGTGAGCGCCTCGCGGTCGATCCCAACAACAATACGATTCTGTACTTTGGCTCGCGCACCGCGGGGCTTTGGAAGAGCATCAACTCCGGCACTTCCTGGGCGCAGGTGACCGGTTTTCCGACCTCGGGCGACTCGGGCTTTGGGTTGCCAGTCGTGGTGTTCGACAAACGCGGCGGCACGAGCGCCGGCTCGACGACCATTTACGTTGCCGCAGCCACGAAGAGCGCCGGGAGCAACCTGTATCAGTCGACTAACGGCGGCGTCAGCTGGAGCCTCGTTTCGGGCGGCCCTTCGGGTCTGATGGCGCACCACGCTGGGATCGGCACAGACGGCACGTTGTGGCTCGCGTACTCGAACGACTACGGCCCCTACAACACGAGCGGCGTGTCATTGGTCGGGCAAATTTGGAAGCTGTCCGGCAGCACTTGGAGCAACGTCACCCCGCCAGCCGCGAACTGGGGCGGCATGGCGGGCGGCATTAGCGTGGACGCGCAGAACGCGCAGCACGTGATTGTCTCGACGTTGGATTGGTACACTCCCGATCGCTTACTCGGTACGACCAACGGCGGCGGCACGTGGAACGTGATCGGGCAGCCGCCTGTTTCATGGAACACCAATGCGTCGACGTACAACGCCAACGGAGCACAATACTGGTTTTCTAGCGGGCCGCAGGTGGGCACCGGCGCTACGAACTGGGTCGAAGCAGTCGCGCTCGATCCATTCAGCTCGAGCCACGCCATGTACGGCACGGGCGCCGGTATCTGGAGCAGCAGCAACGTTCTGTCGGCGACCGGTTCGTCAGGCCAAGGCGTGACCTGGACATTCTATGATAAGGGCCTCGAAGAGACGGTGCCCTTGTTCCTGGGGCCGGCGGTCAAGGGCGCGTTCCTTGGCGCAATCGGCGACCTCGGCGGTATGCGCAATACCAATCTGGATGCCTATTCGACCAGCGGTGAGTACACGAACCCGGTTCAAGGCAACGTGAACGGTCTCGATTTCGCCGAGAGCAACACGAACATTGTCGTGCGCGTCGGCAACAGTGGCAGCGCGGCCGCAGACGTGGCGACGTCCTCGGACAACGGCCAAACGTGGCACCCGGCGAGCGCGGTGGTGCCTGGCTACAGCGGCCCGAACCAAATGCAATCGGTGGCTGTTTCGGCAGACGGCGCCCGCTTCATCGTCGCGCCATATGCTGGCCACGGTAACCCCGCATACACGACCAACAACGGCACGACATGGACCACCTGCAGCGGCCTTCCGTCGGGCGCAATGTTGGCTTCGGACCGGGTCACCTCGGGCACCTTCTACGCGACCAGCGGCAGCACGCTGTATGTGAGCACGAATGGCGGCGCGAGCTTCTCGTCCGTGAACACCTTCTCCGGCAGCGGCGCGCCGCGCGCTGTGTTCGGCAAAGCGGGTGAGGTCTGGGTCGCGTCCGGGAGCGGCCTGTATCGTTTCACGGCCTCGGGCGCCACGAAGACTCAGATCGCGACAGCTTCGGCGGCTTCCGGCATCGGCTTTGGGATGGCAGCGAGCGGTCAAGCACACCCAGCGTTGTTCATCATCGGCACCGTCTCGGGGCAATACGGCTTCTTCCGTTCCGATGACGGCGGCGGCGCTAGTTGGACCCGCATCAACGACAACGCGCACCAGTTCGGCTGGCTGCAGGGCAATTTCATTGCCGGTGATGAAGGCGTGTTCGGCCGGGTGTACCTGACCAGCGCTGGCCGCGGCTATATTTACGGCAACTGATTCGGGGAGGGCTCGTTCCCGGTGGGGTGGTGCCGGACCCCAGTCGGTGATCATGCCGGCGCTGTTGGGCATCGGCCGCGCCTGACAGTGAGGAAGACGAAGCAGCCGTACCACGGCAATCTGTGAGAGTTTACCGTCGTTGACGTGACGGCGGCGCCCGCGCACTGAGCGCCCGACGTGCTGGCGCGTCAGCAACGTCGCCACATTTAGGCCATGTGAGCCCGTGCGTGGTTTCGTGAATGAGTCGTGCTTCGCGCTCCGCCAGGTGTCACGGAACCAGAACGTGTCGCTGTGGTGACAACGTGGTCAATTTGCGCGCGTGATCTCAGTGCGCTAGGTGTTCGGTGCCAAGTGGGCTAGCCTCGCCGCGTTGGAACGACGGG
>JBDTYJ010000123.1:0-14633 GCA_040005755.1 Pseudomonadota bacterium
GATGATGCGCTTTCTGGGCACACATGCGCCCCGCGCACACCCCAATCGCGACCTAGGACAAGGACGTCTTGCGTGTGGCCTGCGCGCTGCGGCTGCTTAAGACCTACGCATGAGGAGGCCCAAACGCTATCGAGTGGACGTAATCGCATCGCATCAGTATGCGAACTCGTCCGAGCCGGCCGCGGGGTCGCTCGGCTGGCTCTCGCTGACGCCGATGGCGGAGTCTGGTACGGTCGAGGACCGCCCTCGCCCCTGCCCGCTCCCCGGCAAAATGCCTAAGGAACGCCTATTGGCATGAACGCATTCCTTTTCTTGGTCGCCGTGCTGTCGTCGCTGGTCGCCGCCACCCATCCGTCCGCCTGGACGGTGAAGGATCTGAACAGGTTCAATGTCGCCCAGTGCAACCAGATCCTGGCCGCCAACGACGAAGCCACCCGGACGCTGAAGGCGATCATGGCCGCGACCAGCACGGCGTCGTGCGCCGGTTTCAAGCTCGAGCACGGCCGGACCGCGCTCATGAGCCTCAAGCTCAGCGGCAAGGGGCTGACCGACCTGTCGCCGTTTCGTTTGTTCGCGTTTCAGGACGGCGAGATCGACCTGTCCAGCAACCCGATCTCCGACGTTCGACCTCTGATCAGCGCGGCCCACGGCACGTATCGGATCAACCTGTCGCGCACCAGGGTGAAGGATGCCGCACTGCTGGCCGGCAGCTTCAGTCAGGCCCTGGTCCTGGACGGGAACGAGATCGATGATCCCGCCAAGCTGGGTGCGGCCAGCCTGGCGACCTTGTTCTCCCTGCGCGGCAACCGGTCTATCCGGGGCGCCGACTATGACGCCGCCCTGGAAGCGATGTTCCGCTTCTACGCCTTGTTCTCCACCGACGGCAGCGCCGCCAACCGGCCGAAGTTCGACCTGGGCGGCATGCGGTCGGCGCTGGCGCCGCAGCTGGCCGAGTACATCACGCTGAAGAACGCGTCGGTGGAGGCGATCTTCCAGGACGCCCAGCATTTCTACCAGGGCAAGAGTGACGTCTACTATCGCATCCACCTCGAGACCTTCCAGGTGCAGCAGCGGGACGGACAGGTCACGGCAACGTTCTTGCTGGACTATGGCTGGAGAGATCACGACCTCAAGATCACGAACTCCGAAGCGGAGGCGTATCAGAACATCGCCCGCGGCAAGAGGGTCAATGCGCGGGCCACCGCGGCCTTCGATTCAACGTTCCACCTCCGGGCGTATACGGAGAAGACGTTCGCGCAGACGAAGCGAACCGTGGTCAAGCCGACCTGGGGCGTCCGGAACCTGTCGGACGTCATCGCCTTGCTGGCCGATGGAGACCCTCCCTCCCTTGCGAAGGTGCGGATCCCGAAAGGGGCGACACTGGAGGATGCCTTCGAGTACGTCGCCCGGTACTCGGGTGGCAAGTTTGGCACCGACGACCGATTCTACAAGGTCATCTTCAATGGAAAGCCGCTGTGGGCCCGGGGCTCGTTTTCGGGCGACGGCGAGCACGACGGCGTCGTCTACATCGAAGAGGCGCCTTAGGCCGCTTGGCGCCCGCACGGGGCGCCGGTGCGATCATTAGGCTTCAGGTATTTCGGGCTCCTGATGCTGCCGATCAGTGAGCGGTCCGCCTGCCTTGATCTCCGCGCTGGTCAACGTCGGTCAAACGCGCGTCGGTGTAAGCGGGGTCGGCCTTGTACCAGTCGAGGCGCGCAAAATACGCGCGCAGGATCTCTGAACGGAACGGGCGGCCACGCCGCGCGTACACCATGTTGCGCATGGCGCGCCTGTGTCATCTCCTGGCGACCTTACGGCAAGGAAGCAACCGGCCAACCGAGCGACCCCTCGGCCGGCATCGACGAGTTCGCATACTGATACGATTGTGTCGACCCGATGGCGTTTGGTCGGCCTAACCCCCGACGAGGAGCTGACCGTCGAGGTGCGTGCGGTGGAACCCACGGCAGTGCCGAAACGATCAGCTGCGGGTGCATTTCGCGCGCTCGGTTGCTGGGAAGGGGAGACTGGCGCGGAGCTGGACGCCCTGTTCGCCGACGTCCGGCAACGCTTTATCCGCCAGGTTCCCGACCTGCCGTGAAGTACGTCCTCGACCCCAACATCGTGACCCGCCCGTTGAAAGGCGATGAACGCGCCCTCGGCCACCTTGCCGACGTCGAGCCGAGCGACGTCGGCATTCCTCTGCTGGTGCTTGACGAGTTGCTTTTCGGCGCCGAGAAGTCGGTTCGCAAGGAGCAAAACGGCGCACGCATTGAGCAGATGACCGAAACGTTTCCGATGCTGCCGCTGGGCCTCACGGTCGTTCGCCGATACGCCGCAGAGCGTGCCCAGCTCGAACGCAGCGGCCGGAGGAAGAGCGACTTTGATCTGATGATCGCGTGTACCGCGATCGAGCACGAGGCCACGAACGTCGACGCGGAACGACTCACGCACTCCGCATGAGGGATGTTTCCTGTCACAGCCGCCGTTGGTCTGGTCGCCGCTTCTCGATATCGTCTCGCGCAAATGACCCCAATCGCCACCGTCATCACGAGCGCCGGCCTCTGTCTGCTCAGGCCCGTTCGGGGCCCCCACGGCTACTGGTGGCTGCGCCACCCGTCGGGCGCGTTCCACAAAACCTCCGAGGCCGCCGTCCTGGCCACGAGCCCTTCAGCGCGCAGGTCCGGCTGCCCGAAGCCAGTACGTCCTCGGAGTCGGCGAGATCCGGATAGCGGTTCGCGTGACGCCGCTCGGTACGTCGACGAAGCCGGTTCCGAGGTGAGTGTGCGCGCGTCAAGTGTATCGAGCGCGAGCCTTTTCTTGATGCCCCTGACCGGATCTATCGAAACCGCGCTCTTGCACGAAAGATGTATGAGTGGGCCCCGAGGTCCGGTTGAACTGCGGCTGTGTATGCTAGCGCCGCACCGGTCGCTGCAAGCACGGCGCCTGTAGGGTTGCCAGTCAACGCGCTCAACGCTGCCCCGGTCAGACCTAGCGCGAACGCGGCCGGCTGGCGCCACGCTTTCTCGCTCACCTTCTAGGTCCGCGCTCAGGTCATCAAGCTCGTCTTGCCGTTGAGTCGGTGTCGCCGTATTAGCGCCGCTTGTTCCATCAAATGGAGGTGCCGGCGGTCGATGACATCGTTGGTTTGCCGCCCGCGGTGGCGCTGCAACAACATCGCGGTACACCCACGAAGCGTTCGTCTGTCGGCAGCGTGACCACGCTGTCCAACCGGAGCCGAGTATTTCTGTACGCTCGCGCCCGGGTGCGCGTACGAGCGTGCACGGGCAATGGTTGGCGGGCGCCTTGACAAGGAGGGGACTCCCACGTACCGTGCGCGGGTCTGGGGTTTTAGTGGGAGGAGCGAAGATGAGTGTTCGAGAACAGGCGCCGGAGTCCGCGCGCGCGGTGTGGCGTCGCTTGGGGACGCTGGTGTTTTCGCTTGGTTTGGGAGCGTGCGCGCTTTCGCCAACCTTTGGCTGTCAGGCTGCTGCGCCAGAAGAACCGGCCAGGCTCGGTCGCCTCTCGCAGGCGCTCACCAGCTACACGATCGCGTTGCCCAAGGGCGCGGCGCTCGGACAGGTAGCGCTGCTCGCAGGCGGTGCGCTCGTCATCGAAGACCGCGTGCGGGTCGTGGATCTGAGCGGGGCGCCCGCCGGTGCCGCCAACTCGGGCACCACCAGCAGCGGAGTCGGTGTCGAAGCTTCGCTCGGTCAGCTCGTGAGCGTCGCGCCCGTCACCGTGAAAGACCGCGCGAAGGTTCACGGGGATTTGACGAGCAGCGGCGCACTGTGGCTGGGAGTCGGCGTGGTGGTGGATGGCGTGCAGCATCCCAACCAGCCGGGCCTTTTGCCGGGCGATCAGGAAACTCTGCAGGTCGAGCTCGGAGGCACCAGCCTCGGCAACATCTCGCTCGAGCCGCCGAATACCGGCGAGCGGGTGACCACCCTCACCCCCGGTCGCTACGGGGCGGTCGTCATCAAGTCGCGTAACCGCGTGAACCTCACCACGGGGTCTTACGTGCTCGATTCGTTGCAGGTCGAGCCGGGGGCGCGCCTCGTTTTGAACGACAGCGCGGGCGCCGTGCTCGTCAGCGTGCGAGATTCGCTGCTTTTCAAGGGCCTGGTTCAGGCGGAAAGCGGGCTGCACCCGGCGATGCGCTTGGCTTACCTCGGCACTCAAGCCGTCGTGCTCGAGGCGCCGTTCTCCGGGACGGTGCTCGCGCCGCGCGCGGCCATGCGGCTCGCGACGCCGCCCGTGCCTGCCAAATTCGTCGGCTCGTTTTTCGCTAAAGACCTCACCGTATCGGCGGACGTCGTCGTCGAGTTCCGGCCGTACGTGGTCTACAGCGCCACTCGCGATCTCGAGGTCGCCTCGAGCACCTACGGCACGGTAGGCTACGCGGCTTACGCGCCCGACGGCAGTGCGAATGCGCGAACGCCCAGCAACGTGATCAAGCTGGACGCGGCCGGCACGCACCACAAGTTGCTACCGACCGACATCGAAGTCCAGTACATCATCGACCCCGAAACCGGCGCCTTCGGCTACTACGGCGACAAGTCGTTCCTCCGCTATCGTCCGGACGGCTCGCTCCTCGGCAGCTATCCGACCAGCCGCACCGCCAAGGCGTGGTTCGTCCCCGGCACGCAGAAGACGGCCATTTTGCTGTCGGACGACCGCGACCACGAGCCGCAATTTTCCGCAATTCGCCTCGTCGGGCCTTCGCTTTCGCTCGACATTCCCGCGCCTGGCCTGCGGCTCTTCGCCCCCGCGCCCGCGAGCCTCGTCTACACCACTGCGACGGAGCTCATTTCGCTCACTCACACGGGCACGGTGTCGTGGCGCATTCCGCTCGCGCTTCGCGACCTCTCGGTCGCGTTCGGCGGCTCCGCGCTGATCGGCGTGCGAGCGCAGAACGGCAGCAGTCAGATCGTGCGGGTCAACCTCGCGAACGGCAGTGTGACCGACCTTGCTTCGCTGCCCACCGCGCTCTGGAGCCTCGGCATCGCGCCGGCCGGCAAGTACTCGATCGCGGCCACTCGAATCGAGCTTTCGCTCTTCAACGACGGCGCGCTCGTGCGAAAGCAGACGCTGCCCATGAGCTACTTCGCATCGGCGGACGTGAACGACGCGGGCGAAGTCGTAGTCGGTGGCGCCGACGCAGCCGGCAAGACGGTGCTGATGGTCTTGGGCGGGCCCGGAACTCAAAGCTGGGTCGACGCGACGGGCGTGAAGGACAACATCGCGCTTCGCCCCTACGTTCGTTTCAAGCCGGGGAGCGCTGATTTCGTCGCCGTGCGTAAAGAAGGCCTGAGCCGCTACACCGTGAAGAGGAGCCTGTGATGAGCCTGCAAAGCCGCTTACCAATCGCGTGTTGGTTACGCTTCGCCCTCGGCGCCGCGCTGCCGCTCACGCTCAGCGCGCAAGCGAGCGCGCAGAGCGCCCCGCCCCATCGTCACGACTGGGCCTGGCCGATTTACGAAGCCACGAGCCCCACCAAGCTGACAGCCGATGACTTGATCGAGACGGCGCTCGCGCGCCCTTCGATGTGGACCTCGAACGGCGAGTACCAAAACTTCGGCGCCGCGCGCTTCCAAGGCGTCGATCCTCATCCCGGTATCGACATCCGGGCGAAGGCCGGTGACGTGGCGGTGTTCCCCGCCTCGGGGCAACTGTTCGGCGTCCAAAACGTCTCGCAATGTGAGGACGCCTCGACCGGCGACAAGTGTCGGTTGTTCGTGCGCACGGACGACGGGCTCGTCTATTACTTTGCGCATTTTTCGATCGGCGGGGCCCCCGACGGGGCGATGGTGAGAAACTACCGGGAGGCGCTCAACAACGCGGCGGCGGGGACGGGCAGCACTCGCGTCACCAAGCAGCAGCAAGCGGGCGTCACCCGAGCGTACCGGAGCCCCCCGAACTGGGATCACCTTCACCTTACGATCTTCGACCCCGCACAAACGTACGACTCGCTCGATCCGCTCGAGTTCTTGGATCGCCACACCGTGAGCATGACCGGCGCGGTTTTGGACATCGTCGACGACGAGCGGCCACAGGTCGGAGCCATTGATTTCGTCGCCGACGGCGGTAGCGTCAACACCGCCGGTTTTTGCGGTATCGAGCTCAAGGGCGCGGTCGACATCGACGCGGATCTGCGCGACACCTTCTTCACCTCGCGACCTCAGCCGAATCCTTTTCCGGGGCGTGACACGCTGCACGACACCATCGGTGTGAAAGGCGCGCGCTACTTGGTTCGACCGATCGCTTCCGCGACCTCGACTAGTTCGGGGACCTGGTACCAGAGCCCGCTCGGCTGCGCGGGAACGGCTTGCGGCAACTGGCGACTCCGCTTCCCTTCGGCCGACCGCGGGGCGGGTCTCATCGCCTCGAACAACGACGCGCTCTTCTTGACGTACCTCAACGCGGACGCGCCGGTGGCAATGGCGGGCGAGCCGGGCCCTTCGCTCTGGGACGTATCTCGCACGACGCAGGATCACGTCATTTCCGGGACGACGCCGTTTTCGTTCATTTACATTTTGACCAATGGCGTGAACGAGAACTCAGGTGCCGTGAACGGTTCTTGGAACACCGCGAGCGCTGAGGACGGCCGGTACGTGGTCACGGTGGAGGCGTGGGACGCCGACGGCAACCTGGGCCAGCGCTCGCTGCCGGTGACGGTCAACAATACGGGCGGGGCCAGCGCCGGAACCGGACCGAGCTGGGGCCAAATCTACGTGAAGGACAGCGACGCGGACTTCGGGCAAATCCCGTCGACGCTCGGCGGCGAAGTATTCTGGGCGAGCCCGGACATCATCGTCGTGCCGAAGGGCCAGTCGGTGGCGGAAGACGCGTTTGCCTCCAGCTTCCCGCTCGTCGTCGGTGAGGAGTACGCGGTCTACGTGCGGGCGCACAATCACGGCTGCACGGCCGTGAGCGGCGTCCAAGCGTCCGTCTACACGGCGACGCCCGGCACCACTCTCGGCAACGTGCGACCGGTCTCCCCCGCGGGTTGGGCGGGTGATGCGGTCGTGGTGCCGCCGGGTGGTAGCAAGCTGATCGGCCCCTTCCTCTGGAAGGTCACGGCGGCGGACCTCGACGGGGGCAGCACGGGTCACCGTTGCTTCTTGGCGGCCGTGCACGCGCCGACCGACGCCTCCCCGGCGCAGCCGGATCCCGCGCTCTGGAACGTGGTGAACGAAGACAACGTTGCCCAGCGGAACATCCAAACCGAGGAGCTCGCGTTCGCCATCCGTAACGTGAACCCGGCGCAGGGCCAGTCCAAGTTGGTCATCGAGCTCACGGATTGGCCGAGCACCGACGCCACCTTCCAGCTGCTCGTCCCGCAAGCCAGTCAGCTGTCCGGCGCGTGGACCTACCCGGTGGAGAGCGGCAAATACGTGCTGAACGTGGCGACCGCGCGCCTTGAAACCCCGGTTTGGACCATGCCTGGCGTCTCGCAGTTGGACGCGGAGGTACGCTTCACCTTGCCGGACGGCGTGAAGAATCGGAAAGTCACCGTAACGCACCAGCTCGACGGCAATGTGGTCGGCGGGATGGTCTTCTTTCTAAGCGGTCAAGACGTCGTGAAATGAACCTAGCGCCCGCAACCCCAGTCCTCGGTCCCGCACTGCTCGGGTTGGCGCTGCTCGCCGGATGCGGCAAAACCGACAGTGCGGCGGGGGGCGGGGGGAGCATAGGCGACGCAGCCGGGTCGCCCAGTGCCGGAGGCGGCCGGAGCGGCGGGAACGACGCGGGAAGCGGCGGCAGCGGTGCGGGAAGCGGCGGCGCTGCCGGCTGCGCCACCTTCGAGCTGACCGATCCGCAGCTGGACGCCGCCGTACGGGCGGAGCTCGGGCTCGCCGCGGGCACTCCATACACGCAAGCCAACGTGGCTGCGCTCGTTCGCGTCTACGCGGAACAAGTGCAGTCGCTCGGCGGCGCCGAATGCTTGAGCACGCTGAGCGAGCTGCGGCTCGCTCGCAGTAACGTGAGCGACTTGTCTCCCCTCGCGGGGCTCAGCGCGCTGCGCACGTTGTCGAACACCGAGGGGCCGCTCACTTCTATCGCGCCGCTCGTCGGCTTGGGCGAGCTGCGCGCGCTCGTGCTCAAGGGGACGGAGGTGGCGGACGTCAGTGTGGTCAGCCACTTCACGAGGCTTGCGCAGCTGAACTTGGCGCAGACGCCGGTCTTCGATCTCTCCCCGTTGGCGGAACTCCACGAGCTGACCGAGCTGGATGTTTCGGGGACGCAAACGCCCGATTTGTCCGCCATCCCCGCGCCGGCGAGCGCGGCTCAGCAACCGTGCCTGTACGCGCTCGGCCTGTCGCCGAGCGCGGTGCCGAGCCACGTCGCTGCGCTCTGCGCGGAAGGCTGGGTCGTGAGCTGGTCGGCCACGAGCGGCGAGCACGGCGTGTGCAACGGCACCTGCGGGAAGTGAGCGCTTAAAACCGTGGTTCGCAGCTCACGCCGTCGTCGGTGAGCGGTACATCCACGGGGTCGGCCGGGGTAAGAAGACCAAACGGGGTGGTGGTCCGAGTCGAACATGTCAACGTGCCGGCTGCCACCGATGATGAGAGGATTCGGAATCGCTCGGATTGCGCTAACCACCGGTTAATTAAGGTTTTTACGCCCACTGTGCGTCCGCAAGGGGCTCACGCCGGGTTCGGACGGGCCTTGCTGGCCTTATCGGCCTGCTAAGGGTGCTCTAACTACTGGTTAACCAGGGGTTTTTACGCGCACTGTGCGTCCGCGGGGGCTCGCGCCGGATTCGGACGAGCCTTGCTGGCAAGCGTTCGGCGTCGCGCTCTTGGTAGGCGCTCGGACGCTGGGGCCGATCGAGGCCGTCAAAGACGGCGGTGACCAGCGTTACGGTTCGCTCTTCGCTGCCCACCAAGCGTCCGAGCTCCTCGGTCGCTTCTTCCGCGAGCTGCCAGGCTTTGGCGCGCTCGAGCGTCACGACGGGCATCTTCGCGAGCTCGAGCGCTTGCCGCAGCTTCCTACCAACTTGCGAGAGCTGGCGCAGCTTGTGCTGCGACGCGTCCTTGGCACGCCAGCTGCGGTAGAGCATGCGAGCGACGGCGACCAAGTCCTCGATCAGCATGCGAGGTAGCGGGTCACGGCGAAGACGCATCGAAATTAGAAAGCGCCTTCGCGGCCGCGCGATGTCAACCGCCGCCGTATAACGTCGATGCCACGCGCAGTTGCGGATGCGCCGCTTCGGACCAAGCGCCTGCGGCCGGAGCGTTTGTGGGCATGGTTGTTGCTGCTGGCAGCGCATGGCTCGATGGATTCGCGGCGCTGCACTGTCGTGTCTCAGCTGCTTGGTGCTGATTTCTGCGTGTGGCGGCGTGACCGCGCGGCCGAGTCAAGGCGCGAGCGGAGGCGAATGCGCTGATGGTACTGGCACAGATTGCGCCAGCGCCGATGCTACGCCAGTCCCGGTTTGCAAGGAGCCGTTGTCCGCCTTGCCGGGTCCTCCGTGCGCTGCGGGGTACTTCTACTATTCGGACAAGCTCGGTGGTCTGATGCCCCCCGATGGCGCCCCCGTTGCCGACGAGGAGCGGGGAGATCTTCTTTGCCATCAAGTATGCGTGACCGACAGCGACTGCACCGACCCATGTCGGCCGTCGTGTCACGCTGTCGGCTTGTTTTCCGGTGGCGACTACAGTTGCAACTCCAAGGTGCGTCTGTGCGGAACGCGGACTGCCGACGATTGCTGATGGCCGGGGGTGGTGGTCGGAGCCGAACATGTCAACGTGCCGGGTTCCATCGCCGAACCGCCAGGTTCCTGGCCTGCCGTGAAGTACGTCCTCGACACCAACATCGTAACCCGCCTCTTGAGGGGCGATGAACGCGTCCTCGGCCACCTCGCTGACGTCGAGCCGAGCGACGTCGGCATTCCTCTGCTTGTGCTTGCCGAGTTGCTGAAGCTCGCTGCAATTGAACCTAGGCCCAGTACGGCAGGTATTCGGTATAGCGGCGGGAGCCGCGGTTAGGGTCCGCTGGGCGAATTAGACCGCGCTCGAGCGTGTCGCGGAGCCGCTGCGATGATGAAGCCGCGCCGGCACGTGTGAGGCGCTTCGCTCGGGTGCGCGCGTGTCGCGGCTTCTTTCGCCGCCCTCGACACTTGACAGCCGCGAGCGCGCGACGTGAGATGCCCCCGATGGGCGGGCGCTCGGCACGGGGCTGCGCAACGCCCGAATGCCATGAGAAAAAGCGAGCTCTCGTTTCGAATGACGACGATCGTCATGCTGGTCGGCGTGGTCGGATGCGGCGGAAAGGCGAGTAGCTCGAACAGCGCACCTGACGCCGGCGCTGAGGCTGGCGGTGGCGCTGGCCGTGTGCCGAAGGAGCATCGAGCAAGCGCGCTTGCGTGTCCGGCGGAACGCGGCGCGGTTTCGCTCACCCCGAACGGCTGCGGCGCAAGCAGCACCACCGATTGTGTGCAGGATTCCGACTGTAAACAGGGCAAAAATGGGCGCTGCATCGAGTTCGGCTCGAGCTGCGCCACGAGCTGTTCCTACGACGACTGCACGCAAGACTCCGACTGCGCCAAAGACACACCGTGCGTGTGTCGAACGAGCGCGACCGATAGCTCAGCCAACACCTGCCCCACTCAAGGGAACTGTCGCGTCGACGCGGATTGCGGTCCGAAGGGTTATTGTTCGCCGAGCTTGGTCGGTGATTCTTGCACCTGCCAAATAGCGAGCGCTTGCGACGGTCCGTGCGAAGACGGTTGCATGCACGGTTACTTCTGCCACGTCTCGCAAGACACTTGCATTGACGACAGCGACTGTCGCGACGGCTTGCTGTGCGCCTTCGACACAATCGGAAACCATTTCGAATGCAGAGCCTGCGCGCCGAACCTCTGAGCGGGTGGCGGCCCTCGCCACGCAGACGACGCCTTGACATTCGATGCGGCCCCTGACACCGTCGCGGCCTAAATAGGGGGGCAGGTCGAAGTCACGGTGACGGGACTCGGCTCTGCCGCTGGAGGATGGCGTGACCGAATATCGACGCGCCGGAATTGGGCTGATTCTAGGCTTTGCGGCGCTGATCCCCGAGGGCTGCTCGAGTCAAACTGTGGCGGAGGGTTCCACTCGGCAACTGACTGGCGCACTGGGCAGCGCGCCGAGCGCCAGTGACATCTTGGGCTTCGAAACTGCAGCGGGGTGGTCGATCTCCCAGGGCACGGGCTCCCTCGGCTCGAACGACAACCATGCGAGCGGCCAGCATTCGCTGGCGGTGCGCGACACTGGCGGTTTTCTCGTGTTCACGAGCGCACCGCTGGCGAGCGGCTCGCTCGGCGCGGTTGGCTCGGTCGTCAGCTTGAGCGTTGAGTTGCCCAGCGCACAGCTGAACCCGTTTTGGCTCGGCGCCGTCCAACTCTACGTCGAGATCCCGTCGCAGAATCTGTTCAACGCGTATGTTGGTCAGGTCGAATTGACGGGCTTGCCACTCGGCACCTTCCAAACTCTTCAATTCAACTTGCCGAGTGCCATCGCCGCCGCGCTCAACGGAAGCTATTCGGATTTGGTGTTCAAGATCGCCTTGAACGTCCCGAACGGCAGTCAAGGCAGCTATCTATTCGACGGGCTGTCCACGGCGCCGCCCATTGCCGCAATTCAGCCGACCCCGCTCGGGGTTCCAAAGCCACCACCCGAGATGGAGTGCGGCTGGTACACGCCGCGTGGCTGGGAAGCGATCCCGTGCGCCACGAGCGCACAAATCGACGCGCTCTTCCCGCACCCAGAATACAATCCAGTAGCGCTCCGATCTCAAATGTTCGCCAATTCGGCGGGGGCAAATCAAACCTTGCCGCTGTTGTCGGCTCAGCTGGAGAGCACGTTCACTGCCGTGGGCCCAACCGGCAAAGTCACGGACACGCCGTTGACCGCGCCAGCCGCCGGTTCCCCCTGCAACAAAGGGACCAATACCGACAATCAGTGGAGCGTCCAAGTCAATACGAACCAGTTCAAGACCTCGACTGGAGACAAGGCTGCCGTTCAGTTCGCGATTCAAACCAAAAAACTGGATGACGGGAGCGAGATCAATGACGTCTGCGTATGGAACGTGGACGCGACCAAGAAAGACTATACGAAAAAGTTCTGTGCGATCCCTCCCGCCAAGAAGCGCGCCGGTGGGTTCAAACAGTTCGACTCTTCCAATATCTATGCCTACGCCGACCCGTCCGACAACACGCTGCACGTGATTGCCAAGATGAGTTGGGTCGAGGTGGGACAACCTTATATCTACACCGCGAAGTCGGCGGACATCTATGGCTTGATTGGGAACTGGACGCAGGTCGACGGCGACGTGCTCGGCAACGGAAACTGTGCCTCTGCGGTCTTCGAGGACGGCACCGAGCTCACGAATCGCATGTCTGCCTCCACCTGCAAAGACGACACGGACGCAACCAGCTCTCTCGATAGCTGCCCCACGCCAGCGTTCACGCCACACGCCACCGTGGCGAATGCAGCGGACACTTTGGAGACGAACAACCTCCAGCACGTCGCTCCGCCGACGTTCCCGCCCACGTTTGCGAACGACGACCTCGCTGTGACGAACTGGACCGAATCGACGACTGGCCAGTGCGTCGACGCAAAGCACATCTACGTCAGTGATCGGGTTGGCGACACCGGATCGGTGCCGTCCAATCAAGGCGGAGAAGCTTTTTGGGAGAGCCCAGACATTTTCTTGGTCGAGAGTGGCACGCCGGTCGACGTGAACGGCTTTGCTACGCAATCGAATGTCACGCCGGGCGGCAGCTTCGACGTTTACGTGCGAGTGCACAACGACTACGGCTGCGCCGATATGATCGGCGCGAAGGCTCGTGTCTACTTGGCAGATCCGTCGGCACTCTCGACGCCGTGGCAACCGATCACCAACGGTCAATATACGGCGGACCTGGCCGATCCGAATGGAGTGCGCGTACCCGCTGGCAAGTCGGCGCTGATTGGGCCGTTGCCGTTCACCGCGTCGTCGACCGATCTCGGTGACGGGCATAAATGCCTGATCGCGGCGATCATTGCCGCCAACGAGGGCCCCGTCGCGAACGACTTCGACGCACCGAATTCGAATCAGGTCGCTCAGCGCAACGTACAGTTCGGCAACACCTGCGACTATCCGCTGACCAATGCCACAGCGAACGCCGATACGGTCAAGCTTACTTTGACCGCCACGCCGCCCGAACAACACCCGTCGCTCAGCCAACCTCCCGCCCTGACAGTCAGCTTCGACGATCCGAATTCGAACTGGTTGAATGTCTGGGCGGCTCAACCCAACAATGGCACTGACTTCAGCCTGTCCAGAGCAGGAAGCAAAACCGTCGTACGGTTCGGCACGAACCGAGTGGTGCTGAATGCCGTTCCCATCGCGCCGGGGGAAACTCGCGATTCGTCATCCATGCTCGATCTACCGTTGGACGCGCCGCTGACGGCAGTCCAGCTACAAGCAGCGCTGGGGTCAGGCAGGGTGCTGAACGGCGAATCGTGTGCGGTAGCAGGCCAGAGCAGTCCACATTGAGCGCTCTGAAGCTCACGTAGCTAGAACGGCACCGCTCGGACGTCGTCGCCGTTGGGAACGCCGCGCTCTCTGTAAATGAGCGCGGCGTTTTCTCGTCGGTCGCGGGTCGATTGCGCCGAGATGGTTGCGATGAAACGGCGATTCTCTACGCAATTCAAACGGAAAACCGCACGACGTGCAGCCCGCCGCTCGTGGCGACGAGGTCGGCCGTATCGCGGCGAGCGCATCTCGCTATCCAATTGGTGGCGGTGCGTCGGGCGTGGCTGAGGTGCTCGACGAGAGCGACGTTTCAAAATTGACCGACCAGTCGTCTTCGGTCGAGCGGGAATCCTCTGTTACGCGGCGTAGGAGCGCCGCGGTTCGCCTAGACCCAATCGGTCGAGCCCTTCTACGCGAAGAACTCGTTCAGCGCCGCGGCTTCTCCGCTGGTCTGGCGGACGCGGTACTCCGACAGCCCGCAGCGGCAGACGCCGGGCCGCAAGGCGGGGCGGTCCTCTTCAAAGCAGTCGCGCCGTGGCCAGAGCCGGTGCACGCCTCATCGGTACTCGACGACGTCCTGTGCGCGATCCTGGCCTACGTCGTCCTTCCGCCGCACTGCGGCGTTGCTCTCGCCCTTTGGGTCTTTCATACACACGCCTTCGACGCGGCGCAGATTACACCGCGTCGTGCGATCGTCTCGCCTGAGAAGCGCTGCGGCAAGTCGACCGTGCTGAAGCTCTTGAGTGCGTTGGTTCGTCGACCGCTAGAAGCAGCCAATATCACCGCAGCCGTATTGTTTCGCTGTATCGAGTCTCACGGCCCGACTCTTTTGGTCGATGAAGCGGATACGTTTCTCCGTGAAAGAAAGCGCGGCATCCAATCGCGCGGCCCCCTGAACCTGCTCCGCACGCTCTTGACCGCAGCGGTCGAAACCGGTGCGCTCGAAGCGATGCCCGATCTGCCAAAGCACCGCCGCCAGGCAGGAAGCTGCCAAGCGCCCCGTCGACCGACGAGGTCAACGCCATGCTCGCGAACGCCAAAGGATGGCTGAGCGTGGCCGTGGCATTGGGCGCGCCAACCGAGCGACCCCTCGGCCGGCATCGACGAGTTCGCATACTGATACGATTATGTCG
>JBDTYJ010000124.1:0-14385 GCA_040005755.1 Pseudomonadota bacterium
GTCAGCACCTACGAGGTCCGCAAGCACGATGCCAACGGGTCGAAGCTGCTGGACGTTTACGCACAAAACGGCCTGGTCCCAGAGTGCGCAATGCACGTGACGCGCACGAAAGACGGCGGCAACATCCTACCCTTTGCCCCGGAAAACCCGTGTTCTTGCTT
This sequence comes from Pseudomonadota bacterium, assembly GCA_040005755.1. Classification (GTDB taxonomy): domain Bacteria; phylum Myxococcota_A; class Polyangia; order Polyangiales; family Polyangiaceae; genus PMG-095. The sequence goes on from JBDTYJ010000124.1 coordinate 162, forward strand.
GTTCGACACCAGCACTACGGGAGCCACGACGTGCAAGAAATGCAGCGTGCAGGGCGATTGCGGCGCCGGGCAAAGCTGCTCACAAGGCTACTGCGAAGGGTGACACGGCTGGGCCGAAAGGCGCGCAGTCAGACACGCAAATGTTACAGCGAATTCTTCCACGTTTGTCTGAACGTTGACTAGGACATTTTAGGCTCCGCACGTGGTCTCTACTTCCCCTCCCGACTTATCCGCGCTGTTCGAAGAGGACGGCCCGACGCCGGTTGTGCCCAGCCTCGACAGCGTCGCCTCGGCACCTACCGCACACGAGCCGCTCGAATCGCTCGAGCGCTACAAGCTGGTGGGGCGGCTCGGTCAAGGCGGCATGGCCGAGGTCTTTCTGGCCGCTTGGGAAGTTGCGCCGTTCGTTCACCGCCCGGTGGTGATTAAACGTCTTCACACGCATTTCAGTGACGACCAGCGGTTAGTGCAAATGTTCCTCGACGAAGCGCGGCTGCTTTGTCTGCTGGAGCACCCACACGTCGTCAAAACGCTCGAGGCGGGGGTCATTGATGGGCGGTGCTGCATCGCCATGGAGTATTTGGAGGGGCAACCGTTGCACCGTGTGCTGCGGCGCGCGGCCGAGCGCGGGCAATTGCCCATCGAAACGGCCGTCACCATCGCGATCTCGGTGCTTGCAGGCCTGGATTACGCGCACAATGCGAGCGACGCTCAGGGACAGACACTCGAGCTCGTACACCGCGATATTTCGCCGCAGAATGTGTTCGTCGGCAATGACGGCCAGGTCAAAGTCTTGGACTTTGGCATAGCGAAGGCGAAAAGCCATCAAGGGCGCACGGCCACCGGCATCGTGAAGGGCAAGGTTGGCTATATTGCCCCCGAGCAAGCGGCGGGAGAATTGGTCGACCGTCGCGCCGATATTTGGAGCACCGGCGTCGTACTGTGGGAGGCGCTGACGGGCTCTCGGCTGTTCAAAGGCGAGACCGACGCCGCCACCCTCAGCCAGAGCCTGAAGGGCGAAATTCCGAGGGCGTCCGCGCGGCGCCCGAACCTACCCGTGCAGCTGGACGCGGTACTGACGCGGGCACTGCAGCGCAGCCCCGCCCTACGCTACCCGAGCGCGCGCGCGATGCAGCAAGACTTGGAAGCTTGGCTGAAGGGCGCTGGGCATGCCCCAAGTTCCGAGACCACGAGCGGGCTTATGGGAGAGTTATTCGGGAGCGAGATTGGCGAGCAAAGGCGCATGGTCTCGGTGCTGATGGCGCGCAGCGACTGCACCGCGCCGGCCCCGATTTCAAACCGCGCACCCAATAGCACCAGCGCGTTGATAGTGAACCGCACGCAGGCGACGTCGAGCGAGCTGTCCAGCGTGAACGAGCGCATGAACGACTTGGGTCGTCGGCGCCGTCGTGCCCTAAGCGTGGGCGCTGCGCTGCTTGCGCTGGCAACGTGCGCCTGGGCGGTGGTATTTTTTGTGATGCCGCAGCTGAAACGCGGCGCACCCAGCGCGAGCCCAGCCAGCGTGTCCGCGGCTGCTCCGGGCTTGCCCAAAACGGCGATCCCTTCAGCGCCCAGCGCCACGAGCGCAATCGAGCCCAACCCCTTGCCGCCGACGCGCAAGCTGAAGACCTCGCCGCCGGCCCGCCCCACCACTCGCGCGGCGTTGACCCCGCGAGCGATCCCCGTGCACGCTGCGTTGCCGTTGCCACCAACCAGCGAGAAGCCGGAAACGCCCGCGAGTTTCGGATTCTTGACGGTCGATACCAGCCCTTGGTCGATGGTCAGCGTGGCTGGCAAGCCGCTCGGACAAACCCCGCTCGTGAGCATCAAACTTCCAACCGGCGCCCACGTGCTCCTATTCAGGAACCCGGAGCTGGGGATCGAAACGAGCTTCAACGTGACGATAGAACCCGGAAAAACGGCCGTGCGCAGAGTTGGAATCGAATGAAAAATCGCGCAAATTTGGCGCTACTTTGTGGCATGGCGGTACTCACGGCTTTGCCGGCACAGGCGCAGAGTCATGGCTTGATCCAGGCAGAGCGCTCGTACCAAGACGTGGATTTTCCGGCGACGCACTTGCAGGCGTTGCGCGCGCTGCAAGCGGGCGGCGCGACACGCAGCGAAACCGCGCGCCTTTACGTGCTGCTAGGTATCTCCGCGGCCGCGCTCGACAACGCCGAAGAGGCCAAGCAAGATTTCGTGGTAGCGCTCGCCGCCAATCCCGAACTCAAGCTGGAAAGCAGCCTTTCGCCCAAGCTCCGCAGCCCGTACTTGGAGGCGCAAGGCTACTGGTCGGCGGCTTCAGCCCGGCTCTCGATTACCGCCAAGCTCGGCACCGATGCAACGCACCTCATCGTACGCCTCGTTGATCCGGCCTCTCTGGTGACGAAGGTTGAATTGCAGACGGCGGCTCCGGGGGCCACGCCGCGCGCCAGCTTCGAGCTCGTGGCTGCGCCGGTCACCCGCTTTCCGCTGCCGCGGAGCGTGCGCGATCGCGATTATGAGTACGCGCTGCGCGCGCTAGACGGCTACGGCAACGTGCTCGCCGAGTACGGCGCAGACGCGGACCCTATCTTGGTCAGACAGCCCCTCACCCGGGCGCCCACCGCTTCCAGTGCGCGCGCAGTCGCGCCACGCCGCTCTTATTTCTGGCCCGTCACGTTGGGGGTCATGGGGTTCAGCGCCCTCGCCGGGGGTGTAGTCTTCAACGTGAAGCGCGAACGCGCGGCGCATGAATGGAATGGCCCGGGCTGCGAAACAGCTGGCCTTTCGCGCCTCGACCAGTGCGCCGCCGTCAGCCACCGCGTGCAAACCGACGAGCGCTTGAGCGTGGCTTTTTACGCGGGAGGCGGCGCGCTGCTTACCGCCGGTGTCATCGCGCTGTTTGCCGGCGGGAGCCATGAAGCAACGCCGCTCCGGACAGGGCTCGTGAGCTGCGCGGTGAGCGGGCCCGGGGTTTCGTGCTTGAGTCAGTTCTAGGCGCCCGAAGGGGCGGGCATCGCGCGCGCAACATGCGCCACTTTTGGTCGTAGTTTCCGAACCTTGGCAGCCTTGACCCGACCTCCATAGCGAGCTAGTTCTAAGTGGTCGGGTCTCCGACATGAAAGGGTCATGACCATGAACTGGGAAACGCCGGCTTTCGAAGAGATCGACATGAGCGCGGAAATTGGCTCGTATCAGGGGGAAGACGACAACGGGCTGTGACCGTCCGCGGCGGTGGCGCCCCTCTGACGTGTCTCGGGTGCGTCGCTGACGCGCGGCGCCCCGGAGGCTTTGCTTGCTGATCCGTGTTTTGGGCTCTGCCGCCGGTGGCGGCTTCCCGCAGTGGAACTGCGGCTGCCCGAACTGCGTCGGAGTGCGGCAAGGCACCATTAAAGCGCTACCGCGCACCCAAGAATCGATCGCGGTGAGCGCTGACGGTGAGTCCTGGTTTCTGCTCAACGCCTCCCCTGAGATTCGTCAGCAAATCGAAAGCTTCGACAAGCTGCACCCGCGCGCGCATCGCGACACGCCGATTCAGGGCATCGTGCTCACGAACGGCGATCTTGATCACGTGCTCGGCTTGTTGTCGCTGCGTGAGTCCCAACCTCTCGCGCTGTACAGCAGCGAGCGGGTCAAGAGCGGGTTCACGGAGGGCAATGTCGTGTACCGCACGCTCACGCGCTTCCCCGGTCACACCGCGTGGCACACGCTGCCGCTCGACGGCGAGGCAGCGCCCTTGAACTTGCTGGGCGGCGCCGCGAGCGGCCTCACCTTGCGCGCGTTTCGAGCCCCTGGCAAAGCCGCATTACATCTGGATCAAGCAAGCCCCGATCCGGGCGACAACATTGGCGTGCTGATTCGTGAAACGCGCACCAACAAATCCTTGGCCTACATTCCCGCGGCGGGTGCCTGCTCGCCAGCAATAGTGGCCGCCGCTTCCAGCGCGGATGCGGTGTTCTTCGACGGCACCTTCTGGTCCAGCGACGAGTTGATTGCGCTCGGCGCCTCAAAGAGCCGCGCTGAAGACATGGCGCATTGGCCCGTTGGCGGCCCCCAGGGCAGCCTGCGTTTCTTGGCTGATTTGCCGCATGCGCGCCGCGTGCTGATTCACATCAACAACTCGAACCCCCTGCTCCGTGATGATTCCGCCGAGCGCGCCGCGGTTCACGCGGCCGGTGTGGAAGTCGCGTTCGACGGGATGGAGCTCGTGCTGTGAGCGACCGCCCCCCGCTGCCGCGGGAGGAGTTCGTGGAATGGCTGCGCCGCGAGGGCGCCAGCCGCTACCACGACGCACACCGCGTTCATGTGCTCATGCACCAAGGCAAGCTGAGCCGTGCGCAGCTTCAACAGTGGGTGCTGAACCGCTTCTACTATCAGACGCGAATTCCGATCAAAGACGCCATTATTCTGTCCAAATCGGAAGATCCGGCCTTTCGCCGCGCCTGGATTCGACGCATCCACGACCATGATGGGAATGCGCCGGGTGAAGGCGGCCTCGCTCTGTGGTTGCGGCTCGCCGAAGGCGTCGGCTTGTCGCGTACCGAGGTAGAAGGCCTGGGCTCCGTGCTGCCCGGCGTGAAGTTCGCGTGCGACGCCTACGTCACCTTGGTCCGCGAGCGCAGCCTGCTCGAGGCCGTTGCCTCGTCCTTGACCGAATTTTTTGCGCCGGATCTGATGAGCCGCCGGATCCTCGCCTGGCAAGAACACTACCCGTGGGTAGACGCGGATATGCTGGCCTATTTCCGTGCGCGCGTGCCGCGCGCCGCCGCGGATTCCGAGGAGGCGATTGCTTTCGTGGTCGCGAACGCCACGACCTATGAGTTGCAGGAGCGCTGCGTTTCCGCGCTAATTCGCAAGACCGAAATCTTGTGGCATCTGCTGGATTGCGTGCAAGCGGCCTACGTGCCGGTCAGCGCCGAGGCGCCATGAGCGACGCGGCTGACCCGGCCCTGAGCCTCTCGATCAAGCCTCGGTTGGCGGGCAAAGCCAAGCTGCGGCACGATCCGAAAACCGGCAAGTACATCCTGCTGTACCCTGAAAAAGGCCTGCTCCTCAATGCGACGGGCGCGGCCATCCTGACCCGTTGCACCGGGCAGCAAACGCTTTCGGAGATCGTTGCTGCGCTCGCGCTGGAGTTTCAGAGTGACGAGGCCAAGGTGACCGCTGAAGTGCTTACCTTCGTGCAGGGCCTGCTCGATCGGGGCCTGATTCAGGCTGAGCCGTGACTGGTGACGACCGCCTGTACACGCTGATTGCCGAGCTGACTTACCTGTGCCCGCTGCGCTGCGTGTATTGCTCGAACCCGACCGATCTCGCGAGCCATCCGGATCGCCTACAAACGGCCGATTGGCTGCGCGTGTTCAAGGAAGCGGCCGAGCTCGGCGCGCTGCAGCTCAACCTGAGCGGCGGTGAGCCGCTGCTGCGTAAGGATTTGGAGCAGCTCGTAGAGGGCGCGGCCAAGCTCGAGTTCTATAGCAATTTGATCACCAGCGGTTTGCCCCTGAAGCGCGAGCGCCTGCTGCGCTTGCGCGATGCCGGCTTGAACAGCGTGCAGGTTTCGATTCAGGACGTGTTGCCCGCTGAATCGGACCGCATCGCAGGTCGTGAATCCTTCGAGCAAAAGCTTTCGGTCATGAGTTGGGTGAAAGAGTTGGGTCTCCCGCTCACGCTCAACATCGTGCTCCATCGCCAGAACTTGAGTCGCGTCGCGGACATCGTTGCGCTTGCCGAGCGCATGAAGGTGGATCGCCTCGAGCTCGCGAATACTCAGTATCTGGCCTGGGCTCTGGCCAACCGCAGCGCGCTGCTCCCGAGCCAGGCGGCGCTAGATGAAGCGCGCGAGGTGGCGCGAGCCGCCCGCGAGCGCCTGAAGGGTAAAATCGAAGTACTATTCGTGCTGCCGGATTATTACTCGGACCGCCCGAAGGCCTGTATGAGTGGCTGGGGCAAACGTTACTTGCTGGTGACCCCGGACGGGCTGGCGCTACCGTGCCATTTAGCGCACACGCTGCCAGGCCTCACATTCGACAACGTGCAGCAGCATTCGCTGTCGCACATTTGGCATCATTCGTCTGCGTTTGCGGCGTTCCGTGGTGAAGCGTGGATGCCTGAGCCCTGCCAAAGTTGTGAACGGCGCACGGTGGATTTCGGCGGCTGCCGCTGCCAAGCTTTTCACCTGACGGGTAACGCGGCCGCAACTGACCCCGCGTGCAGCCTGTCACCCGACCATGCTTTGATTCGCGAAGCGCGCGCCGCAGCGCAAGAGCAGACGCTCATTCCGCTGACCCTGCGCTACCGCGAAATACGTTGAACTCAGAGCGGAGGCGAGCCCGCGCGACTCGAAGCTAGTGCACTGAGAAGGAGCACAAGTGGCCGTTGCCGCCGACCACCACGTGACCGTCCGCGACGATGGGCGCGGTGAACTTTTGCACGCCGTCACAGGTGGCGGCGGTGCCGCCTTTGGGCGGATACAACACAGCGCCCGTATCCCCGTTGTATGCGTTTAACGCCGAGCCGTTGAGGAACCAAACGATGGGATCGGCCCCTGCGGCATTACTATTGGTAGACACAGGCGAACGGCGCGTCACGTTGGTGTCCGTAGCAATGGTTGCGCACCACTTCGGGATGAGCGCCGGCTTCATGGCGCCGTTACCGGGTTGTACCGTCATGCCCATGATCGCCCCGCCCAGGGTTTGATCGTTCGGGCACTTGGAGCCCACCCCAGTACTGATGGCAACATTCACCGCCGTTGCACCCACTTGATAAGCAGTGGGTGCGGCGAACACGCTTTCACCGTCTGTTTTCGCGACAACGGTGGAGGACAGGGCCCCGTTACTACCACCGAGGTTGGCGTCATCGAGCACGTAGACGATGCCCGGTTTGGCGGGAGCGATCACAATCTTCGAAGGCATCGAGTTCGGAACCGTGAGCACGGTTGGGCTGCAGGCCCCGAAGTCTTTGTCACCGTTGTTCATGCCCGTGTACCAAATGTCTGGGTAGAACATGTTGGGGTCATCACGGTGCGCCGTCCCCAGCCCGGTAATGCGAATGATTTCTTCGCTGTCGCTGGTGGCATGGTCGCTCGCGCCGGCCACGTTACCGGTGATGGCAAATACGCCATTGCCGTCCGAGGCCATGCCACCAGCCGCCCAAATGCCCGCTTGCTGGCTGTCCATGGTGGCCCACCCGCCTGTTTTGGTCGGGTCCGTGGCATTCACACCGATCACCCAGCCGTGGTAGTCCCCGCGGTCACCGATGTACCCGCCGAAGGCAACGTACACGATGCCGTTCGCGAGGGAGAGCGCGCTGCGCTGCTCGGTGACCCCAAAATCCATCGTGATGGCGCCGGATTTGATGGTGCTGATCACGGCAGGCCAGCTGGGCAGCTCCTTACCGGTGTCGACGTTCAAGGCGTGCAGCTCATAGCGGTTGGTTGCCATGGCGGCGGCTATGTAAACGGTGCGTGTGGTGGCGTCGATCACCGGCGTGCTCATCTCGCCGTTGTGACCGTCCTGCGGCGTGCCCAGATTGGTCGGGCCCGCAGTCCATTTACTCGCGCCGGTGGTTTCATCCAGCGCGTACACGTTGTTATCTTGCGTAGCCACGATGTAAAAACCGGTACCCGGCGTCGCACCAGCCACGAACAACGGCACGGCGCTCATGTTGCCCTGGAATGTGGCTTTGAAATTGGCATCCAGATCCATCTTTGCCGCGTTCGCCGTGGTGAACGTCGATTGAATCCAATGCGCGGTGCGCGCGTCGTCACCACCGCGCTGGGTCACGTTTTGGTTGTCGCCTGTCGCGGCCATCGGTGCGCCTGCAGCGCCAGCGGTGCCCGCACCAGCCGCCCCCGCGCCGCTTGCGCCGCCGCTAGTTCCCGCGCCGCCGGTACCCGCGCCAGCGGTGCCAGCCCCGGCCCCGGCGACGCCCGTGCCTGCTCCCGCGCTGCCGACTACAGAAGATCCGGATGCACCCGCAGTGCCGTTCGCCGAGCCAGCCTCGCCGGGAGCCCCAGCTGTAGCAGGACTACCGCCGCTATTGGAGTTGCCACACGCGTAGCAAAGAGAAACTACGAGAGCGCTGCATAACAAGCGTTGGTTCATCGAGATCGCCTCTCCGGAATGCGCGGGCCCACGCGCGCGATTATGGGATAGAATGTGAGCGTACGACGGCACGGTCAACTGTGGCGTCCCGGAACGCCGAGCCGCCCGTGCGCGAATGAGCGGATTGGCGAATATTAGACCCGAACTGCATACCGAGCGAGCTCGTGCAGCCCCGACCCCAGCCCCCCAGAACATCACCGATGACCCACAACCACCTGGCTTTCGTCTTCGGCACCGCGCTGAGTGCACTTAGCTGTGGCGCTGATTCACAGCCTGAAGACCACGCAGGCGCCGGCGCCTCGAGCAGCGCAGGTGGCCAAGCCGGGGCCACCGCAGCCGTAGGTGGAGGTAGCGGGGCCACGGCAAGCGCGGGTTCCGCCGGTGCCGCGACAGGAGGAGGCGGCGCGAGCGCAGGCACGGGGGGCGTCGCCGGAAGTGGTGGGACCGCCGGTGCTGCCAGCGTGGAAGGTTGTTCACCGCCCAAGCCGGAGGACATGTACACGCCAATCCCCCTGCTCAGCAAAACGGGCTGTGTCGATGCCAGCGATCCCAAGAAGTTCGTGGCCAGCGCCGTAACCTACCAAGTAAACAGCCCACTTTGGTCGGACAACGCCGATAAATCGCGCGCCTTCGTGCTGCCGACGGGAAAGAAGATCCATGTGCGCAATTGCGCTGCCAGCGCAGCGGATTGCGCCAAGAGCGACCTGGCGGACGACGGCCGTTGGGACTTTCCAGTCGGCAGCGTAATGATCAAGATCTTCATGGTCGACGGCAAGCTCGTGGAGACACGCTTGTTCATGCACATGGGGAGTGACACGGGCGCGGACGCCGGTTGGGTGGGCTACAGCTACCAATGGAACGAGGCGCAAACGGATGCCACGATCGTGCCCAGCGATCGCCAGGCGGTGATGTTCAACACTGGCAAGCAAACCGTGACCTGGCATTACCCCAGCCGCCAAGATTGTATGGATTGCCACAATAAAGCGGCCGGCTTTACGCTCGGACCAGAGACCGCGCAGATGAACCGCGTGCTAGCGGGCACGAACCAGATCGACGCTCTGGCGGCCAGGAACTTGTTCGATGTCGCCCCAACGAAGCCCTACAAAGCCGCGCTGGTCACGCCTTACCCCGTGTCCAACGCAGCGCCGGCTGCTGACGCTACCGTTGCGCAAGAGGCGCGCTCATATCTCCATGCCAATTGCGCGTTCTGCCACCGCCCCGGCGGCATGTTCGACGCTTTCGATCTCCGCTACGACACCGCGCTCGCCGATAGCAAGCTGTGCGGCTTGGGCACCAAAGGCCAAGTGGGGAGCAATCCGTCACTCAAGATCTTGTCCCCCGGCACAAGTGCGGATTCGCTGATCATCGAACGCATGAGCGTAACCAACGACAACTATTCGGACGTGCGCATGCCGCAGATTGGATCGTACGTCGTGGACGGCACCGGCGTCCCGCTCGTCCAGCAGTGGATCGACGCACTGCCGGCGAGCACGTGCCTTTAGCCAATACGGACGTTTTCCGGCCATTTTCGGGTGCGTAAGATCCGCGGGCTTTCGCCCAGAGCGGCTCGCGGCGACGACGAATCCCTCGTTGCCGACGTCGACCCAAGAATGCACCGCTTCCGCCCGCATTGACGACGAACCGGTGAGCAGTGCCGCGACGGTCTTCGCTGCCGCGACGAGAACATTGGCAATCAACGCAACCGCAACGACGGAAGGCCCCGGATCATCATCGTCTAGGGCGACGTTCAAGCGGAAGCGCTCGTGGGACCTCATTGCGCGGTGATGTTCGGCTGCGTGGAGCCGCTATGACAGCGGCTGGGGTCGCCCGTCACGCCGGTGCCGCACGCGCTCGGTAGCGCGAGAGTGAACCCCAATAAACCAGCCAGCAATGCCTGTTTCATCGCTGGCAGCGCAAGGCTTCCGGATCGCCTCGGCGACCAGCAAAGCGCCGGTTCTTCAATGCGCGGACCACGAGCACAAGTGGTTGTCGGCCCCGACGACAATGCGACCTTTGACCGCAATCGCGGACGTCCATTGCCGGACGCCGTCACAGGTTTCGGCGCTGGTATACAAGGACGTCCCGGTATCGCCGTCTACGGCGGTGAGCTTGCCGTTATTGACGTACCAAACGACGGCGTTGGCCTCGCCGTCGGTGGTGGTGGCAACCGGCCCAGTCATCGGGCCGCTAAGCGGAGCGCACCATTCGATGCTCGGCACTGGCGGAGACCCGCTGAACAGCACCGACAGCACGACTGACCCGCTCGCCCCGCCCTTCGGGCAGAGCGTGGCTCCTTCGGTCGACAGCACGTAGTGCGCGCCCTTGGAGGTGGTGTAGGCCGCCGGCGACGTATGCACCGCGGCGCCGCCGACCGCCAACTGAAAGTCATCGACCTGGCCGCCTGCGCCGCCGAGCTTGTCCGGGTCGAGCAAGTACAGGTGGCCGTCTTTGGCAACGGCGGCAATGTAGTGCTGCGCAGGTGAGCCGGGCATGCTCATGTAGATCGGATTGCTCGACCCGAAATCCGCATCGCCCTGGTCCATTTCCTGCCAGCTATTCGGGTAGAACAGGTTGTCGTCCGAGCGCGTGACGGCGGACAAGCCGCTGAGACGCACCACTTCCTCACCGTCACTTCGCGCGCGGTCGGTTTGCCGCGCGGTGTTGTTGCCAGTTACCGCAAAAATAGAACTGCCGTCAGAGGCCATGCCACCGGCAGCCCAAATCCCCTCGCCTTCACCCAGCGTCGCCCACGCGCCGCGTTCACTGGGCTTGGCGGTGTTGATACTGATCACCCAGCCACGGTAGGTGTCACAATCGCCGGCGTGCCCGCCGTAGGCAACGTACAGCGTGCCGCCAACGAGCGAGAGCGCGCTGCGCTGGTTCTCCGCCGTTGGTTTGAAGGTCTGGCCAGCGCTTGTCGTGCCGTTGACGTCAACGGGAAAGCCCGTCCGTTCCTGGCCGTCATCCACGCTCAGGGCGTGCACTTGGTGCTTTTCGATGCTTGTGCTGCCCAGAGCATTGGCAACGTAAATGGTACGTGTGGCCGCGTCGATCACGGGTGTGCTCAAAATGCCGAGCGGGTGAACGTTACCGCATTTCACACCGGTCGCAGTCGGTGCGGCGCCAAGGTTCGTTTTCCACACCACACTCCACCTCGCCTCGTCGAGCGCAATGACGTCATTGCTGGTGGTCACCGCGAAGAACGCGCCTTTGCCGTGCGGTCCCTTCGCCAGGTACAGCGGCGAAGCGTACATGTTGCCCTCGAAATTGGCGGCAAAGTCCGTATCGCGCGCAAATTGCCTGAGCGCACTCGTGCTCAGAGTAGGTTGCAGGAAGTGGCCTTCACGCGAAGGCTGATTGTTCCGCTCGAGAACCGAGCCGTCACCGCCGTCTGTAGCCCCGCCGTTGTTTGCCGACGGCGCGCCCGCTCCGCCACCTGCCGCTGCGCCCGCCTCGGCAAAACCGGAGCCCGCGGCTCCGCCGCCGACCGGAGAGCCCGACTTCGAGTCACCACAAGCCTGTGTGAGAGCGAACAAGCACCCGAGCACGCCCACGCGACCCAGCAACCGAGGCACGCACGAAAGCGTCGTCATGGGCCAAAGGCTAGCCTTTGCACCCTGACGCGGCAACAGAGCGGAGCGCCTCATTGAGGCACACCGCTGACTACGCCCCAGGGCAAGCCGCCAATCTGCACCTTCTTCTGCACCGCCCCACGCGCAATGTCGACCATCGATAGATCATCCGAGGAGCCGTTGGCGGTGTACAAATATTTACCGTCAGCGCTCAGGGTAATGCCCCACGGGCGCGCGCCAACTTTCTCGATCAGGTGAGCAAGCGCACGCTTTGCGACGTCGATCACCGCGATCGCTCCGCCGCGACCAGTAGACACGAAGAGCCACTTGTCATCGGCGGAAAGCACGAGCCCCATCGGGCGGTAGGTGAGTGGCGCGTTCGCGTCGACCTTGAGCGTCGAAAGTGCCTGATTCGAGCGCGGGTCGAAGACCGTGAGCGTACCGCCGAGCTCGTTGCTCACGAACGCCGTACTGCCATCTTTGGTGAAGGCCACGTTACGCGGGCGTAGGCCAACCGGGATCTCCGCGATCACCGCCAGCGACGCGGTGTCCACCGCCGTCAGTTTACTCTCCTGCTCGGACGTGACGTACACGACTTTGCCATCAGGGCGAAGCGTCACGCCCTCGGGCTCTTTCCCAACCGCCACCTTGCGCGTGATCTTGGCGCTATCCAAGTCGAGCACGGCAAGCTCGGCGGTTTCCTCGTTGGAAACGTACAGCGTTTTGCCGTCCTTCGAGAGGTCGAACGTTTCCGGATCTTGCCCGCTCGGAAACGTACGGATCAACTTGCGCTGAATGAGATCCACCACACCGATGCCGTCAGCGCTGCGATCTGCGGGCGGCAACGTTGACTCGTCCACGTTGGGTCCTCCGCGCGGCGAGCCCGACAACGCGACGTACAGGAAGCGCCCATCCTTGGAGACCTTCAGCCCGCGCGGTCGTTTCCCCACCGCAATACGCGCTTGCACAGCCGCCGTATCCGGATCCACCACGACCACTTCCCCGCTCGCCTCTGCGCTCAGATACAACAGCTTGGGATCGGGCTTGCGATGGCAAGCAGAGAGCAGAACCAGCGTGACCAAAGCGACACAGCGAAAGACCATCCGGCTGTCTTAGCAGACTCGCGCAACCCCCGCGGAAACTAGGCAGGTTGCCCACGCCTCCGTAGCGAAGCGTTTGCCAAGCGTGGCACGTCGAGCGGACCTGGGCACTCGAGCCGCATGCGGCAGGCGCCGCACTCCGCACCGCGCCAAATGCGCTCGAAGCGCGCTTGCGTCGCATCCAGCAGCGCATAGTCATCGGTGCTGATTCCGAGCTCGAAATTGCGGCGTCCCTCGCCTTTTGCACCGAGGCCGGCGCCGGTAAAGTTTGCGCTGCCCAGATACAAGTAGGCGCCGTCGACCGCGATCATCTTCAAGTGCACGCGTGGGCAATGACGCATTTGGAAACGCGGCGGCACGAGCTCTTTACTCTTCGCGAGCGACTCGCGGAACGGTCGAGAGGGAATGCCGCCGTGCAAAATGCGCACCTCTACCTTGCGCCGCACGAGCTCGGTGAGCCGCTCGGTAATCGACTGATACTGGCCGCGCGCACGGGCTCGCGTGCCCACTGGCGCCTCGAGCCGAATGTCTTTGACGTTTGCGGTTCCGATCCAAACGGAGACACGTGCCCGGGAAAGCGCGCCCAGGATCACCTGGTTATAGTGGTCAATATCCGCCACGAGTGACACTCGCGCCTCACGCCGTCCATCATCCGGAACGAGAGGAGGCTTGGGCACCGGGTCAGGATAGCCGAACGACTAGCGCGCGGCGAGGGACTCCAGCACAATGGTCGACGTGACTGGAACGCTATTCTTGTTTGCGCACGGTGCAGGAGCGCCTTCTTCCCACCCCTGGATGCAAGAGTGGGCAGAGCGCTTGGCCACCCTCGGCGCGGTGGAGTGCTTCGACTACCCGTACATGCAGGGCAAGAAGCGCGCGCCCGATCCGCAGCCCGTCCTGATTCGAGCGCACCTCGCCGCTATCGACCAAGCGCTCGCACGGCACCCCGATCACGAGCTGATTTTGATCGGCAAGAGCATGGGCTCGCGCATCGGCTGCCACGCGGCGCTCGAGCGCGCCGTCGCGAAACTGGTGTGCATGTGCTACCCGCTGCTCGCCCCCGGCAACTCCGGCAAAGTTCGAGACCAAGTCTTGCTTGAGCTAGAAACGCCCGTCTTGTTCGTGCAAGGCACGCGAGATCCGCTCTGCCCGCTCGAGCGACTCGCGCCCGTACGCCAAGAAATGAAGGCCCGAAGCAAGCTGTTTGTGGTGGATGCGGCCGATCACTCGCTACAAGTCACGAAGACCCAACTGAAAGCGGCGGGCGAAGACCAAGCCGCGGTGAACGCGCGAATCCTGCACGTAATCCAGCACTTCGTCCGTGATACCCCCGGCGCTTCCGCGGCGCCGCCGGCGCATACGCTGATTCCCGGTTCCTGATTGGGCGACCGCGCCCTCGCCACGGGCCCCGCGGCTCAGGAGCGGGGCAGCACCTCAAACGGGCGCATCATTTCGTTCGCGGCGTGCT
>JBDTYJ010000125.1:0-14327 GCA_040005755.1 Pseudomonadota bacterium
GCTTCAGCCTGGCCCTGGAATACAACCCGAGCTTCGTGGACGCGCTCACCAACCAAGGCTTGGTCGAATTGCAGCGCGGTAATTTCGAACGCGCGCGAAAGCTGTTCACGCGCGCTCGTCGCCTGAACCCGGACGTAGCGCAGCCGCACCATGCGCTCGGCGTGCTTGCCGAGCGTGAACGCCGCCCCGATTTGGCGTCCGAAAACTACTACGAGGCGCTGCGCGTGGACCCGGGCTTTGCGCCATCTCGCTCCAACCTCGCCCACTTGTTGTACGACGGCGGCTTATATGAAGACGCGCTCGTGCAGTTCAAGCGCTTGGTCGAGGTCTCTCCGGACGACCCTGAAGCCTTCGCCGGCCTGGCCGGAACGCTGCTCCACTTAGAGCGAGTCGGCGAAGCCAGCGCGGTGCTCGAATCAGCGCTGGCCGCCGCACCCGACAATCCGGAGCTGATCGTGCTCGCGGCACGGCTCGAGATCCGCCGCGGTGAGTTCGACGCCGCGATCACGCGCTTGCTGCCGCTCGCCAGCGGCCGCACGGACGTCGCGGTCAATGCGCTCTCCTGGTTGTCGGCGGCCGAGCTCGCGCGCGACCGGCCGCGTGAGGCAGTGGGTGCCGCCGAACGAGCCCTGGCCCTCGCTCCGGACAGCGCGCTCGCCAGCTACACCCTGGGCCTGAGCCTGAAAAAGCTGGGCGATCCGGGCGCCAAGCGCTGGCTTGCGCGGGCACAGGCGCTTTCACCCAGTGTGAAAGTAGCCCTAGACTCGCTGCGGTGACTCCCAGCATCGGCTTCGGCGTAAGACGCACTCCGCTCGCGGAGTGTTGGCGCGCCGTGCAACGCGAGCGCGCGCTGATTGCGCTGTTCGATCCGGGTCGCCAAAAGAGCTACGGCCTGCGCGCGGCGCGGCTGTACGCATTCGGCGTGTTCGTGAGCTACGCCTGCGCCATCGCCCTGACAAAAGGCGCCGACCGCGCCCGAGTGATTCACGGCTTCGTCGCCGCCGCGCTCGTCGCGCTTTCTTGGGTCGTGGGCGCGCTTGCGACACTCGGCGCGGCGCAAGCTTTGTCGCGGCAGGCTGAGCGCGACAGCCTCGCAATGCTAGCGCGGCAACGCGGCCACTCAGCTGCGGCAGTGCGGCGCGCTCGCACGCTGGCCGCGGCCGAGCGCATCGCGCGCTTGGTCGGCTTGCCCGCGCTGCTGCTGGTGGTCGTCGGTGTCGTGCGCGGGGCGTCCTTTTCCTGGGCGTACGCGCTCGCGCCAGCCGTGTTCGTGTACGCGTGCACGCTCGGTCTGGTACTCGCCGTGCTGGCGCAGCTCGCGGCTGAGCTCGCGCCAGCACACGCGCGCGCGCTGGTGCTCGCGCTGGTCTTGGGTCCGCTGCTCATTGCCCAGGTTTTCCCCGGTGTTCCCAGCATTCCCCAGCTCTTTTCCTGGCTCATGGCGCGGCTGCTGCAACCCGGAGCCGGGCTGACATGAACGCGCTTCACTTCGAGCTCGCCAAGCACGTCGAGCTGGTGTCCGTGTCCGCCGTATTCACGCCCGGGACGCACGTGGTGTTGGGCCATGAACGGGACGGCACGCATACCTTAGTGTCACTGGCCGCGGGCATGGCGCCGCCGAGCGCCGGCCGCGTGCACCTGAACGGCGCGGCCCCGTTCTCGAATGCGCTGCTCCGACGCGACATCGGCGCCCTGTGCGCGACCGAAGCGCTGCCGCCCGCGCGCACGGTGGAGCGAGCTTTGGCGCTCGCCTTGCGTGCGCGGGGCGACGCGCGGCCCGTGACGCGCGTGCTCAGCGCGGCGGGTTTGGCGCACTTGACGGAGCGTTGTTGCGCGACGCTGAGCACACGCGAAACTCGCGCGGTCGCCTTGGCGATCGCGCTCGCGCACCCTAAACCCAGCCTGCTCGCCCTGCATGAACCGCTCAGCCTCGTGCCGCTCGTGCGTGAAGAGTTCATCTTGGACGCGCTGCATGAAGCCGCGGAAAGCGGCGTGATCGTCTTGGCAACGGCGAGCCGTCTCGAAGACGCCAGCCGTTTAGGCGGCACGGCCAGCGCGCTCGAACGCGGCATTTGGCTACCTGCGGCAGGCGCGCGCACCCTCACGCCGGGCGTCACGCTGCGTGTGCAAACGCCCCACGCTGCCCGCTTAGTCACCTGTTTGGCAGAAGCAGCCGACATCGACGCCGTGACTTGGGCGGGCACACAGGAGTTGCTCGTGCGCGGCTCGAACTTGGAGCGCGTCGCGCAGCGCGTGGTCAGCAGCGCGCGCGCGGACGCAATTCACATCACTGCTTTGCGCCAAGAGTTTCCCGCGCTCGAAGCAGCCAGCACCACACCTGCCACCACCAGCCAGCCTGCTCCACCCGGGAGCCCTCAATGATCGACGCGCGCGGCGGCATCACGCTCGGCATGAAAATCGGCATCGCTCGCTTGCGCAGTGTGAGCGCGCCGCTCACGCTCGTGCTCGCGTGCACTGGGGTATTCGCACTCGGCGTGTTTGGCCGTCGCAGCGATCCCAGCGGCGCGCTCGACAACTTGCTCTCGACGCCCGTGCTTGGCTTCTTGTTACCGGTGCTGGCTTACTTAGTGAGTGAGCGCGTGTGCGCTGGGCAACGCCTGGATCGCAGCGCTGATAGCCTCGCCCGTCACGGCGCGGATCGCCGCGCGGTCGTGCTCGGCCTGTTGCTCACGGCAGCGCTGTGCACGGCGCTCAGCGCCGCCTTGCTCGCGCTCAGCGCAGTATTTACCGCGCACACCCCGGGATCACTGGCGTTCGATGTGCGCTCGAGCGTGAGCATCGCGCTCCTCGCGGGCGTCGTTTACGCGCTCTGGTTCGGCGCGGCCTCGCTGCTTGGCAAGCGCGGTGGCGGCCGTAAATGGGCATTGATCTTGGACTTCATTTTAGGCGCCGGGAACTCCGCCCTGGCGGCCCCCTGCCCCCGCGCGCAGGTGCGGAATTTATTGGGCGGCGAGCCCGCGCTCGGCATTTCCCAAGCGCACGCCTGGCTCGCGCTGATCGCGATCGGCGCAGTGTGCGCACTGTTCAGCGTGACGCGCACATCCGAGTAGCGACCACGAGTCCCCTGCTAATCACCGCATAAAGCCTGGTTCCGTCCGGCACGAACTTTGCGCAAGAGGCTGATCGGGCTCTTGGCAACGTTTTTGCAGAGCACAGTCGAAACCGCTCGCTGGCGCGCGCCACGCGGAACTGGTTCCGTAAATGCCAGTCGAGAACTGGCGCGGCGCAACGCGCGGGATTAGGCTGGCTGGGAGCGTGCAGGGAATCGTTTACAAGTTCGAGAGCTTTGCGGCCCTATCCGAGATCCTCGATACCGACGAGCCGGATGTAAAGCTGCCGGTTGAAGACGGTCTCGTCGATGGGCAATGGCTCGTCGCAACGTTCACGATTGGCAACGACGCAACGTGCGTCGCAGGCCGCGTTGCGGATCGCGGCAGCGAGCTCCATCTAACGTTCGAAGAGCGGGATTGGAACCAATTGTGCCGCTTCGCGAACGGCCAATGCACGCCCTCCATTCCGCCGCCGTGTTCGGAAGGCGCTGAGCTCGTGCAGGCGCCGCCGGGCAGCACCGTCCTAGTCGTGGATGACGATCCGACGCTCGGGACCATCGTGTGCACCATGTTGAAGCCCTCTGGCATCACCACCGTGCAGCTCGAGAGCGCGGAAGACGCGCTCGATTATCTCGCCAAGAGCCACGTCGATCTGTTGGTGTTGGATTGGGGTTTGCCCGGCATGAACGGCATCGAGCTTTGTCAGCGCTTGCGCAAAGAGCGCGACCACCAAAGCCTGCCCATCCTATTTTTGAGCGGTCATTCCTCGAGCACTGATCTGGTCGAGGCGTTCGCGGCCGGCGCCAATGATTTCATGAGCAAGCCGTTCCGCGCGCCGGAGCTACGGGCGCGCGTGCTGGGCCTGCTCCGACGAGTGATGGGCGAGCGGGTCGCGGCGGGTTAAAGTCGCCCGGTGAAGGCGTCCCGCGAAACTCAAGAGCTCAGCCTTTCCGCCACGGACCTGAGCGGCTTCAGCGAATGTGAGCACAAGACCACGCTCGATCTGGCGGTCGCGTTTGGCACGCTCAAGCGCCCCGGGGAAAACGAGATCGAGCGTAAAATGCTCGAGAAGCGCGGCCACGAGCATGAAGCGCGCGTGCTCGCTCAGCTGCAAGCCAGCCACGCGGATGTAGTGACCATCGGAGCGGGCGCGGATGAAGCCTCGCGCAGCGCAGGCGCGCTGGCCACCGAACAAGCCATGCAGCGCGGCGCTCAGGTGATCGCGCAAGGCGTGCTGCAACACGGCGCGTGGTTCGGTCGGCCTGATTTTCTGCTCAAAGTAGCCGGGCAAAGCCGGTTCGGCGCGTATCAGTATGAAGTCGCGGATGCGAAGCTCGCCTGTGAGGCGAAGGCGCGCGCCGTCTTGCAGTTGTGCGCGTACAGCGAGCTACTCGGCGGGCTGCAGGGCGGCGCGCCAGAGTTTTTTCATATTGCGCCAGGCGGAGCGGATCCGAAGTTGATCGCGCTGCGCTGCGCGGATTATTTTTCGTACTATCGGCTCGCTAAGCGTCGCTTCGAGGCATTCGTGGCCGGCGGCACGGCGCGCAGCGTTTACCCGGAGCCGGTCGAGCACTGCGGCACGTGCGGGTGGTGGAAGCGTTGTGAAGAGCGGCGCCGCGCGGACGACCATTTGTCGCTCGTTGCCGGCATCACCGCGCGCCAGCGCGATCGGCTGAGCGCGGCCAATGTAACGAGCGTGACCGCGCTGGGCGCGCTGAATAGCGAACAGCGCATTGCAGGCCTAGCCAAGGAGTCCCTGGCGCGCGTGCGTGAGCAAGCGCGCCTGCAAGTGGCCGGTCGCTCGCAGAGCAGGCCGCTATACGAGCTCCTGTTGGACGTGGAGCCCACATTTGGGCTGGATCGCCTGCCTGTGCCAAAACCTGGGGATTTGTTCCTGGATCTCGAGGGTGACCCCTTCGTACAGGGGGCGGGCTTGGAGTATTTATTTGGGTTGGTCGAGCTGGGTGAGGTGGTCGATGATTTCATCCCGCGCGCTGCGCCCGGCGAGCCTCGCTATCACGCGTTCTGGTCCAAGAACCGCGCCGAGGAGAAGCGCGCCTTCGAGGCCGTCATCGATCGCATTTTTGCGGGCCGCGCAGAGTTTGCGGATTTGCATGTGTTTCACTTTGGGCATCGCGAGGCCGACGCGCTCAAGAATTTGTCGTGCCGTCACAAAACGCGCGAAGCGCAAGTCGACCAGTTGCTCCGCGAACACGTGCTGGTTGATTTGCACGGCGTCGTGAAACGCAGCTTGCGCGCCTCAGTCGAGAGCTACACCTTGAAGCAGCTCGAAGGGCTGTATGACTTCAAGCGCAGTACTGATTTGCGCGCCGCCGCGCGCGCCATGCAACTCTTTGGCTGGCTGCTCGAAACCGGTGAAGGCGACCGAGCCGAAGCCGAAATGCGCGCCACAATCGAGCGCTACAATGAGGAGGATTGCCTTTCCACGTTTCGGCTACGTGATTGGCTAGAAGCGCGCAGGGCGGAATTCGAGCAAAAAACAGGTCGGAAGTTGGAGCGCCCGGAGAAACCGCCAGCGCCGGTCGTGGAAGAACCGCAGCATGAAAGTGCGGCGGTCGCCCAACGCATCCTCGCGCGCTTGCCCGAAGATCCCGCGCTCGACAGCAAAGAGCAAGCCGCCGAACGCCTGATGGCGAACCTTTTGGATTGGCATTGGCGTGAGGAGAAACAGAGCTGGTGGGAGCACTTTCGCGCGCGTGAGCTGCCGCCCGCCGAGCGCCGAGAGGACCGCTCCGTGCTCGCCGAATTGAAGTTCGTGTCCGTCGTCGGCACCGAGAAGCGATCGACCGTGTACCGCTATGAATTCCCGGAGCAGGAACACTCGCTCAAGCTCAATAGTGACCCGTTCGATCCCGATACCGAAAAGAGCGCGGGGGAGATCATGGCGCTCGGCGATACCTTCGTGGATCTGAAGCGCGGGCCATCCCTCACCGAGCACCCGCACGCGCTCATCCCGGGTCGGCCTTTGATCACGAAAGCGCATGCCGCGCGCCTGCTCGCCATCGGCCGATCCGTTGCAGTGGATGGGATTGCCGCGCAGGACTCGTTCCACGCGGCCCGTGAGTTGCTGGTTCGAAATGCCCCGCGCTGCGGGCAAAAACCCCAAATTCCCCTAGTAAACCTCGGTGAAGACACGGTGGCTGCCATTCAGCGCTTGGCGCTTGCGTTGGACCGCTCCGTGCTCGCGATTCAGGGCCCTCCCGGTTCGGGCAAAACGTATCGCGCTGCGGAAATGATCGTCGCGCTGGTGCGCGCGGGCAAGCGCGTCGGCGTCACATCCAACAGTCATCGCGTGATCAAGAGCGTGCTGCGCGCCGTTGCCGCTCGAGGCCGCGCGGAGCAGTCACTTGGCATTTTACACATCGACAAACCGGATGAAGCGAGCGACGCGGACGCACCTTTCGAGTTCAGCAAGGACTACGCCGGCATTCGCGCGCGGCTCGATGCGGGCGAGCTCAACGTAGTTGGCGGGACGAGTTGGGCGTGGGTCACCGAGCATTTGCAAAACTCGGTCGACGTGCTCGTGGTGGACGAAGCCGGCCAGATGTCACTCGCCAATGTGCTCGCCGTTTCGAGCGCCGCCCAGAGCCTGGTGTTGTTCGGCGATCCCGCGCAGCTCGACCAACCGCAGAAGGGCACCCACCCGCCCGGCGCAGACGCCTCCGCGCTCGAGCACCTGCTTGGTGACGCGCTGACCATGCCCGCGGATCGCGGTGTATTTCTGCCAGAAACGCGGCGTTTGTGCCCAGCAATCTGTGCTTTTACCTCGCACGTCTTCTATGATGGGCGCTTGCAGCCGATTGCCGGGCTGGAACAACAACGCATCGTCGCTGACGCACCGTTCAACGGCGCCGGCCTGCGCTTCCTGCCCGTTGCGCACACCGGCAACACCAATCAGTCCGACGAAGAAGTCGCGCGCGTCGCCGACATCGTCGCGCAATTACTCAACGGCAAGACGCAATTTGTCGATCGCAACGGCGTGGCGCGCCCGCTCGCCCCGAAGGACATCTTGGTCGTCGCGCCGTACAACGCGCAAGTCACCGCATTGCGCACGCGGCTAGATGCGCGGCTCGGTGCACGGCTCGGTGCCGAGCGAATCGAGATCGGCACCGTCGACAAGTTCCAAGGTACCGAAGCGCCCATCGTCATCTACTCGCTAACCTCATCCAGCGCGGAAGACGCGCCGCGCGGCTTGGAATTTCTATACAGCCTGAATCGGCTCAACGTCGCAACGTCGCGCGCCCAGGCGTTGGTCATCTTGGTCGGCAATCCCGAGCTCAGCAAAGTACGCTGCAAAACCCCGCGCCAAATGCAATTGGTGAACGCGCTGTGCGCGTACCTGGAGATGGCGAGCGAGCCAGTGCCGTCGAGCCGCTAACTGGCGGAAATCCCGCAACTCGGCCAGGAGCAGGACCGAGGTAGCAGGGTGCATGCTATGTTCACCAAAGGTTCGTCATGGTTAGCGCTGCAGCCGAAGTCATTCGCCCGCTCCGCCGCGCGGAGTACGATCAACTCATTTCACTCGGTGCGTTCCAAGACGAACGAATCGAGCTCCTCGACGGGGCGCTGGTCGCCATGAGGCCGATCGGCGCGCCGCACCACGCGACCGTGCAGCGACTGAACCAACTGCTCGTCCTCGCGCTCGCCGGGCGCGCACTAGTCAGCTGTCAGGGCCCCTTCGCCGCGAGTGACTACTCCGAACCGGAGCCCGACTTCGCCGTCCTACCCATGGGCGACTACGACACCGATCATGCAAGCACCGCCTATCTCGTCATTGAAGTAGCCGAATCCTCCCTCGCTAAAGATCGCGGCAAAAAACTGCGCATCTACGCCAACTGCGCGGTTCCCGAATACTGGGTCGTCAACCTGCCCGAGCGCTGCATCGAGGTGTACACGGAGCCATCGCTCGGCGCGTACGCCCGCGTAGAGCGCTACGAACGCGGGCAAGTGATTCAGCCGCTCGCGTTCAGTGACGTGGGGATCGCAGTTTCAGACGTGCTCAAGTGACGGGCGACTGCTGGTCGTACCCTTCAAGCTTAAGTCCATGAAGTCCCGAAGCTCGCCGCCGCGCAGCGCCGAAGTTCAGCTGTGCATGCTAAACTCACGGAGCTTTCGCCATGGCCGCCTCAGCCGCTGAAGTCATTCGCCCGCTACGCCGAGTGGAGTACGACCAATTGGTGTCGCTCGGCGCCTTCCAAGACGAGCGCATTGAGCTGCTCGATGGCGCGCTAGTCGCCATGAGCCCGATCGGTCCCCCGCACAACTCCGTCGTGCAGCGCTTGACTGAGTTCTTCATCTTCGCGCTAAACGGGCGCGCTACTGTGTTCTGCCAAGGGCCGTTTGCAGCGCTGGAATTCTCCGAACCACAGCCAGATCTGGCCATCGTCCCACGCGGCGACTACAGCAGCGCTCACCCACGCGAAGCGCACCTGATCATTGAAGTGGCCGAATCATCACTAGATATCGAGCGCGGGAAAAAGCTACGCCTGTACGCCGGCTGCAACGTCCCAGAGTATTGGATCGTCAATCTCCTCGAGCATTGTATCGAGGTCTACACGCAGCCCTCACCAGGCGCGTACGGCCACGTCGAGCGGTACGAACGCGGGCAAGTGATTCAGCTGCTCGCGTTCAGTGACGTGAGGCTCGCAGTTTCAGACGTGCTCAAGTGACGGGCGACTGCTGGTCGTACCCTTCAAGCTTAAGTCCATGAAGTCCCGAAGCTCGCCGCCGCGCAGCGCCGAAGTTCAGCTGTGCATGCTAAACTCACGGAGCGTTCGCCATGGCCGCCCCAGCCGCTGAAGTCATTCGCCCGCTACGCCGAGTGGAGTACGACCAATTGGTGGCGCTCGGCGCCTTCCAAGACGAGCGCATTGAGCTACTCGAGGGCGCGCTGGTCGCCATGAGCCCGATCGGTACGCCGCACAGTTCCGTCGTGCAGCGGCTCACTCGGCTGCTTGTCCTAGCGCTGGAAGGGCGCGCCGCAGTGCGCTGTCAAAGTCCCTTTGCCGCCCTCGAGTACTCCGAGCCTGAGCCCGACTTCGCCGTCGTCCCCCTTGGCGACTATGATACCGCCCACCCGAGTGAAGCGTTCCTGATCATCGAAGTGGCTGAGTCATCCCTCGCCCTCGACCGCGGAAAAAAGCTGCGCCTGTACGCCAGTTGCGCCATCCCGGAGTACTGGGTCGTGAACCTCCCGGAGCGCTGCATTGAAGTCTACACACAGCCTTCACCCGGCGCCTACGGCCACGTTGCGCGCTACGAACGCGGGCAATTGATTCGATTGCTCGCGTTCAGTGACGTGGAGATCGCGGTTTCTGACGTGCTCAAGTAGCCACAGAGCTCAAAGCTTATCCCCTCGCGGCGGATCGGGCGCACGTTGCTGAAAATCACGGCGCACCCAATCGATCCGGAGAGAGAACCACCACGCGACCATCAGCGCGGCCATGTAGAGATACCAGCGGTTCGCCGGTCAATACTTCGCCGTCTTCGCCCACCGGCACCGCTCCGCCCGCAAAGTCACCACGGGCGCCGTCACCAATTAGAATCCCACAGCGTTGGCACTTTGTCGTCAACCAGCGCGGAACGACCAGTATTTCGTATCGCTTTAGAAAACCTTCAGCGTTGCAGCGCGGGCATCGCGCGATGCTGGCTGTTAGAAGGCGCCCTCCCATCGTAATCTCCGCCTGATCCCGGCCGAAGTGACATCCGGGATCGGGGCCTTCCAAGCAGCGTGAATTCGGAGCTGCCGAGGGAGCTCTGAGCCAGAATCTTGATCGAACTTTGACGGGGGTTGGGCGCGCCGTTAGGCGACCGCCCCCTGTCGTCGCCTTTCAGAGCACCCCGCTTCGCGAGAGACGAGCCTGCGCTCGCAGAGGTGCTGCTCGGCATCAAACTCGTGGTGTGTCCGCACTGCCGCCGCTCAGGGGCTCTGATCGGCCACGGGTTCTTGCGTGGGTACTCTGAGAGTGGGTCAGGCAAGGAGATTCGGGGCCGGCGTTTCTTCTGCTCGAACCGCTCTCTTCGCTGGGGCTGCGGCCGAACGTTTTCGGTGGCGCTCATGACAATGCTGGGCGGTTTCGTGATCCGCACGCTGACCCTCTTTTGCTTTGCGCGGGCGGTGGTCGGAGGCCTGACGCGCCGAGCGGCGTGGCTGCGCGAGGCGAACGGCGCCTTCTCGCTGTCGAGCGGGTATCGGCTGTGGCGACGGCTACAGGGCGCACAGACCGGGCTTCGGAGCTGGCTGAGCCGCGAAGCGCTAGCGCCGCTGTGCGCTGCGAGGGAGCCTTTGGCGCAGCTGCTCGCTCACTTCGGTGCGGTCTTGGGCGATGACGAGCCCGACCTCTTTGCGACGTTTCAGGCTCAGGCGCAGCGCGCTCTTTTCGAGCCCGAGCGGGCGTAGAGCGCGGTCTGCCGAACACCTCTCCTGCGGCGCGCGACGCCGCACTTCGCTCGTAGCCAGTCGGAACGCTCGGCGCGCAATCGAGCAACAACACCAGACAGCAATGGGGGTGCGATGCGCGGACGGCCTATTGCGTCGGGACGGGCGCGAGCTGCGCCCAGAAGGAGTGATGACAATGAAACGCGTGAGCAGTCATCTAAAAATGCGCGTCCTGGGCGCGATCGAATTTGCACCAGGCTCGAGCGTCGTGGAGCGGATCCGGCACGTCAGTGACCAGGCATTCGTCGACGAAAACGGAGCTCGTTTTCAGTTTACGTGGCGCACCATCCAGACCTGGTATTCGCGCTACAAGAAGGACGGCACGACCAGCGTGCTGAGCAAACTGCGCTCGGACAAGGGGCGAACGCGCAAGGTCGAGCCGGAGCAGTTGCTTGAAGCCATCGAGCAAGTGCGCGGCTCATTTCATGGCACGCTCAACGTGACGGCGATCTACCGTGCGTGCATCGACAGGAACCTGCTCCGGCGCGAGCGGGTCGCCCCGAATACCTTCCGCCGCATCGTGAAGGAGCACGAGCTGCTCAAGCCCGACGCCGAGACTGAAAGCAAACGCCGCCTGGCTTTCGCGAAAGCCCACGTGAACCAACTCTGGCAAGCCGACACCATGTTTGGCCCGCACGTGGAGCATGGCGCAGGCAAGGTGCAGTCGAAGCTCATCGCCTTCATCGACGACGCCAGCCGAGTGTGCTGCCATGGCGAATTCTTTCTCGCCGAAAACACCGACACCTTGCTCAAGGCTTTCAAGAGCGCGCTGTACAAGCGCGGGCTCGTCGAGTCCTTGTACGTCGACAACGGCAGCATCTACTCGTCGCAGGAGATTTCCCAAGTTTGCCAGCGGATTGGCTGCATCCTGTGCCACACTCCCGTGAGAGACGGCGCGGCGAAAGGGAAGATCGAACGCTTCTTTCGCACGGTCAGAATGAGTTTTCTGACGCGCCAACTCGACTTGTCGAGCGTCGAGTCGCGCAACCGCGCCTTCATGACCTGGGTCGAGGACGAGTACCACCAGAACGAGCATTCTTCGCTCGGCATGCGCCCCATCGACCGTTTCGGGCTCGACTTGCCGCGCGTCCGCTTCTTACCCCCGAGCGACGTCAACGAAGAGCTGTTCTTCGTCGAGCAGGATCGCTCCGTCCTCGCCGACAACACCTTCTCGCTCAAGAACACCCGCTTCGAAGCCCCGCGTGATCTGCGCAATCGCAAGGTACAAATCCGATTTGATCGCTTGAAATTCGAGCGCGCGATCGTCTATTACAAGGGCGAGCGCATGGGCGAAGCACGCCCGGTGGATTTCGTTGGCAATGACCGAAAACCCTCGCGGGAAATCAACCACGAGGGGCAGTCATGATCCGCGCCCACTTCGGCCTGGCAAAAACCCCGTTTTCTGCGGCGGATTTGACACTCCTGCCCCAGCAACGCGAGGTGCTCGAGACGCTGCGCGTGCACTGCCAGCAGGGCGGCCTGTGCGTCATCGTCGGCGAGCCGGGCACCGGCAAGAGCGTGATCAAGCACGCCCTCTGCCAGCACGATCCCAAGCGCCTTATGACACCGGTCGTCAACCGAACCCTCCACACTTATCACAGCACGCTGCGCATCCTGTGCGAGGCGTTTCAGATCGAGACCGACGGCGCGGACTTTCGTTGCGAAGCCCGGCTCATCGACGAGGCGCGCCGCCTCAATGGCGCCGGCAAGATGCTCGCGCCGATCATCGACGACGCGCACCTGA
Organism: Pseudomonadota bacterium; assembly: GCA_040005755.1. Lineage (GTDB taxonomy): Bacteria > Myxococcota_A > Polyangia > Polyangiales > Polyangiaceae > PMG-095. The sequence goes on from JBDTYJ010000125.1 coordinate 12,275, forward strand.
TGGAGGTCCAGGCGCTCCGCCGCATCCGACTGCTCTTCGAGGACTTCCCTAAAAATCACTGCTTGGTCCTCGTTGCGCAGCCCGAACTCATGAGCCGCCTGGCCCTGACCATCAACGAGGATCTCAAAAACCGCGTCACCTACTCGGTTTTGATGCAGAAAATGGCTCCCGATAGCCTCGCCGACTTCATCCGCGGCGAGCTCGACAAGGTCGCTCTCGCACACACCACGTTTACCGACGACGCGCTCGCCCTGATCATCCGCTCGTCCGAAGGTGTCCTACGCCGCGCCAAGAACCTATGTCTCGGCACCCTGCTCGAGGCCGTACGCGACCGAACCAAGGTCGTCGATCTGAAGCAGGTCAATCGTGTCCTGCTTCAGCCGCACTGGCGAAGGGACGCGGACGTCCCGCAGTAGGCCGCCTGCCGGCGTCATAGCGTCTGAACGTTTGCCCTTGCCGCTCATTTGCGGCGAAGACGGCCCGCGCCGTCGTAGTGCCATCGAGCATTGCGACGGCGTTGGCCGTTTTGTGGCGCGCTGTCGCCCCCACAGGTTACGACCGATGCGGTCGCCGATTGCGATGCCAGTGCGGACTTTGCCAATGTTTTCTACGACGCCAGTTTTGGAATCGCTTACGATGTCAATTCGGCCGGCAACACCTATGTCTCGGCACCCTGCTCGAGGCCGTACGCGACCGAACCAAGGTCGTCGATCTGAAGCAGGTCAATCGTGTCCTGCTTCAGCCGCACTGGCGAAGGGACGCGGACGTCCCGCAGTAGGCCGCCTGCCGGCGTCATAGCGTCTGAACGTTTGCCCTTGCCGCTCATTTGCGGCGAAGACGGCCCGCGCCGTCGTAGTGCCATCGAGCATTGCGACGGCGTTGGCCGTTTTGTGGCGCGCTGTCGCCCCCACAGGTTACGACCGATGCGGTCGCCGATTGCGATGCCAGTGCGGACTTTGCCAATGTTTTCTACGACGCCAGTTTTGGAATCGCTTACGATGTCAATTCGGCCGGCAACAGTTAGCCCGCAAGCTGTGCGAGCCACGAGAGCCGTTCCATCCCGCTCAACTCCAACTTGGCAGCCAAATTACCGCTGGGATCTTGAAAGAAGAGGCATCGACGACCTGCGTGGTCCGCAGCGTAAATGGAGTAGTGTCCCTCGGCCAGCGAGCACACCCAGCACACGTGTATTCCGGCGATCATGCCCGCGGTGGCTGGCGGAAGGTGTTCGTCGAGACCTTGGATAAGACGCGACACCACGATTTGCCGGACTTCGGCACCCAGCCGGTACTCGTTTTGCTGAACTCGCAAGGAGAGCTGACACCAATTGGCATCGTTACATATAAGTTCGAGCGTTCCTCCGTCACTCACCAACGTTTTTGAGTCGATCACCATGGCGCGGAGACCTCGGCACCATTCGAATAGAAGCTGACCTGATTTTGAAAGTTGCTCCAATTGGCCTGCAGATAGTTCAGCTCCGCAGAAGTGGTTGCGCCAACGTATGCCGTACCGTTGAGGACGCCCTGAATGTCATTCACGTTCGAAAGATCGAATCGAATGTTCCCCCCAGATGCAAGTTGGTTTTCCAGCGTCTGAATGGAGAACTCTGCCCACGATTGCCCTGCAGCCGGACCACCGACATCCGTTAGCAAGCGTCCTCCGGCCGCCTGCTGAAGCTGCCGAAGCGCACCCCCTGCAGACGGACCGTAAACCAAATCATTGGCACCGAATCGAAGAGCAGATTCAGCTTTATCCCCGCACGAACGCGCCGCCGCTAACCCCGCCGTAGCGGCAGCACCGGCACCAGAGGCTGCCGCACGCGCCGCCCCAGTAAGCGCCGCCCCGCTGGCGCCCAGCGTCCCTTCCAAGGTCCCAAACCCAAGCAGCTCGCCCGCGAGTCCACCGGTCGCGAGCGTGAGCGCCGCTCCAGAGACCGCAAGAGCGCCGTTCTGCAAGGTATCCGCGTTACGCAGAAACCACCCTTCAGCATCCCGCCCGCTTGGATCCCTCCACCGATAGGAGTGATCCCGACGCGAGTTCGGGCATCGATAGC
>JBDTYJ010000126.1:0-14303 GCA_040005755.1 Pseudomonadota bacterium
TGTCGTTCGGCTTGCGCGGTCTGCCCGGTCCTTTACGCTGCTTTGAGCCGTCGTATTCATGGGCAGCGAGCTGCCGGAACCATTTCAGAATCGTGTCGGGGCGTACGATTTGGCAACACGCTTCGCGTTCCTCTGGGGTCAGCGCCTTGCCTTTGATTGCGAGGCGACGGCGCTGCTCCGCGGTGAAGTCGATCCGCTTCTTGCCCGTGGCACCGGCGAGCGCTTCCTTGAGGACACGCACCTCCTCTTGTAGATACTCGACCCGACGAGCCATGCGCTCGTTGAGCGAGTACGCCACCATCGCGATGATGAACTGGAAAGTCACCGGGAGCATCAAGGCGCACGAACAATGCCGGCGAAACTCGACAAGAACCAGTCTAGTCGATCAACCAAATTCGTGCGAGATTGGCACGTTTTGAGTTTCCGGACACTACGGGTACATCGTATGACCGGCGGGGCCCTTCCTGAGTCAGGTGAGCGCGGTCGGTATGCCCCGCGCGCCGTCAGGCCGGTGCGGGCTCACTGGCGCACGTCCGTGGCAGAGCGGAGAGCTTTGTTGCCGCGGCGTCGCGGTGCGTATCGTCGCCGTGCACCTCGTCGCCTGAGTCGACGTCACCCCCGGCGCGCACGCCATGCGCGAAAGGCTCCATCGCGTTCAGCCGACAGCAGCGATCCAGCGCCAAGAACATCTACGAGCCCATCAGAAGATCTGCGCGGGATCGGGGATAAGAAGACCGAAGCGCCGGCTGCTGGTCACGCGCGCACCAGCCTCTTTGGGGGTGCAGCGTGAACGTTCCGGTTCCGGTGCTGTTCACTGTGGGAGAGACCGCAACCCTTCTTAGGGTTTCGGAGAAGACAGTGCGACGCCGTCTCCGTGACGGCACGCTTGTCCCGCACAGGATTGGGTCTGCAGTTCGCGTCGACGCCTCGAGCGTGATGCATCTTTTGGCGGGTTCGTCCGCCGGGAGTTTGCCCGTGCGCTCAAACGAAACATCAAACAAGAAAACGATCATTCATCAGCTTGGAAAGTCCAAGGTTTGGACGGCAAATGTAAACGGACGCGCGGTTCCACTCGGTACGACGGACGAAGGCGAAGCAACCCTTAGGGCACAGGCTCTCGTCCAGACCGAAACACCGGAGTCAAAGAGCCTGTGGCGAGTGTACCCGCTCGCTGATCGCGATGGCTTTTGCGTGAAATTCTATGACCGCGATGGCGTTCGTCGGACACACCGGATTCCGCCTGACGAGAGCGTGAGCTGCATCGAGGATGCCGAGCGCTACGCCGCGTCTTGGTATGGGCGAAATGTCGGTTCCGGCTCTCTCACGAACAGTGCGGCGTCGCTCTCGACGGACATTACCTTCGAAGCGTTCGGTCAGCTTTGGACCTCGGGTGAACTGGCCAAGCGTTTCCCCGATCACATCAAAACGAAACGCTCCGCGCGGAATGACGATCGCCGCCTACAACTTTACGTCTACCCAGCGATCGGGACGCAACGCCTTTCGCGATTCGAAGGGAAAGCTGGTTTAGATCTTGTCGAGAAAGTGATGGCTGGGCTGCCGCCTGTTGGCCGTACATTCAGTCGCGGATCTCGCCGGCACATTTTGCAGAGCGTGCACAGGTTACTTGTGCTTGCGACTTATCCGGCAAGACTCATCTCGGTCAACCCTCTGCCGAAGGGGTTTCTGCCGCGAGCGTCATCCAATCGCGCAAAGTCGTTCCTGTATCCAGCCGAAGACGCGGCGTTGCTTGCGTGCAAGAACGTGCCGTTAGTTGAGCGCTTGTTCTTCGGCCTCCTTGCGCGAGAAGGCCTGCGTTCGGCAGAGCTCCTTAACCTGCAATGGACGGACGTCGATCTGGACCGGGGGGTGCTGGTGCTCGATCGCAACAAGACGAACGACCCACGGTCGTGGTCAATGGACGCGGGGGTTGTCTGCGGGCTGAAAGTCTGGAAAGCCAAGTTCGCGCGCTCAGCAAAGCCCAATGCCAAGATCATCGAGGACAAGAACGGCGCCGGCATCGATCGCTACATGGCCGCGAGCAACCTACGCGATTATCTCAAACTCGCGGGCATCGAACGCCCGCAACTCTTCGAGAGCAACGACCAGCGCATCGCGCTGCGCGCGCACGACCTTCGCGCCACCTTCGTGACGGTCAGCCTCGCCAACGGAAGGACGGAGGCCTGGGTGTGCGATCGCACTGGTCACCGAAGCAGCCAGATGCTCTACAGCTACCGTCGGCAGGCACGCATGTACGCCGAACTCAACCTCGGAGAGCTGACACCGCTCGACCAAGCGCTCCCTGAGCTGCTGGCGGCAGCAGCCGAAATGGGGGAGTAGATCTCGCTTTGGACGGCGCCGAGACAATTGTCTCGGTGGCCGTCTCGGCTGTCTCGGGCTCTCCGAGATTCTTTAATGATTCTGTGGGTCATTCAGGACTTGAACCTGAAGCCAATGGATTAAGAATCCACTGCTCTACCAATTGAGCTAATGACCCGGCTTTGCAGCTATTGCGCCGAAAGAGGGGCGTATCTCCCATAGAACTTGGCGATCGTCAACCGGGAATCGCGGCCGTCGGTTCGGCGGCGGAGTGCGCGGATTCTGGGCCGGTTTTCGGGGCGGGGCGGGGCTGCTTGCGCGCGCTTGGTGGGCCGGGTTACGGCGGGCGAATGCGGCTCGAAGCGGTGCGTGAAGAATTGAGTAACTACCGCACGGCGGACCAGACCGAGGCCGGCTATGTCGAGCGCATGCTGGAGCTCGCGCGGGTGAGCGAAGCGTGCGAGCGCTCGCACTTCACGCCTGGCCACTTCACCGCCAGCGCATTCGTGCTCAGCCCGGACAAGCGGGACGTGATTTTGATCCACCACAAGAAGCTCGGCATCTGGGTGCAGCCCGGCGGGCACGTGGAGGCGACGGACCTAGACTTGCTCAGCGCAGCGCGACGTGAGGCCGCAGAGGAGGTGGGCTTGGGGGATTTGGATTTGGTCTCCACTGCCTCGTCGCTGTTCGACGTCGACATTCACCTGATCCCCGCACGCAAGACAGAGCCCGCGCACGAGCACTTCGATGTTCGGTTTGCGTTCGTGGCGCGCACGCGGGATTTCGCGCGCACGGAAGAGGTCGCGGACGTGCGCTGGGTGCCGCTCCCGGAGGTGGCGCAAATCACGAGTGATATTTCCGTGCTGCGCGCGGTCCGCAAGCTCCAAGCGTTGCTCGGTTAGCTCACTTCGGTGCGCCGCAGCCGATTGGCTGCGTGCCGACCGCGATGTCGTCCACGTAAATCAGCGGGGTGTAAGAGCCTGAATACGAGCGCGAGCCGAGCCGCAGGTAGCGCACGGATTTGAGGTCCGGATTGACGAGCTGCATCTGCGGCGAGCCGTGGTTCGAGTACGACTGATCGACGCCGTCGATCGACAAATCCGCCGTGATGCCCGTTTCTGATGCTTTCACGTGCAGCTCGTAGCAAGTCCAGACGCCGGCCAGCGGCGTTTTGCCGGTGCAGCCCGTTTGCTCCATGCCGCCGCTGATGTTCACCTCTACCCCTTCAGGCAAGCAGGTATTGCCGCGAAAACCGACGCGAATCGACGGGTCGTCCGTGCTTGCGGCGGGCACGAGCTCGAACGCCGAAACCTCATGCGCTTCGAATTGATCGGCGGCGCCCGCTGCGTAGTACACGTTCGCACGCACGTAAAAATCCGTCAGCGTGCCGAGATCGGCGTGCAGCTGGCAATCCGCATACGGAATGCCCTGGCTCACCAATGAGTGCGTGCCGCTTTTGGCCTGCGCGCTGTCCACCTTGAGCACGTGCGAGGAGTCGAAGCAGGTACTGGCTGCCCACGGCATGCCCATGGGCAGCATGCCGAGCGCGTCCTTCTCGAAGTCATCACACAGCACCAAGCCCGGCGCGCTGCACGGTCCTGCGCCGCCCGTGCTCACCCCGCCCGCGCTACCGCCTGCTGTGCCGCCTGCTGCGCTAGCGCAGCTCGTGCCGCCGCTCGCGCCGCCAGCAGCGACTGCGCCGCCCGTACCCGCCGTGCCGGCGCCACCCGCGCCGCTCGACGAGCCGCCTTGCGAGGCACCGGCGGCAGCCGCGCCCGCGCTGGCATTCGTGCCCGCAGCGGCGGTCGTCCCGGCAGCGCCGGACGCACCGGAATTTGCGTCGGAATTTGCCGAACAGCCCGAAGCAACGACTAACCCAAAAAACGACAAAAGCAGCGCGCGCGACATGAGTGCTTAGCCTTTACTCAAGCGCCGCGCTTTTGCCAGTACTCCAGGCCCACCGCCGCGCTGATTTCACAGGTCAGGCGTCGCACCGGTTCGCGGCCCGGGACCGGTTCCGGTCAACGTCGCGATTTTCCGTTGCGGCTGGCCGCGCGCGGCCGCCCGCGCGTCAAGCGTGCGACCGGCCCCGCGCTCTGCGGCGCTTTCTTAGCTGCTAGCTGCGCAGTGGTTGACGGCTCGGACCAGAGCTCGGAACACTCACTTCCTCATGGAATCAGTCGTACGCGGTTATCGCGTCCAGCCCTTGGCCGAGCTCTTGGCCGGGGAGTTTCGGGACCGCACGTACCGCGCAGATCTCGCGACGCTCGTCGGCGACCGCAGTCACGAAGAAACCGAGCGCTGGATAGAAGAGCTGACGTTGGCCCAACTCGGCGTCACCTGCGCCGGCGCGCTGTTCGCGAAAAAGAGTGTGGGCGCGGTGTTTGGCCTAGTGCTCGAGAGCGGCGAGCCCGCCGTGCTCAAGCTATTCAACCGCAGCTACACGCACGCCGAGCTCAGCGCGATGCACCGTTGCTTGGCCGCAGCGACCGCCGCGAACTACCCAGTGCCGCGCGCCCGCAGTGAAGTCTTCGATGCCGGCGACGGCGTTTCGGCTGCGTTCTACACCTACCTGGACGGTCAACAGCGCGACGCTCACGAACCGAGCGTGCGCCGCGAGCTCGCGCGCAGCTTGGCCGAGCTGAATGGCCTCTTGGCGCCGCTCGAAACGACGGGCTTACCGCTCGCGCCGAGCCAACTGAATTCACTCTGGCCGCCAGCGCAGCGCATTTGGGAAACGCAGAGCCTGGACAACGAAGACACGCGCTTCATTGATGCCCACGGCAAGGCCGCGCAGCTCGTGATCAAGAAGAGCAAGCTGAAGCACATTGCCACGCACCTGGATTGGGGCGTGAAAAACATTCGTTTCCGCGACGACGCGGTGTGCGCCGTGTACGACTCCGACTCGTTGCACGCGGCCTCGGAAGCCGAGAGCGCGGGCCGCGCAGCCGCGCAATTCACGGCGCAATGGGACATTCCCGCGCTGCTCACCCCAACGCCTTACGAGGCGCAAGCATTTCTGGACGAATACCAAGCGGCGCGCGGTAAGCGTTTTTCCAAGGCTGAGCGCAGCGTGGCCGGGGCCGCCGCGCATTACCTGGTCGCGCACGTCGCGCGCCAAGAGCTGTTTTCGGGCGTCGCCGAGGGCGACAACTTTCGCGGGCTGCTGCGCAATTACGACGACGATCCGTTGCTTTGACGTGCTCGAAGCACAAGGCTTTCGGTGCTAACGTCAGCGCAGGTGATGACCCGCTCAGCTGATCCCAGCCTGTGCCCCTTGTGCGGTGAGTCGAACGCCTGCGGCGTGCTTCAAGGCCAAACCGAATGCTGGTGCATGGCGCTGAAGATCCCGGAAGCAACGCTCGAGCGTATCCCGACTGAGGCGAAGAACGTGGCCTGCATTTGTGCGCGCTGCGCTGCAGCCAGCGCCCCGTCCCCCGCCTCCGTTACGCCGGGCAAACCAGGCTGACTTAGCCTTCGAATCACCGTGACTCTTGCGCTGCGCCTTCTGCTCGCCATTGGCGCCCTCAGCCTAGCCACGATCATTGCGCTCGGTTTTGGCGTCCGGCAAGCCTGGCACAAGAGTGAAGAGCAGCGCTTTCGCGATCAGTTCGCGCAAGCGCTGGAGCCGCTCGGGCGAGAGCTTTCGGACGAGCTGGAAACGCTGCCGCTGTTCACCGAACCGCTCTGCCGGCATGACCCGTTGGTCGACAGCGCGCTGGTCGGGCTGGAGGCAGGCGACTTGGATCAACGCCGCTTGGCGATCAGCGTGCGCGTGCCGGAGCTTGCGCAGGCGCTGCGTTTGGATGAGCTGTACGTCGTCACTTCGGCGGGGGAAGTGCTGGGTGCGCAGGCGACCGGCGCGCAAGCGACGGGCGCGGCGCTGCTCAGGTACCTCGAGCACGCCGAGAAGGCGGGCGTACGGAACACGCAGCCATTGGCCGTGGAATACGGCTGCGTGCACCGCTCGCGCGAGCATCGCGGGCTTTGGGTTGGGGTTTACGCAGCCCGGCACTTGGCGCCACTGCTGTCGAAGATTGGCGAAGCGTACAACGTGAGCCTGAGTTTCGAGCCCTTGCTAGAGTCCGAGCAGCGCATGGTCGCGGTGCTGGATCTGCCGGAGCTTGGTCATCGCAAGATCAGCGCCTATCGCTCGCGCGTGCCGCTACTGACCGCGCTCGAAGATCTGGACGTGACGATTTCATTGATCGGGGTTGGCACCCTGGTTGCCGCGTTGGTGCTATCGCTCGTGCTGTCGCGCAGCTTGAGTCGGCCCTTGGTGGAGCTGGCGCGAGAGGCGGGCGCCGTCGCGCACGGTGAGCCGAAACCGGTGGCCGAGCGCGGCGCGGCGGAAATCCGCGCCTTCGCCGCTGCATTCAACCGCGCCATCGCGGACTTGACGGCCCTCCGCAAGCGCTTGGCCGCCACCGAACGCATCGCGGCGCGCCGTGAAATCGCGCGGCGCGTGGCCCACGAAATCAAGAACCCGCTCGCGCCGATCCGCGCGGTGATGGAAACGCTACGGCGTTTGCGCGCTCGGCAAGATCCGGCCTTCGACGAGTACTTCGACGAAGCGACGCGCACCGTGCTCGAAGAGGTGCAGCGCATCGCGCACATCGTCGGTGAGTTCACGCGCTTTGCGCGGCTGCCCGCCCCCAACCCCGCTCCGTTCGATTTGGTGGAAGCGGTACGTTCGGTCGCGCACCTGCATGGCGCACAGGGTCCAAAGGTCACGTTCAGCAGCGTCGCTTGCCCCGCGGTGAATGCTGATCGGGATCAAGTCGTGCAGTTGATGACCAACCTGATCCAAAACGCACAATACGCGGCGGAAGCGCCGCAGCAGGCGGGGCGCACGCCGCAGGTGCTGGTGCAGGTTCAACCCGCCGGCGCGGACAAGATAAGTATCGTGGTCAGTGATAACGGCCCGGGCCTCGCGCCGGAAATGCGCGAGCGTTTGTTCGAGCCGTACGCGACGAACAAGCCGGGCGGCACGGGGCTCGGGCTCGCCATCGCGCAGCGCATCGTGATCGAGCACGCGGGGGAGATCAGCTATTCGGAAACGCCGGGCGGCGGCGCAACGTTCAGCGTCGTGCTGCCCGTTGCCGGTCCGGGCTTGTTGTTGGAAGCGCCACCCCCGAGTGAAGAGTGACGGCGGAATCAGGCCCGCGAAACTCGAGGAAGGAATTGGCGTGAGCCGTGTATACTTAGGCGTGGCCTACCGTATCGCGCGTGTTGTCTGGTTTTCCGGTGCTTCTCTCGCGCTCGCTTCGCTAGCAACGCTCAGCGCGTGCAGCATCACCATCAACAGCGGCCCGGGTTCGAACACGCCCGGCAGCTACCCTCCCGCGCCGCCCGAGCCCGTTGCCGTGGTGCCGGTCGCGGCCGCACCCGCCGCCCCGGCCGCGCGCCCAGTGCACGTTCCCGCGTCGCCCGGGTTGAGGCCTGCGCCCGTCGCGAGCACCCCGGCCCCTGCCCCAGCACCGGCCGCCGCACCTACGGCGCCCACCCCACCGGCCGCACGGCCGCCAGTGCGAACTGCGCCTGGTGCGGCACCGGCGAATTTCCCGTTTAGGCCCGCGCCCGCCCCTGGCAGCAGCGCGAGCGCCGCCACGCCCCCCGCGCAGGTGATAGCTCCCGTGTCGCCGGCACGCGCGCCCACACCGGCACCGGTCAGCAGCGCCCCGGCGACCACTCCTCCTGTAGCGAGCTCGCCCACACCGCCAACCGCCAAGGCGCCGCGCCCCGGCAATCCGCGGGCAGTGAAGAAGCCTGAAGAAGGCCCCGCAGATAAATAAGCGCGCTGTTGGGGCGCGCGGCTCGGGTGAGGGCCGCGCGAAGTAGTGTTAGGCTCAGCGGTCTTCGTTCAGCAGGGACCGAGCAGCAGGCATGATCCGCATTTCGCCGCGTCAGCTAACCACCATTGTCGTGCTGGGAGTGATTGCGCTCCTGGCGGCCGCTCTAGGCCATTTCAACATCGTCGGCGCCAACGGCGGCGTAACGATTTTGTTTCTCGCAGCCGCGCTCGTCGTGCTCAGCGCACCCGGCGATGGCGCCCCGCCCGAGCTGCTGGAGTCACTGCGCCACGCGGTTCGTCGCGTGCTCGATGGCAAGAAGCCCGAGGCGCCTGCCGGATCGCCCACCGCGGTAGTGCTCGTTTACCAGGAGCTGCAGGAGGCGCACGAGACCTTCGAAGAGCTCAGCGCGCGCAGTAACCGCAACGAAACCGAGCTACAGGAAGCCGCCCAATCGCTGTCTTCAGCGGTACGCACGCTGACCGAAGGCGTTGCAGCGCAGCTCAACGCGAGCGACGAGACCGCGCGCTACGTCAAAGAGGTCACCAACGCGCTGCGTGAGATCGCCCAGCATGTAGAAGTGCTCGCTGCCAGCGCCGAGGAATCCAGCTCATCGGTCCTCGAAATGACCGCCACTAATGAGCAAGTGGGCGGCAACATCTTGGAGCTCGCGGCGAGCGTGCGTGAGACCGTGGCCTCCATCGAGGAGATGGCCTACTCGATCAAAGAAGTCGCCAAGAACGTGGATGCGCTCTCGCTCACCGCGGAGGAAACGTCCTCCAGCATGAACGAGATGGACGTGTCCATCGATCAGGTGCAGTCCAACGCCAACGAAACGGCGCGCCTGTCCGAGGAAGTGGCGCAAGACGCCGAACGCGGTGCCGAAGCGATCCTGAAGACCATCGGCGAAATTTACCGCATCAAGGAGTCCAGCCAAGAAGCCGTGGCGGTGATCTCGAATCTGGGCTCGCGCATCGACGCCATCGGTCAGATCTTGAACGTGATCGACGACGTGGCCGAGCAAACCAATTTGCTCGCGCTGAACGCCGCCATCATCGCCGCGCAAGCCGGCGAGCACGGCAAAGGCTTTGCCGTCGTCGCGGATGAAATCAAAGACTTGGCCGAACGCGCAGGCGCCAGCACCAAGGAAATTGCCGACCTGATCAAGACCATTCAGGCCGAGAGCAAGAACGCGATTCAGGCCGTGGAACGCGGCGCCCAAAACGTAGACCGCGGCGTGGAAGTGTCCAACGAGGCCGAACGCGCCCTGAAGAAGATCCTCGAGAGCTCGCAGAAGAGCACGAACATGGTGCGCGCCATTGCCCGCGCGACGGTCGAACAAGCCAAGGGCTCGAAGCAAGTGACTGATGCCATCGGCCGCATCGCCGCCACCGTGCAACAGATTGCCGCCGCGACGGCCCAGCAAGCGCGCGGCTCCGAGCTGATCATGAAGAGCGGCGAGAAGATGCGCACCATCTCGCAGCAGGTCGAGCGCTCGAGCCAAGAGCAATCCCGCGGCAGCCGTCAGATCACGCAGTCGATTGAGACCATCAACAACCTGGTCAATCAGCTCAACTCCGCGCATCGCTCGCAAGCGCGAGGCTCCGAGCGCGCGCTCACCGCGGCCACTCAAATCGAAGAAGCCGCGCGCCGGCAAGATACGGCGCTGCGTGACTTGATCAGCAGCACCGAGCGAATGAAAAAATCGGTCGCGTGAGCGACGGCGTTCGCGGCTAGGCCGGTTGGGCGCTCTGCGCGCCGAGCGCGCCCCGCCGCCGCTTGCGAGCGAAAAATCTGCTGCCAAAAGCGCGCGCCCCGCAGACCCGCACAACGCCCCCGGGTCGGCTCGCCCTGAACTGCCGAGCAGGGCCCGCGGGCGTTGCGCGGCGGGTGCCCACAGCCTAAGAAGTGGCCCAGATGGCCGCGTCCCAAGCCCCCGGTGAAGCGCTTCCGGCGGAGGCTCCTGGGTCTGCCGAGCCCGATCAGTTTACGCAACGCAGCGCCGCTTCGTTGCTCTTGCTTGCCTGCATCGGTTTGTCGCTCGCAATCCTGTGGGCAACGCTGCGGGTGCCGGTCGACGCGCGGGTCAGCTTCCTCACGCAGAACTACGTCATCGAGCCGAGCCCGCTCAACTGGCACGTGCTGGCAGCCGGCCTCGCGCCCACGCTGCTGGCTTTCGCCCTGGTGTGGGTCAAGCGCGAGCGCGCCCTCGTGGTGCTGGAGAGCGTCGGGCGCGTTGCGTCGCCGTTGTTGCTCGCTTTTGCCTTGCCGGCTTTGTTTTCTTGGCAACTCGGACAGCAGCGCCCGATCGCGTATCTGTTGTTGCTCGCAGGCTACGGGCTCGGCCTGGAGCGCTTACTGCGCGTAAGCTTCGGCGAGCTCGGCACGCTGCTGCGCGGGCCGGCCGAGCTGTTGAAACACGGTTTACCGGATCTCACTTGGGCCGCGAAGCTCGCGAGTGTGACGACCGTGGTGCTCGCGGCCGCGGCCTACGCCGCGTACATGGGGTTTTACACGATCCGCCATCATCGCAACTTCGGCACCACCGCGTTCGATCTCGGCATCTACGACAATATGATTTTCAATGCCATCAAAGGGCATTTCTTCCAGGCGCCCGTGCTTTACGGCCCCGGAAAGTTCAATTCATTGTCGGGCCACGCGGAGTACGCGGTGCTGCTCTTCGCCCCGTTTTACGCCATCAAGCCGGGCGCAGAAACGCTGCTCGTTATTCAAGCCGTGTGCTTTGGCGGCGCGGCAATCCCGCTGTACATGTTCGCGCGCACCTTCCTCGGCAGGCTGAGCTCGGTGCTGCTCGCGCTCTCTTACCTGCTGTTTGCACCGCTGCACGGACCGCAGTTTTACGACTTCCACTGGCTGCCGCTGTGCATGCCCTTCTATTTCTTCTTGTTTTACGCGATCGCGCGACGGAAGAACTGGCTGTCGGTGCTGTTGATCTTGGTCTTGTTCTCCATTCGCGAGGACATCGCCATTGGCTTGGCCTGCCTGGGCGCGTTCCTATTCATCACGGGCACGCGCGTACGGTTCGGCGCCGTGCTGGCGGTCGTCTCAACCATCTGGTTCGCGATCAACAAGTTCGTGATCATGCCCTGGGCGGGCAGTTGGTGGTTCGAGAACATGTACTCCGAGCTCTTCGCCGACGGCAAAGCCAGCTACGGCAACGTGATCAAAACACTGATCAGCAATCCCTTCTTCGCGCTGTCCACGTTCGTGCGCGGGCCAAAGCTCACGTATGCGTTGCACATGCTAGCGCCTCTGGTTTTTTTGCCCCTGCGGCGCCCCGCGTTCCTGCTCTTGTTCCTACCGGGGACGTTCCTGACCCTCATGACCACCGGCTACTGGCCGACGATTTCGATCGCCTTCCAGTACACGAGCAATTGGATCCCGTTCTTATTCGGCAGCGCAGTGGTCAGCCTGTGGCTGATCCGGCAGGGCGCGCAGGGGAGCGTGCGCGTGGCTGCGGCGTTGGGCGCGCTGTGCGTGGTTATGCTCAGCCACAGCTATGACTTCGGCGCTATCTTGCAGCGCGAGAGCTTCACGGGCGGCTTTGGGCACATCAATTTCGAGATGAGTGAACCCGCGCGCAAGCGCTACGCGGACATGCTGAGCGTGGTCGCGAAAATTCCCCCGAACGCCAGCGTGGCGGCCACGGAGTACATGAGCCCGCACGTGTCGACGCGCCTGACCTCGTACGTGTTCCGCTACGACGTGGGCCCGGTCGACTACATTTTTCTGAGTGACAACGAAATCACGGGCGACGTTCGCCGCGCCTTGACCGAGAAATTCAAAAACGAAACGTACGGGCTGCGCGCCAAGGGCAAGGATGAGTTCTTCCTCTTCCAACGCGGCTATGAATCGCCGGAAACGGCCGACGCCTACCGCCACCTCGGTATTCACGTCGAGCCCAAGACGAAGCCCTGAACAGCCACTATTTGAGGGGTTGCTGCGCGACCCTTCGCCCCCGAAACTCTTCGCTGTATACCTTCTCGCGATGTCTCGGCCCACGCTCTCGCTCGTCATCCCGATATTCAACGAAGAAGAGGTAATTCCCGAGCTGGAACGACGCCTGCGCGAGGTGATCAAATCCTGGCAGCCGCTGATCGAATCGTGGGAAGTCGTTTTCATCAACGACGGCTCGCGCGACGGCTCCTTCGAACAGTTGAAGGCCCTCGCGGCGGAAGAGCCGCGCTACAAGGTGATCTCGTTCGCCCGCAACTTTGGTCATCAAATGGCGATTACGGCGGGTATGGACCGCGCCGAGGGACAAGCCGTGGTGATCATGGACGCTGACTTGCAAGACCCTCCGGAGGTTGTCCGGGAAATGATCGAGCGCTGGCGCGCCGGGTTCGATGTGGTCTACGGCGTGCGCCGCAAGCGTCACGGCGAAACTGTATTCAAGCGGCTCACGGCTGCCGTCTACTACCGCGTGCTGCGCGCAATGCTCGGCGGCGTTTCGATCCCCGCGGACGCCGGTGACTTTCGTTTGCTTGGCCGCCCCGTCGTGCTCGCCATGCGCGCGCTACGGGAACGGCACCGCTTCGTACGCGGCATGGTGGCTTGGGTCGGCTTTCGCCAGACCGCCGTGTACTACGACCGCCCGGCGCGTTTCGCGGGGGAAACCAAGTACCCGCTGCGCAAGATGATGCGCTTCGCGATCGATGGGATTACCTCTTTTTCCGTAGTGCCGCTGCGTTTCGCGACGTGGCTCGGCGTGCTCTCGGGCCTCTTGGCCTTCCTCACCGCGGGTTGGGCGGTGTACACCAAATTCTTCGCGGCCGGCGTGGTGCAGGGCTGGACGGCGATCATGATCGTCGTGGCGCTGGGCTTCTCCGCACAACTCATCATGACAGGCGTACTCGGCGAATACGTGGGGCGCATCTACGAAGAGAGCAAAGGCCGCCCGCTGTACATCACCTCGGATGAGCTCAACCTGAAACCGCGCGCGAACGACAAGCAGCTGGAAGACTGAGCTTCTCGTGATGAGTATTCGGTTCAAGCGCGAACGGAGCGCACTCCCGGGGCTAGCCCTGTCCCTGGCAATACTGGCAGCGGTCGGCTTCTCGATGGTGCTGACGGCGCAGCTGCTTTGGATGCAGCTCGTCGATCGCGCCAACTACACGTTCGCCAATGTGCTGGGCGTCCCCGGGCGCAATCGCCTGCTGCTGTCCGTCGCCGCGGGGCTCGCGCTGCCACCCCTGGTTGCGTTATTGGTCTTGTTGCGACCCCGCGGCCCAGGGCTCCGAGGCTTGCACCGCGCGGCCGTCATTGTCTCGCCTTTGCTGCTGCTGTTCGTGCTGCCCGGGCTATTTTTGAGCCAAGTTGCGGCAGGCAAGCCGCTCTTCTACCTGATCGTGCTGTCCGCGTTTGGACTGAGCTTGCGCGCCCTGCTGAGCGCGTCGTTGGCGGCACGAGCTGAGGGTCAGCCGTGGAGGCTCCGGCAGTGGCTGCGTTCACGCCCTCTGGTCGCGCGGCTCGGCACCCTCCAATTGCCAACTTGGGTCGCGCTGCTGTTCGTGTGTGCCGCAGCCGCGGGCTACGCTTGGTTCCTGGGTGCTCACGCGGTTGCCCATCACCGGCTGATCCAAACGCTGGATACGGACGTTGGCATCGCGGACAACGTGATGGCCAATCTAGCGAGCGGGCATTTATTCCGCGCGCCCGGGTATTTCGGCACCGCACCCGGCAACTACCTGACCGTGCACACGGACTACAGCTCGCTGTTACTTCTGCCCATTTATCGGCTGCATCCCGGGGCCGAAATTCTGCTGCGCTTGCAGGCCGCGCTAGCTGCGCTTTCGGTGATTCCGCTGTTCCTGCTGGCCCGCCACCTGCTCGGCCAACGCATGGCCGTCTGGGCGAGCTTTGCGTTCCTGTCGCTAGCACCACTTCACGGCGCGCTTCTGTACAATTTCAGCTGGATGCCGCTGTTCTGCCTGTTCTCTTTCACGCTGTACTACGCGGTACTCACCGGGCGGCGCTGGCTGTCACTCGCCGCGCTACTCCTGCTCTTGGCGTCGTCCGAAATGGCACCCTTAGCAGTCCTGGGACTCGGCGTGTTTTTGGCTGCTACACTGAAGAAAACCAGGACCGGCATTGGGCTCGCGCTGGCCGGCGTCGCCATGTTCGCGCTGAACACGGCGGTCGCGACTCACCTTGCAGGGGCGCTGGCAGCGCCGC
>JBDTYJ010000127.1:0-14292 GCA_040005755.1 Pseudomonadota bacterium
ACACGGTTGAAGGCGTCGCGGTCTTCAGCGTGCAAGCGACAGAGGGTCGGGTAGAGCGCGCCGATCAGCGCAGAGGCGGGGAACAGCAGCACGCCGATCAGACGCCGCGACACCGCGAACCAACCCATGACCTCGGGCGGGGCGAGCTTCGAGAGGAACACCGCGTCGATGTTGGGCTGCAGAGCGGTCGCCAAACCCAAGAACACGAACGGCGTGCCTTGCACCATTAAGGCTTTGAGCTCCTGCCAGTCGAAGGAAAGCCGCCCCACCCCCACCGTACGCAGCGACCGCCATGCAAAAAATAGCACCACCGCATTGACGGGGATCGGCACCCAGAGCGCCGTCCGCATGCGGCCGCCCAGGAACAATGCCGGAACGAGAAAAGCGGCGGTCAGGAACTGCTGTCCGACGTGAATGTACGCGGGAATGTCCGTCCGCTCGAAGCCGCGAATCGTATCCTTGCAGGCGCCGATCAACGAGGCGAACCCGGTGAGAGCAAACGTGAGCGCGAGCGCCCACTGCATTTCTGCTTCGTAGTGCAGTAGGTAACCGCCGAACGCAATCAACGCGTACACCAGCAAAGCCGACGAAAGCCGCCACAACACGCTGGTCCCGAGCAGAACCCCGGCACGCGAGCGGTCCCGCGCGATCAGCTCCGGCACCGCGCTCTCATGACCCCAATTGACCGCCAAAAACCCAAAGCCGCTCAGCGTTGCGGCAAGGTACAGAAATCCGAACGCGGAAGCGCCGAGAAACCGCGCACAAGTCGCGTTGACGACGATCGCGATGGGGACCGTAAGCGCCTGCGACGCCGTGAGGTAAAAGGTATTTTTGGCGACGAGACGCCCGAGCGAGTTATCGCTCGAGCTCTGCACAGGCTGCATAGTGCTACACAGTCACATGCCGCCGCGCGTGCGTCTAGTGCAGCGCATACGAGGTAGCGTGAAGTATTTTGCCGGTGCGCTGCACTAGTAGCCTGCGAAGCAGGCGTGGGGTTCCGGGGCGAAAGCCCCGGTGAGACAGCCTAGGGCACCGCTTGCCGCGAAGCGGAACAATCGCTTGCGATTGTTGATGGTACATCACAAGCGGTGCACTAGCTCGCCCGAGCCGCGCGCCTATGCGTACAAACGCAGCGAGGAATGAACGGCTTGGCGCGCGACCGCGGCCTTATGCCCATCGTTGGCACGGCCGCAAACGTTCCGGCGCCGCCATGCATGTTTCGCTGCAGCCCCACAATACGGCGCTGTTTCCACAAGTCGACAGGGGCGAGGCCGGAGGCCCAACGGCCGGGGCGCCTCAGCGTGTCCCGCGAGAAAGACAGGATTGGCCGGCTGCGGCCCGACACGCCCTGAGTTATCGTCGAGCCGGCGCCCTCACCTCGGCGCTGACCTTCGGAGGCCATCGTGAACAAGCCGACCGCCCGTGTCGCAGTCTTAGTCCCCTGTTACAATGAAGAAGTCGCGATCGCAGATACCGTCAGGGGGTTTCGCGCGGCGCTGCCCAGCGCCGAGATCTACGTCTACGACAACAATTCGAAAGATCGCACGATGCAGGTCGCGAAGGAAGCGGGCGCGATCGTCCGGAGCGAACCGCTGCAGGGCAAGGGCAACGTAGTTCGTCGAATGTTCTCCGACATCGATGCGGACGTTTACATCATGATCGACGGTGATGCGACGTACGACCCTGCCTCCGCCAACACCATGATCAAGCTGCTGGTCGAGCACAACCTGGACATGGTGGTCGGGCGCCGCGTTCAGACGCAAACCGAGGCATATCGTGCTGGGCACGTGCTCGGCAATAAGATGCTCACCGGCTTTCTCGCCCAGCTGTTCGGGCAGCGGTTCACCGATATCTTGTCGGGATATCGCACTTTTTCGCGGCGCTTCGTGAAGTCCTTTCCCGCCTTGTCAGCGGGCTTCGAAACCGAGACTGAACTCACGGTGCACGCGCTTACTCTGAACTTGCCGATAGCCGAGATAGAGACCAAGTATTTCGCGCGACCGGCAGGCTCAATGAGCAAGCTCAGCACCTATCGCGACGGCTTTCGCATCCTGCGCGTGATGCTCACGCTCTTCAAGAACGAGCGCCCGATGGCATTCTTTGGGATTGCGGCGTCGGTGTTGGCGCTGCTGTCCGTCGCTCTGTCGGTGCCAATCGTGATGACGTTCTTGGAAACTGGATTGGTGCCGCGCTTTCCTACCGCGATCTTATCCGCGTCCATCATGCTGCTGGCGTTCCTCGGCTTGGTCTGTGGCCTGGTGCTCGACACGGTAACCATCGGGCGTCGCGAAACGAAGCGCCTCGCCTATCTGCAAGTTCCTGCACCGAACGGTTCGGTTGCGGAATGGTCGTTCGTGCCTGCAGTCACGTCGAGCGACGCGGCCTGAAATCGAGCTCCCGGGGGAATGCCTTGCTGAAAAAGAGATTCGTTGCGGCCGCCGTATTGGGGATGGTTGCCGCAGCCAGCGGCGCTGTCGTGTTGCGCAAGCTGCGCCAGCACCGACATGACCCGCAAACCTTGGCCAAAGAACAGGTGATGCGCGTCGCCAAACCCCTCGATACGGGCGACGCAGCGCAGACGATTTACGACGGCAAGTTGCATCCCGGCTGGCAGGATTGGGGCTGGGGACCGCACGATCTATCGAAGCCCGGCCCGGCCAAGATCGTATTTTCCGGATACGGCGGGCTGATTTTGCAACACGGTACGGTTCAACCGCAATTCTCAGGCTTGTCCTTTCGATACAAAGCTCCCGCGAGCTGGCCGTATTTCCTTTCGGTCAGTCTGCGCTTCACCTCCGGAAGCACCACGACTTACCCGGTCGTTGCAGTAGAGAAGCGGCACCTAGCTCAACTCGCGGATGGGTTTCTGGAGGTGTTGATTCCATGGCGTGAACTCGACCCAACGAACGCGCCGTTCGACCGTGTCGTGCTCAGCGCCGGGGCGCAGGTGGGGCCGGAGGCGGTGCTAATCGACAAAGTATTGCTGATCCGTAGTGACGCAGAGCACTCCGCCTCGGCGCCAAAACGCGACACGGAACTTGCCATTCAATGTACGGGCGCGGGACACGTTATCAGCCCATCGATCTACGGCTCAGCCGACG
The DNA here is from genome assembly GCA_040005755.1 of Pseudomonadota bacterium. Taxonomy (GTDB): domain Bacteria; phylum Myxococcota_A; class Polyangia; order Polyangiales; family Polyangiaceae; genus PMG-095. The sequence goes on from JBDTYJ010000127.1 coordinate 3,102, forward strand.
GTGATTGGGAAAGCGGCGCGACCGGCAGGCGCATGGGCGGCAACCCGACCACACGCTACAATTGGGAGCTTTCGCTCTGGAACTCCGCCAACGATTGGTTCTTCGAGAACCAAAAAGGCGCGAATCTCGAGACCTTTCTTGCTGAAGGTGTGAGCCATCAATCACGCGTGGCGCTCACTGTGCCAATCATCGGCTGGGTCGCCAAAGACGCGACGTCAGTGGGTTTCCCGATCCAGAAGTTCGCTAAGCAACAAAAAACTGATCCGTCTCGGCCCGAAGCGGGCAATGGCATCGATCCGAGCGGCAAGCCGCTCACACCCGGGTCACCCGCCGAGACGAGCATCGAGGCCCCTCCAGAAAAGATCGCCGCCTGGGTTCGCGCGGTTCACGCTAGGGACACGGCGCGCGGCGTGCGCACTGTGGATCATTACATCCTCGACAATGAACCATCGATTTGGGATGAAACGCATCGCGACGTTCACCCAAAGCCGGTAACGTATGACGAGCTCTTGGATCGCACGGTCCGCTACGCTTCCGCCATTCGCGAAGCCGATCCGGAGCTCAAGATTGCGGGCCCGGCGGAGTGGGGCTGGCTCGGCTACCTGTATTCGGGCCGCGACCGCGTCGATGGCAAATTCGTGCGTTCCGACCGCCGGGCGCATGGGGACGAACCGCTGATTGTCTGGTACCTGAAGCAGCTCGCCCAGTACGAGAAGGAGCACGGCACGCGCTTGCTCGACATTCTCGACTTGCACTTTTACCCCGCGGCCGATGGTATTTACGGGGGTAACGCGCGCACGGATGACGAGGGCGCGGAACTTCGGCTGCGCTCTACGCGCGCGTTGTGGGACGGCTCGTACGTGGATGAATCCTGGATCAACGAACCGATTCGGCTGATTCCCCGCATGGAAGAGTGGATCGCCGCCAACTACCCGGGCCTGCAAATTTCGATCGGGGAATGGAGCTTTGGTGCCGACAATCACATCAGCGGCGGCTTAGCTACCGCCGAGGCGCTGGGTCGTTTTGGCCAACAGGGCGTGGACTCAGCCTACTATTGGGGCGGGCCGAAGAAGGGCTCGAGTACGTTCTGGGCGTTCCGTGCGTTCCGCAATTTCGACGGTCAGGGCGGCCATTTTCTGGGTCTATCCGTGCCCACACGGGAGAGCGAGAAGGTGTCGCTGTTCGCATCTCGAGACGAAGCGCGCGACCATTTCGTCGCCATCGCCATCAATCGCGATGCGTTGTTTGCCATCACGGCACACATCACGCTGGACAAGTGCGGTGCCCCGGCGGCGATGCGCGCCTTCACGCTCTCAGCCGAAACGAGCGGCTTGCTGGCGACCTCATCACCGACGGCGGCCGGCGGCGGCCTGACCGTGTCGCTGCCACCTTACTCGGTGACCGTTCTCGATTTCACAGTCACGCCGGACTGAGTGCGGTATCGAACCGCGGTCAGGCCTGCGGGCTCGCCGCAGCTTGAGCCTGGACGCGCTTCGTTGTGCCTTTGGGCGTCCATTCACCGGTGGCGACGGCCAACTTGCCGGCCATTGCCAGCGAAGGCGCCACCGTGAAAATGCCCACCCAAACTCCGAGCCCGAGATCACCCCAGCACTGCATGAACCAAACCACCACGGCCCCGAAGCAAAATAACGCTCCGGCTCGCGCTTCCCCGGTCTTCGCACCGTGGTACGCGCGCATGGCAAAATACACACCGCCCGCCCAAAGCAGAGTGAGCCCCGCGTAGCCGACGTAACCGTAGTAAGCCCACAGCCCCAGAATGCTGTTGTGCGGGACGTAACGCTCCAGCGTGTAGTCGACCGCGGGCATAGCCACCGCTTGCTCGTACGGGTGCCCGAGGCCGGTGCCGAACACGAGGTTGTGACGCATCGTGGTGATCAGGTTGTAGTTCTCGAGCTCACGCCAATAGCTCGAGCCGTCACTCTTGGCGTCCACGACGGAGCGCAGCATCCTGACGGGTTTGAAAGTATTGCCGCCGCCGGAGTTCCAACCCACCGCCACGTAGATCGCGGCGATTGGCGCGCCGATCAGCAAACTGCGCTTGATGAATCGCTTCGTCGGGTTGTCCCGCGACACCAAGAAAACCGTGACCAGCGCCAGGATAATTTGCACCCAAACCATGCGCCGGTTGTTTGCGATCATTCCTGCCATGAACACCGGCAAGAGCAAGGCAGCCATGAGCTTGATTTTCCTGCGCTCGAGCAGGAGCGCGATCAAGAGTAGGCAAGCATCAGCGAACAATATCGAATCCGCATGCGCTGTCGCGTAGGGCAAGCGATCGCTGCCGATGTATGGATCCATGGGGCCGCGGATGTTGATGGCGACGAACACGGCCAACGCCGACTTGTATGCCGCCGCAGTGAGCAACACCTTGGACAACGCGCGAAAATCACTCGGACCGCGAAGGCCAACATGACACAGCAGGAAAACGATTGGCACGTACATCACCGCGTTGAGCTGCCAGAGCGACATGCTGAACTCCCCGCCGGTAGCCAGGCCCATGAACCACACGAACACGATGCTGGCGAGCGATAGCCAGGCCATTTTCACGAGCGGAACGGGGGTGCTCAAGCGGCCCGCGCTGTCCAGCTTCGAGCCGCTACTGCGGCGCATGAGGGCGATCACCGTGAGCGAAGCGAAGCCCAAGTCCAACCCGGAAAAAGAGCACACGGACAGCGGTCCGAAGGTGCGGTCGACCGTGTTGATGTGGTCCAGCAAGACCTTGCCGAGCTGCAGCAAGGGCATGTCCCACTTGCCCGTCGACACACCTTCTTGCGGATTTGGCAGAATGTACGCGAAGAACATCATCGCCATCAGCGAGTAGCGAATCGGGATTTTTGACGCCGCGTAAAAGAGCGCCGGTATGATCAGCAGAGCTAAGCCGACGCTCACCCCCGTGTCGCCAATCAGCATCCCCAACATCGTGAGCACAACGGCCACCGCAAGGGCGGCTTTCACGTCGCCTCCAAATCTGAATTCCGCTGCCATCGCCGCGCAGTATAGCCCCGCAGTAATCTGTGCTAACGCGGAAAAACCCGGCAATGAAGATTCTATTCGTTACCCCGTTCCTACCCAGCCCGCCCCGCTTCGGCGGTCAGAGGCGACTCGACGGCTTGATGCGCGGCCTAGCCAAAAATCACGAGGTCGACGTGGTCTCGTTCGTGCGCACGGACGAGTACCAACAAGCCTCAGTCGAGGCGACCCAATCATTCTGTCGGGAGCTAGTCACGGTCCCCAACCTGGATCTGGCGGAGACCAACGAGAAGCGCAAGATGCAACTGCGCAGCCTGGTTTCCGTGCACAGCTACGAGCACCTCTTGGCGGCTCGGCGGAGCGACTTTCAGCGCGCACTCGACGACATGCTGCGCCGCAACGACTACGACGTCATTCAAATCGAATTCATGTGGATGGCCGTCTTCCGTTTTGGCGCGCCAGGCGGCCCGCGGCCGACGCTCGTTTTGGACGAGCACAATGTCGAGTACGACATTTTGAAACGAACCGCTGGCGGTGAAGGCGGGAAAGCGCGCCTTTTGTACAACTCCCTCAATTGGCGCAAGCTCGCGCGCGAGGAACGCGCAGCGTGGCGCAAAGTCGACGGCATTTCCCTCACCTCGCAGCGCGACGCCGAGCTCGTGCAACGAGATTTCCCCGGCGCTCGCACCGCGGTCGTGCCCAACGGCGTGGACGTCGGTGAATTCTCGGTTTCGACTCGCCCGAGCGAGCAGGACGTGATCTTGTTCTTCGGCGCGATCAACTATTACCCGAACCAAGAAGCGCTGCTCTACTTCATCGACAACGTTTTTCCGTTGATCAAGCAGCGCCGACCCAACGCCATCTTCCGCGTGCTTGGGCCGGGTGCGCCGGATTCGGTGCTGGCGCGCGCCGGTAACGGCGTCGAAATACTGGGCATGGTGCCGGACGTGGGCCCCTATCTGGAGAGCGCGACGGCCATCGTGGTTCCGCTCCGGATCGGAGGCGGGACGCGGCTCAAGATCGTGGAAGCCTTGTCCAAAGGCAAAGCGGTCATCTCGACCCGGTTGGGCGCCGAAGGCATCGACGTCGTGCACGATCAACACCTCTTGCTCGCCGACGAGCCGGAAGCTTTTGCGCGGGAAGTCGAGCGCGTGTTGACCGATCCTCAGTTGGCAGCGCGTCTCGGTCAGGCCGGTCGCCAGTTGATGGAGGAGCGCTATAGCTGGCGGAGCATCGTGCTCGGTTTGGAGAAATTCTACGATTCCTTGGCGCACGCAACAACGCGTCGCTAACGCGCCCGCTCGATGCTGAGAGCGATGACCCCCAGAAATCAGCCTGGGGGTTGATGGTCACGCGCCCGTCATAGGCGGGCGTAGCCTTCGGCGACGTGCTGCGCCGCGGCGCTCCACACGACGCTTGAACAGGGCCCCAACGCCCAGTGCGCACGCGAAATACCAAGGCGCAAGTTCGGGAAACATTCAGGTTCTTTTCCGCACTAGCCTTGTCGGCGGCAATCATTCCCTGTCGCGCGGCGCCCGCGAGGCTCTCGACGCGTTGCCGGTCTTTCGGTAATCATGGCAAGATGAGGCAAATGAGGCTGATCGACTCGCGGCTGGGGGCGGCATTGGTCTTTGCGCTAAGCGCATGCGGCGGAGGCGGAGGCGCCAAAAGCGCAGCCACGGGCGGCGTTCCAGGTTTGGCTGGAGCGCCCGCGGCAGACGGCGGCGCGTCCTCCAACGCGGGCAGCGCCTCGAGCGGGGCCGCTTCCGGCGGAGCGACGGGCTCGGCTGGCGCGCCCGCCACCCCCCCGCACATGGTCGGCGCGTGCGACAAGCTCGGCAGCCCCGGCGTCTTGGAGAACATCACGCCCGCGGCGCTGCACTTCGAGAAGTGGTGCAACCCGGGCTCGGACGCCTGCAAAGCTTCCGGTGCTATTTCGACTTATGGCGCGCACGGCTTGGCTGCGGATCCGAACAACGCAGGCACGCTGTACCTAGGCACCCACGGCTTGGGATTTTGGAAAACGACCGACTGCGGCTCCACTTGGGTAAAGATCGATACTGGCGCGCACCAAAAGGAGATCGACAGCGGCCGCAATTGGACGATTGTAATCGATCCGACTGACTCGAAGGTAATCTACACCACGCCCGGCTACGGCGATGAAGGCTTGTACAAGTCCGTCAATGGCGGCGTGGATTGGCAGCAAATGTTCACGGCGGATGTGCTGCCCTCACTCCAGTACGGTGGTTTCATCGAGACCATTGCCATGGATCCGACCAACAACAAGCACTTGGTGGTGAGCTTTCACATCGATTGCAAGAACGGCCCGAACGGCGGGGATTGGGCGTGTTTTGCGGAAAGCCCTGACGCGGGTGCCACGTGGAAGTTGATCCCCGCGGCCCAACACTGGAATGAAGGCGATGGGCAAACGCTCATTGACGCGCAGACGTGGTTCTTCAGCAACGGCGCTGACGGCATTTGGCGCACCACGAATGGCGGTGGGAAGTGGGACAAAGTTTACAGCGGTAAGGCCAGCGGCCACGTGTTCACCGGCGCCGACGGGAAGTTTTACGTCGCGGGCCAACCGATGGTGCAAAGCGCTGACGGCGTGACCTGGAACCCGCTGTCAGGCTCACCCGATGGTTCGTCGGTCAACGGCTCGAACCCGATCGCGAGCGACGGGAAGACGCTGTTCTCTTCAGGCGGCCAATACGGTGGAGATGAGCCCGCAAGCGGCTGGTACGCCTCGGCACCGCTCAGCGACCCGAGTAAGTGGACTCCGCTATTCAAGCCGGTAACCATCAGCAACGGCGGCTCTTCAATCGTCTACGATCCGGATCACAAGGTGTTGTATTCCGCGAACCTGACTGCGGGCGTGTGGCGCGGCCGCATCGAGTGAAACGCGCCGCACGAGCCGCTCTGTGAGCAGCCGGCCTCTTGCAATTGCAAGCGGGTTACTCAGGCAGCCGGGAGCCGTCGAGCACCGCTCGATAAATCGTGGCAAAGCGCGGCGCGAGCAGCGTTTCTGCGAAGCTTTCGCAGGCGCGCACTCGGCCGTTCGCTCCCAAGGTGGCGCGCAACGCCGGATCCGCGGCGAGCCGCAGCAGCGCCGCGGCGAGCTGCTCGGGCGCGTTCGGCGGCACCAGCAGCCCGTCGACTCCGTCGCTGACCATCTCGACCAGAGCGCCCGACGCAGTACCGACGAACGCGCGACAACAAGCTTGCGCCTCGACCGCGACCAACCCGAACGGTTCGTCGATGGAAGGCAAACAGACGATATCCGCAGCGGCGTGGATTTCCTGCGCGCGGAGGTTCGGATCATAGCAACGCACGGCATCCGTTACGCCGAGCGAGGCGGCAAGCTCTTCAACCTCAGCGCGGAAGCCGAGAGCGGAGGTGCTCGTGTCGTTCCAGCCAATGAGCGCAAGCTCGATTGCGGGGTTCTGCTTGCGAGCGATTGCGACCGCGCGCACTAGATCCAGCTGGCCCTTCAGGTACCAAAAGCGAGCCGGCTCGATCACCGCGATGGTGCCCTCTTTGAAGCCCAAGGTCTTGCGCATCGCCGTGCCGTCCACCTCCGGCGTAAAACGCTCGACGTCTACGCCGTTGTGAACCCAGGTCAACGCGCTCGGGCGAATGCCAATGTACTCTTCGATTCCGTCGCGCACGAACTTGGAGACGCCAACGATCGCGCCAGCGACGGCCGCAGCGGTCTTGAGCGCCGCGCGCTTCTTCGGCGTCCAGAGCCGGGGAATGCTGTGGAAGTGGATGACGAGGGGCGTGCGGCTGAGCAGGCTGAGCGCCGAGCCGGCGCGCAGGGAGGGCCAGCTGTCCGTGATGTGAATCACGTCGATTTCGCGTTCCAGCACCAGCTTCCGCAGGGCACTCAGCGTGGCGAGGTTCGCCTTACCGTCAAACTTCATACGCAGCACGGGCACTTCGACCCCGCCGAACTCGAGCACACCTTGCGTGTGCTCCCCGAGCACAACGAGTGGATCGATGCCGTTCGCCGCGGCGTGCCGAAGCACCATGGCGATCACCGCCCACGGCGAGTTCAGGTAGTACTCCGGAAAGAGGTAGAGGACCCGGACCCGCGAGGCCGCGTCACCCGGCGAGGTTTGTCGGGCGCGAAAGCGCCGTTTCGCGATCCAGCTCGACAAGCTCACTTGAGTTCTCCCTCGGTGTCCATGGCCGTGTTGCGCTGCCTTCTACTGCTCGAGAAAGCGCCCGACCCTGCCTCACGCGCGGCCGCGAGGCAAGACCCGAGTACCCTCATCGAAGCGGCACAGGAGTCGCAAAATACTTGCTGACCGCGGCTCGAAACTGGCCGCCGTCGCTATCGATATAAGTTTGATTGGCAGCGCCCCCACCGAAGGCCACGCCCAAACCACCCGCATCCACGAACTCTTGCACGTGAGAGAATATGTAGTGCACGCGGTTGTCTCGATAATGGCCTGGCGTGCCACCCCTCGAATTACTGGGGACGCCGAACGGGACTTGCCACCAGATCATGGGAAGGCCCAAGCCGCCGGTAATCGCTTTGGACCACGCGAGGTAATCGTGGAAATTCGGAGTCGTGGTGTTTGTTTCGTCCCAGTAAAAGCTGCCCGCCCGCTTGCAGTTCGGGTCCACGCCGGCCTCGAAACAACCGGCGTCGCGGTCGAGCAGATCGGAAAAGACGACATCTGCTTGATCGGCGCCGACTTTCTTTAGAAACGTGACCACCGCGCCCGGCGTCTGCGCCGCCCAAGTGGAGGCATGAAAGCCAATCACCACCTTGGGCGCGTACGTTCGAGCCAGCTTGACGAGACAATGACCCATGCCGACCAAGTCATCGCTCAGGCCGGCGCAACCCGGCGCATTGGCCGTGACCTTTACCTTCATCGATGAGGGATCGTCCTTGGACTGCATCTGCGCGTACGCCCAAAAGTCAGGCTCGAACTGCACGACAGCGGGCTTGTTGAACAGGGCGAGCCGCTGGAACAGCAACTTGACGTCACCCCAATAGCCTTTTTCGAACACATCATTGCTGAGCCCGCTCAGATTGCCGTCGCCCGCCGCGGCCATCGAGTACAGGGTGAACATTGGCACGGTGCCTTTGGCGTCCGCAGTGTCAGTCAGCATGTTCACGAAGCTGCCGCCCTCGTTCCAATCCTTCCAGCTACCCCAGGACTTGTCCGGTTTCAGGTAGGCAACGAGGTATGCGTAGTGCAAATCGAGCGTAGGACCGAGCGTGTAAGCGCCATCGCGCGTGTGATCGTTGTTCAGATCATTGCCCATGCCGATCAGGAAATTCGCAGGGCGACCCAACTTCCGCGCCACTTTTGCGGCACGGCTATTGTCGCCGCTGGGCGCGCTCGGAGGATTGGGGTTGGAGGCCGCGCCGCCGCTGCCGGGCTCGGGGGCGGGGACTGCGCTTGAAGGCGGCGTGCTCCAGCCGCGCGGAATGTTCGGACCGCACGCTGCAAGTACCCCGAGCGACATTCCAAGCGACAGCCACTGTGAAAAGGCAGACATCGGCGGAATGCTACTCCCACCTGCTCGCATGCAGAGCCTGTTTTTGCGAGTCGGCGCGGTGGACCGGCAACTCGCCTCGTGGTATCAGATGATGCGATGCAGGGCTTATCGGTGTCATCGCTTGCGCTCGCGTTCGTAGCGTCCTTGGCAAGCTGCACGATCGTCACACGTGAGCCGGACCAACCGGGCGGCGGCTCGAACATGGCCGGCAGCACCGGGCTCGGCGGCGGCGCGGCGGCTAACGGCGGCGCGTCCGGCACAGCAAGCTCGAACGATTTCGGCGGCGCGCTCGCCACAGGCGGCTGGACGAACGCCACGTCCAACCTCGCGGGGCTCCCGTCAGAGTGTGGCAATCTTTCTGCATTGTTCACGAAGCCAGATGAAGACCTGCTGATCGCAGGCATTGCCAAACAGGGCCTCTGGGCAAGCACCGATGGCGGGAGTACCTGGGATCACCTGGGCGAAGCCAAGAAATCCGCTGCCATCATTCACCGCCCGACGACCATCGTGTGGGATCCGGACAACAGTGACCAGTTCTGGGAAGCCGGTATTTACGGCGCCGCCGCGTACCGAACGGCGGATGACGGGCAAACCTTCAGCTTGCTCGGGGACGCCATGCACTGCGACTTACTGAGCGTTGATTTGTCCGATCCGTCCCGCAAAACGCTGCTCGCCGGCGGCCACGAGCAATCCCGCACGCTCAACCGCTCGAAGGACGGCGGTAAGACCTGGCAGCCCGTCGGGATGGATTTGCCGGACAACACCAACTGCACGCTGCCGCTGATCATCGACACCATGACGTTCTTGGTAGGCTGTGGCGGTTACGGCGGGGGCTTCGCCGGCATCTACCGAAGCACGGATGGCGGTGACTCTTGGGCTGTCGTGTCCATGTCCGGTGGCGCTTCCGCGCCGCTCGTTGCGTCGGATGGTTCCATCTATTGGGCTACGGTGAACCCGGGCGGCATGGCTCGCAGCACCGACCAAGGGGAAACCTGGGACGATGTGGCGCCAACGAACCTGCTCTTGCAGGAGGCCCCGATTGAATTGCCCGACGGGCGCATCGCCACGCTGAGCAAGGACGGCGTGGCGGTTTCAGCGGATCACGGCGCGAACTGGCGCTTGGCGACCGGCAAATTGCCCTACGGCGGCGCCCGCTCCCTGGTCTACTCCAAACAGCAGAAGGCGTTTTTCGTGTCGCGTTTTTCGTGCGACGGCGGGGGCGCGAACGATGTGCCGGATGACGCGGTCATGCGCGCTGATTTCGACTACGAAAAGAAGCGTTGAGCTTGATCAATGCCCGATGGCCACGTCGTTGTACGTGATCAGGCGGTTCGCAGCGTAGTTCCAGAACAAGGCGATCCCAACCGCACACGCTTGGGCGATGTACAGGGTGACCACAGGTCCGAACCAGTGACTGGCACGCTGATTGGTGAAATTGAACACGAGCAGGTTGATGGCGAGCCCAACGCCGCTTACCAAGACGAACTGCGCTACTTGCGTCATCACGCCCTTCGAGCGTGAGTCCCGGTACGTCCAAAGCCGGTTCAAAACGAAATTACTGAGCACTGCCAGCGAAAACGCGACCCCCTTGGCAACCACTCGGTCCACCGAAAATATTAGGACGAGCACGCTGAGCGAACCGGTATCGATCAAGAAGCCAATGCCGCCGACGACCAAGAATTTGAACAGCCGTTGAACCTCACGGCGTGCGGCGTCGGCTCGGGCAGCGCGCGCAAGGATGTTGGGGTTTTCCATGAAGGCCTGTGAGATGCCCCGCGACGATAGGGGAAGCAACCTTCAACCACAGCCCGCTGACGCGCCCGCAGTATTTGTGCGGCAGCGCCTCCGGCCACGGGGCCTCAACACGCCTGAGGGCGTTTCATCGGCGTGTCGAAGGCGTGAAAACGCTGCACAAAGTCAGCGTAGTGAGTTCTTTTGGCAAGACCTGTGAGTATGGACACGTGGGTCCCGTTCGGGCATGACGGAGCAAAGCATTCATGTTCGAGCAAATTCGCAAGTGGGGTGCCGAGCTCCGACGGCCCAAGTTGGTGGTCTTCTCGTTCGCTCTGATCGTGGCGCTGCTTTTCTTGCTCGTGATTTGGCCGAACCAGAGCCAAATCATCCGTGCCGATGATCCATATGGGTTTTCGGTGCTCGGTCGGAGCATCGCGGAGGGCCGTGGCTTGGCACAACTGGCGCACCCGGATCTGCCAACGATGCGCCGCGCACCGCTTTATCCGGCGTTCATCGCCTTGCTCTACATTTTGGGTGGCCCCAACACGATGCTCGTGCGGCTGGCGCAATGCTTGTTGGCGGCGGGCTCGGCAACCCTGGCATTCGCCATCGGAGAGCGCGTTTTCTCGCGATCGGTCGGGCTCCTTGCCGGAGTGCTGTGTGCGATCCACCCGATGATGCTGCGCTACGCACCGGACTTGCAGGTCGAAGCTTGCCTGACTTTTTTCATGACACTGATGGTCTGGTGCGGCGTGCGGTTCGTGGACGAGCCAACCGCCAAGCGCGGCTTTGCACTCGGTGCGGTCGGCGCGCTCGGCGCGCTAATCAAAGGCGTGCTTGTCATTTGCCCGCCAATCTTTGGATGCTGGTGGCTCATCCAACAATGGCGACGCGGCAAGGGCCTCCCGCTCGTGCCCGTGATCGCAATCGCTGCCGCAATGTGCGTCGT
>JBDTYJ010000128.1:0-14267 GCA_040005755.1 Pseudomonadota bacterium
TCGCTCGAGTCTACGTGGCGAAAAGTGATGCTGATCATGGCTCTCCTGCGGGGGGCTTGTTTAGGGCCAGCCAAGAGTTTAGCCGAACTGCGCCGCCAGAAGCGAGTCGGAAGGTTTTCACCGGCGAGAGCCGCGAAAGACGTAGGGCTTCGATGCGGCGGGGGTCCATCGCTGGGCGCGGCTCCATGCGACGGTTGCGCCGGCATGTAGGCACAGGCGCCGGTCCGGGCCTCGACCGCGAGCGGCGAAGCGCGAACGACCCCAGGCCCTCCCTTTTGAGCGGCCCAGCGCCGGACGGGTTCAGAACAAGCGTTTTCGCTTGCTCGAAGCCAAGATGCCGAGCATCTCGCGGTACTTAGCCACCGTGCGACGTGCGATTTTGATGCCCTCGTTCTTCTCGAGCATCTCGACGATTGCCTGATCGCTGACGGGATTCGCTTTGTCTTCTTGGTCAATCAGCGTCTTGATGGCTTGTTTGACGCTCTCGCTGGCAATGTCCTCGTTGGCCACTCGCCGGATGCTGGAGTTGAAGAAGTACTTCAGCTCGAACAAGCCCTGCGGGGTGTGCATGTACTTGTTCGTGGTGACGCGCGAGATTGTCGATTCGTGCATGCCGACCGCTTCGGCTACGTCACGCAGGATCATGGGCTTGAGGTAAGCCACACCCTTCTCGAAGAAGTCCCGCTGCTTTTCCACGATGCACTCTGCCACGCGGATGATCGTCTTGCGCCGTTGCTCGATGGCCCGGATCAGCCATTGCGCGTTGCGCAGCTTTTCCCCGATGAATTCCTTGGCCGATGGGTCCTTCATCAAGCGCTTGGTGAGCGCCTCGTTGATGAACAAACGCTGCACGCCGCGATCGTTGTCCAGCACGACAAACTCATCCGCGTCCTTGATCACATACACGTCGGGGGTGATGCCGATCGTGCGGTCGTCCGTGTCCGTGAAGTTACGCGCGGGGCGGCTCTCGAACTCTTGGATGGTCTTGGCGGCTTCGTACACGTCCTCGAGCGGGATTTTCATCTCGCGCACGATGGCTTGGTAGTTGTGCTTCTCGAGGTGATGCAGGTGATGCTTGATGATCTCCAGCTCTGCATCACCGTCTTCGTAACCCGCCACGCGGGCTTGAATCAGCAAACACTCCCGTAGGTCCCGCGCCGCGACGCCGATCGGGTCGAAGGCCTGGATCATTTCCAAGACCAGCGGGGCATCCTCTGAATTCAGCTCCGCCTCTGCCGCCAGATCCTCAATCGTGAGATCGGGGGTGCGAGTGCCGTCGGGGCGCTCAATGCCGACGAGATCGAGGTAGCCCTTCTCGTCCAGGTTTCCGATGACCAGCTCGGCGAAACGCCGCTCGGACTCGGAAAAATCACTCATTTGCAGCTGCCAGAGCAAGTGGTCCTGGATGTTCCCAGGCTTGGTCAGGTTTTGCTCGATGGGAGGCAGATCTTCGAACCCGGCTCGACCACCCGGCGAAGGCGACTGCTGCTGTGTGCGGTTTTCCAGGAACTTTTCCCAGTCCACCTCACGCGTGACCTTTTCTGTGGCTTTGACCTCGGTGCGCGGGTACTCGCGCTCCTCACCAGCCCCGTGCTCACTGACGGTGCGCACTTCACCGGGGGTGTTCCGGGTGCGCTCCAGCGGCTCTTCATCCGAGAGCACCGGGTTGTTGTCCAGCTCTTTGCGAACCTCATCCACGAGCTCGAGCCGGGAGAGCTGGAGCAGGCGGATCGCCTGCTGCAGCTGTGGCGTCATCACGAGCTGTTGCGACAGGCGGAGTTGCTGCTTGATTTCCATGGCGTCCTACGGGAGTTGTCTCCAGAAGCCCCAGTAGAACGAGACCCTAGCACTGAAAGCAAAAAACGGGCCCCAGAAATGAGCGCCGCGCATGGCTTAAAATGCCGGTGAACCTGGATGCCACAGTGTCGAGATTGACGCTGCGCGGCGCTTGGAAGAAACGGTCAGCGTTCCGGCGCTTGGACTGGAATCGAACCCTTCACGTCTTCCAGTGTCACTTTACGGGTGTTGATGTCGATTGCGGCGCTGTCAGCAGTTACCCAACCGCGCCCGCGGCTCAGCTTTACCCCACCAGCGAGCTTGATTGTCCGATGGGCAACGTCCACCTCAAATTGGGCGGCGGTTGCTTCGATGCCCTTGAGCCTGGCGGTGACGCCGCCACTCCCCTTGGCCCAGCGCACTTTTGGCGCCTCATCGTACTTGAGCTCGATGCGAGAACAATCCACATGCATGTCACCGAGCGTGGCCTGCACGTGGCCCTCCAGGGTTGCCTTCCCCTTCTCGATGTCGACGTCCAGCTTGTCCGCACCAACGTCGAGCGTTTGACCGTCAATTACCCCGAGCGGGCCCGCATTTGCAGCGCTTGGCAGCTGCAGCAAAACCGTGGCCGCGAGCCCCAATGCAGCCGCAACCGCGAGGCGATGCTTTTTCGGAAGCCAGATCGAAGCCATACCTTCCGCACTATAGCATCAGGGTGCGCAATTGCGTCCCTCGAAGCGTCGGAAATCACACCGCTACCGTGGCACTGCCAAGTGGCGCTCCAAGTCAGCCGTTTTTTCGCCGCGATCTCGCAAAACCCTCTCGCAAAAGAGGACAGAGCGAGCCCGCGCGCGCGTCGCTTCCTGCTGATCGCGCTTTGCTGTCCGCACATCGCTGTCCGCGCTCGGAGCCATGTGAGTGCCAAGCTCACTGCCGCGCCTTGACGCGCGTTTACGAACCGATACGATCTAGATAACGTGCAACGTCGTGCGGGTAGCGGCGGACAAACGACCGCGTCGCGAATCAAGACCCTTTATGCGTACGTGTTCGCTGAGCACGGCCCCGCAGAGGCGGACGCTTTCCTGCTCCGCACGAAGCTAGACCGCGACTACCTGAGCGACGAAACGCGGCTCATGCCGGTGGAGCTGTGGCATGCGGCGCTGGTCGCTTTCGCGTCGCGCTGGGGTAAAGACGCCATCGCCAAGACCGCGCCTTACGTGGTCGAAGCCGATAACCTCGGCGTTTGGACGCACGTGCTGCGCGGCGCTGAAGGCCCCGCGCAGGCCTTCAATCGCTTGGACCATTTCGGCGGCGACCAAGTGTGGACGGAGCGCTGGCGCACGCTGTTCACGGAGCCGGGTGTTTGGCGCGGGAGCATTCGTCATCGTGAAGACGCGCCGCACGAGCACGATGGCTTGTGTGCGCTCGCGCGCGAAGCGGACCTGAGCGCCGTCCCGTTATTGTTCGGCTTGCCACTGGGCAAGGTAACGCGCATCTCGGATCGTGACTCGCGCAATCAACGAGTGTTCGAGGTGCGCTTTCAAGAGCCGAGCATGGTCCCCGCGCTCGGCGGGGGGGTGGCCGGCGCGGTGAGCAGCGCGCTTGGCTCGTGGCTTACGAATAGTTCCATCGATCGTCTGGTGGACGTGGCAGTGGGCACCGCGCTGGGTACATTGGCCGGCACCTTGTGGGCGCACGAGCGTCGCCGACGCACGCAATCGCGTGCTCAATTGGTGCGCATTCACACGCTGGAGCGCACGGCCACGCTGCGCGAGCGACGGGAACGCGGCTCGCTCGGCTTTCAAGAGGGCTTGGTGCTCGCCGGCCAATACCGACTCACCGAAAAGCTGGGCGTCGGCGCCAGCGGCACAATCTGGGAGGCCGAGCGCCTCGCGGACGGGGAACTCGTAGCGGTGAAAATGTTACGCGCCGCCGTGGCCCATGACTCGATCGCCGCTGATCGCTTGCGTCGCGAAGCCGCCGCCCTTGGCTTGGCCTGGCACCCTCATGTGGTCGAGGTCTATGAAGATGGACACTTGCCCGACGGCACCAGTTACTTGGTCATGGCGCGCTTGCACGGGGAGTCCCTGGCCACGCGTTTGCGCCGAGTCGGCGCGCTGACCGTCACTGAACTAACGCCGATCGCATTGCAGCTGTGTGATGCCCTCGGAGCGGTGCACGCAGCCGGCATCATTCATCGCGATGTAAAACCGAGTAACATCTTTCTCGTCAACGAGCCCGGCAGCGCCGTGCCATGCGTGAAGGTGTTGGATTTTGGGATCGCGCGCGTGGAGTGGGCAGAAACGCGGCTCACCAACTCGGACGCGCCACTCGGCACCCCTGGCTACATGTCTCCCGAGCAGGAGGAAGGCCAGGAAATCGACCAGCGCAGCGATTTGTTCGGCGTGGGCGGGGTGCTGTACGAGTGTCTGACCGGTATGGCGCCGCCGCTCAAAACGAGTGAATTGTGGGATCACGCTAGCGCAGATGGCGCGGCGGAAAGCGGCGTGCAACGGGCTCTGCGTTCCATGCCGGATGATTTTCGGGCTGTAATTGAGCGGGCCATGTCGCCGCTGCCGCGGGATCGCTTCGCGGATGCGCGCGCGATGCGCGAGGCCCTGCTCGAGCTCGGTCGAAATCGCGGCACGCCCGAGGCCGCGCCGAAGCTCGCCTAGACCTACCGTGTGGGCAGGTTCTGGAGGGAATCACCCGGTTGCGCGCTCTGGACCGGCTCCAACACGACGTACGTTTGAGCCCCGAGGTCGAGCGTGGTGCGCACGCGGAATTCGCCCGCGACCATGCGCGCGACTCGAGCTTCAACGCCGCGCGAGAAATAGCTGGCTTCGAACGGCGTTTCGAGCGCCGCGCCGGGCGCAAGCAAGAGCACGATGGCGGAGGGCTCACGCGCGAACAGCCACGCGCGGGGGATTCGCTTTGTCGTGTGGCCACCAGGAAAGAACGCGACTTCGGGATCCGTGACGCCCGCCAAGTCGATGACGACCGCGTCGCTGGACGCGCCTACCCAGCCAACGTCCAGCGCGGCGATGCGCGCATCGCCGGCCAACGCCGGACGGGCTCGGGCGATCAAGCGAGCACGGTCCGCGCCCACGCTTCGAGCCGCGGGGGCTAACCCCAACCCCAAGATCAACGACGAACCGAGAGCCAGCAGCGTGCGGCCCGCCAACGACGGCCAAGTTGCGTATTCAGCCAGGTGTGCCGCAACGAGCGCAAAGCCGGGTAGCACCGGGACGAACAGACGGTACATCGGCATCCAGTCCCCACCGCACAGGACCAACGCGCACGAATGAGCCGCAAGCGCGGCCAACAAAGGCCGCGCACTCCGGGGAAAACGCCGCCATTGGGCTGGGCCAGTGAGAAGCAGCCAGGGCGATCCGGTAAAGGCCAGAGCACCCAATGTGTACCGCAACCCGTGCTCGAAATCCGACGGCTTAGCGTAGAACGAAAGCGGTACCGCGCGTCCGAAGTAGTGCAGCCGCAGCAGAGCAACGCACAGCACCGGCGCGCAGCACGCCGCCAGCGCCAGCCGCGCGCCGTGGCTTGCCCCGCGTGCACGCAGTACGACCAGCACGAGCGCAAACGGCAGGAGCTCCGGGCGCCAGGCGGCCGCGATGCCGAGCGCAAGAGCCGCACCCGCGCCCGAGAGCAAACCGATCGTGACGAGCATCGTCACGATGCCCGTCTCCATACCCGACACACTCCACGCGGCCAGCGGCGCACTGAGCGCCAAGAGCGCCAGCGGCAGGTAGCGGCGCACGCTTTGCCCCACCCGCGCGATCGTCGAACCCAAGACCCCGGCCGCCACGAGCCACGCGCCGAGGCCCAGCCCCTTCGCGAAGCGGAACGTGAGCCAAGTGTCGCCGTGAACGATGCGCGCGAACAGGGCCAGCAGGCCGGCGTAACCCAGCGGGGTGACCGCGTCGGTGACCGGCCCGCCCGCGTTGAAGCGGTAGCCGAAACCCTGCGCGAGGTGCACCGCCACACGCGCGCTGATCAGGGCATCGTCGACCGTGAACCCCCACAACCACGCGGCGAGTGGCAAAACGCCTAGGACACCCAAAATCGGACCGTAGATCCGGTTTCTTGCCAGGGCTGCGCCCGAACGACCGGCTGGAAGGTGCTCGAAATCGGCCGACATTACGTTATTTCGCAGGGCCTCACGGGATTTCGGGCGAGCCGGGCCCCCCCTAGCTAGCCCGCGCGGCGCTGTCCAATCTTGTGCGATCGCCGCGCAAAAGTGTCGTTCTTGGCTGGGTGTTCATACGATTGCGCATACGGATGTCGGCCATTCAGGTAGTTGTTCGCCCCCGCCCAGAAACTGCACCCACCACAGCGCTCGCGCCGCTGTACGGGCTGTTCGACGTCATCGTCGACGGCGTGAATATCACGGCGCGCCTCGGGGAAGGGCAAGCCTTGGCTTTGCTCTCGGATCTAGGCACGGCCGTGGCCTCGTTAGCGCGCGGCAAGCGCGACCGTGAGACGCTCCAGCTGTACACGGACGACGAGGCCTGGGAAATCGGGCTCGAGGCCGACGGCGGGGACGTGCTGGTCAGCGTGTTCCGCTCCGGTCCGTCCCCGCAGGTGGCGGTGCACGAGCGCCGCGTCGAGCTGCTCGAACTGCGCCGCGCCATCTTGGCGGCTCTCGAAGAGGCCCCCGTGCGTCAAGCTCCAGCAGGCATCGTCGCCGCCCTGGGCAGCGCGCGCCGGCTCCTGGACACGCCGGGGCCGAGCTTCGGCCGGCGCCCACTCAGCCGCAGCAACGAGACGATCGCGCCCCGGGCATTGGGCGGCTTGAATTTTTCAGCCACGCTCAACGTACGCTGCGCGGCCGCGCGAGCGCACAACCCGCACGGCTCTGAACTCGAGCGCGCGGACCTGCACTCACTACTCGGCCGAGGCTCGTTTGCGTTGGTATGCCGGAACAGGGCGGTCGCGTTGGGGGATGCCTGTCTGTTTTTGTTGGCAGAGCGGCTGGTGATGCTCGGCGACGACGTGTTCGATGCTTGGCGTGCGCAACGCGCCGTATTCCGACGCGCCAGCGTGGATGGCGTGCATCTCTCGGTGCGCCGCGGGCCGGGCGACGGCCCGGTGACGCTCAGCGTGCGCGCGCGCGATGCCGCCGAAAGCGAGCAGCTCTCGTTCCCTGAGCTAGATGCGCGCACGTTCGTGGGGGCTTCCGCCCGCTTCGCCCTGGCGCTGGCGGAAGCTTACCGCAAGAACGATCCGGCCCAGGCGCGTAACCTGCGGCTCAAGGCGCTGATGCGCGCGGCGACCACGCTCTCCGATTCGCTCGCCGACAGCATTGCGGACGACTCGCTGCAGAACCCCGAGCCCGAAAGTTATCGCTCGTTTGGCTTGCCACGCGCACGCAGCGAGCGGGGCATGTGGGAATCGGGCGGCAAGATGCGCTTCTTGCCGCGTTGGGTGGCCACCGTACCGGGCATCGATTTGCGTGCCACGTTTCAATGCGGCGAGCGCCTCATTGTCGGATCGCAACGTGAAACGGCGAGCATCGAGCGCGCAACCGGGCACGTGCTGTGGCGCGTGCCGACGCCGCGCGCGGCGAGCGTCGTCACGCCACTCGGCTTGGCGCGCCTACACCCGGACGGCACGATCGTCCTGCACGATTTGGACAGCGGCGAGGCGCGTTTCACGACGCACGTGGCGCCGCGCGCCAATGGTGGCGCCACGGGTGCACTCGTCAATGCCGCCGGTTTGCCGAAGCTCTTGGTGGTCGCGGAAGGCGATCGCTCCGTGACTGCGCTTGATCTCGTTTCGGGCGACGTGCGTTGGCGATACACCGCGCGGCGGCCCGCCAACTATCGCGTGCGTCGCGCGGGCAAGCTGATCCTCGTGGCCGGCGGGGATTCCGCGCTGCTCGCGCTGGACGTCACCAGCGGTGAAGTGGTCTGGCGCGTGCGTGATCGTCTGCCGTTTTCGGGCGACATGAGCATTGATCACGACGCGGTGTTCGCGCTCTCGGGGGGGCCGATTGGTCCGACGCGCTTGCACCACGTCGATCTCTGGTCGGGCGAGGTGCGTTGGTCCAAAGAGATGGACGAGCGTCCAGCGCCCGGACAGGCTCCCTTGCTAGCCGGTCAGATCGTGGCAATTCCGACGCGCGACCGGCGCGGCATGGGTGTTTCCGCGTACAACCGTGTCAGCGGCGGCGCCGCCTGGGAGCAGGCACCGGGTTTGGCTTCGCCAACGACGGCGTTCCTCGCGGTCGACGACACCGTGATCGCCAATTCCGCGTCTGGCGCGCTGCTGTGCTTGGACGCCAACGACGGCACCCTGCGCTACAATCAGGTGTTCTCGCGCCACGTGGACGCGGACCAACCGCGGCGTTTAGAGCCAATTTTGCGCTGCGGCGCGCTGTTCGTGCCCCAGCACCAGGTACACGTGGTGCGCCCGCGCGACGGCGAAGTGATCGGCACCGTCCCGTCGGATTTGATCCCGGATTTGCTGCGTGTGGACGAGCACTGTAACGTATACGTGGCCGAGGAGAGCGGGCACGTGGCAGCGCTCGGCGTAGCGCCGCGGCTTACTTTGGTGAAGTGAACGGCGGCAAGGATTCGATGCGCGGCGGCAGCGGTAACGCGCCACCGACCGCGCCGGCTTTGTCCCGCACGAAGCGCGCGATGGCCTGAAATGGCACCTGCGCCGGGCAGATCTGCTCTTTTTCTGCTAGCACCTGGTTCGGTACGAAGCTGAAGCTGTACGCGGCGGCGCGGTAATCCGGCATGCTGCGCGAGGCAGCGAGCACGAGCGACATGAGACCGCGGTAGGCACCACCTGACGCAGCGATGCGCGCGCTCTCCCCCCGATCACATAGGCCACAAGCGATGCAGCCGCTGAACGCGGGCATCGCCTCGCGCTCGGCAGGTGTGACGGGAGGCAGGCCGTCCGCGTCGTAGTTGGCGCGGAAGGCGGCGATGCCGGACTTGCGCTTGCTAAACAACCGGCGGAAGACCGTTTTCACCAAGTACACAGCCAAGAGCAGGATGGCCTTGAGTCGCGGCGGCATTGGCTAGTGGGGAAACTAGCACGGGCCCGAACGTAGAAAGAGACAGACCCGCGCCAGAAAGGGCGCCTGTGACGCGTATCAAGTGACGGCGTTACACCCCGTTACGCCCTGCTAACATGCCGGAATCATTAGCTAAACAAGTCGGCACGGCGCGTGCTGAAGAGCCTCTTCGAAAGCGAGGATGCCCTTCCCGATGTCCACCACCGTCGCCGCCCCCAACCGTCTGAACGTATTCAACCAAGAAGCTGTCGTGATGCTGCAAACCGCGGCCGCGACCGATGACGCGGCGCTCGTGCGCTCGCTGCTCGCCGACGACCCGCAAGCTTGGCGCGAGTTCAACACACGCTTCTCGCGCTTGGTACTTAGCACCATTAGCCGCGTAACCGCTCGCTTCAGCGCCGTGGTGTCGCAAGAAGACATGCGCGAAATCTACGCCACGTTCTGTGTGCAGCTGCTCGCGAACGACAAGGTAAAGTTGCGCAGCTTTGACCCAGAGCGCGGCAACAAGCTCAGCACGTGGCTGGGCCTGCTCGCCAGCCACACGGCGTACGACTTCCTGCGCGGCGCGCGCCGAGAGCCCCGGCGCGCCGCCTTGAGCGAGGCCGAGGACTTGTCTTCCACCCTGCCCGACCCGTGCGAGAGCGCGCTGATGCGCGAGCGTGCAACCCTAGTGAGCACCCTGCTCGCAAGTTTTACCGACAAAGATCGCGCCTTCATCCAGCTCTACTTCGGCGAAGGCTTGGCCCCCGAATGTGTGGCCGAACGACTGAACATCAGCGTGAAGACCGTATACTCGAAACGCCACAAAATTCAGGCACGGCTACAGTCGCTCTTGCTCGAGGCGCAACTGGCGGCGTGAGCACCAGAAGGGTGTGGTAAACGGGACGCCGTGCGCGTCTTGCCCCGCTCGAGCCTCTTGCCTCGCCCGTACGCGCGCGCTTTCGTGGCACTGGTTCTAGCCGGGGTGCTGCCAGCTTGCGGAGCGTTCAAAGCCGGCGGCGCCGGCGGTCCCGGAAGCCCAGGCGAAGCGGGCCGAGGGTCGAGGGTCGAGCGTCGTGAACTGGATCATCACCCGCCGATCAATTTGGTAGTGCGGCTCGGGGACCCATTGCCAGCGGTGGCGTTCGCGAACGCCCACGACGGGGGCTCCATCGCGTCGGTCGCGATCTCGGCCTTGATCTTGGCGCGCCTGCAGACCCACGGCGTGGCAAACGTCGTGAGCGTGCCGAATCAGGCGGGGGTTGAGTTGGCGGTGCTGTGCGCAGACAACGCCGCGGCAACGTCGTTCATTCGCCAAGTGAGCGCGGCCTTGGCCACGCCGGTGAGCGAGCAAGACCCGGCCCTACCCGTGATTGCGCAGCACTTCGCCGCGCTCCGGAGTCGCTCTTTTGGCGGCAAGGCAGAAGCACTGCTGGCGGACTGCTCGGGGGATCTCGGCGCGCTCCCGAGCGCAGCCGTACCCGATGTTCGAACCGCAGCCGGCCGCTCCGAGTTGGAGAAATACCGGCAATTCGCCTACGCCGCGCGCGCCAGCGCGTTCTCCGCGTTGGGCCCGGACGCTTTCGTCGATGCAGCGGCAACGGCACTGGGCAACGTGCCCGAGTGGCCAACGGGAGACGCCGCCGAAGACGTTTGGCCGGATGCCGACGCGACGGCCGTGGACACAACGGAAGGCCCTCGACATCTGTCGGTGGCGCTACGGGTGCCCGACGCGGATGCCGCGTTGGCCTCGGTGCGCATGTTGACCGCAAGCGACGCCGCACTCACCTCGCGCTTGCACAGCTTTTTGCCGGGCCTGACCGTGGAGCGCGTGGCTTTTCAGGCGCGACCACGGGGCGCATGCTTGCGCGTTGACGTGCGCATGCCCGAGGTTGATCCCGCGCCCAGCCTGAAAGAGACCGCGCAAGCCGTCAGCTTAGTGAGCGAGGAAATGCGGGCGGCGCTCGGGCACAGCGGATTCCGTGGCGCAGTGGAAGACAACATCATCGAACCGAGTGATCCGCGGCAAGCAGCGGCGCGGGCTGCGTGGCGCGCGCTCACTGGTCGGCAAGAGCCCGGCGTCGAACGGCGTTTGATCGGCCTCGCGCTGCATCCGGCGGAACGCGGCGCGTTCGCTGGGCTGGCCAGCGCGCTGGCTGATTTCGACGCCCAGCCGTCACGCGCGCCGCTCGAGACCAGGGTTCGTTCAGAGGCCGGGCAAGGCGAGCTGTGGCTGCTCATCGGCAGCCCCTGCGGCACACTGGGCGAGAGCAACGATGATGCCGGGCAGAGCGCGCTCGCGCTCACCTTAGCCGCGCACCTCCAGACGAACGACGTGAAGCTCGAACCCTGGCTCACCCCGGACGCCGTGGGCTTGTTGGCGCATGCTACGCGCCAGCCTGGCGAGAGCGCGCAGCAACAGGGCGAGCGTGTGGCGCGTGCCCTGGGGCGGGCGCTGACCGAGCGCGATGCGGGCGGCGACGCGCTCGCGACCGCACAAGGCGAGCTGTTCAACGCGGTCGGTGGCGCACCGCGGCCCGGTTACGCCCGGCTCTTGGACGCCCTGTCCCCAGATCACAGCGCTTGGCTCGAACCGCACGGCATCTTCACGTCTCTGGCGCAGGCCAATCGCGATTCGGTGGCGGCGCGCCGGCGTGATTTGCTGCGCGGGCCACTGCGGGTCGCGGTGCTTGGCAATCAAGATGACACGCAAGCGCAGGACGCCGCGCGCGCATTGGAGCGCTGGCTTTCGCCCTGGCGCGACGACCCGCGGCGGTGCCAAGCCACGCCCGAACGCGCCGCGCACACCGGTGAGCTCGCGCTGGCTATCCCGAATTCGTCGAACGCGGAAAGCGCCTATGTTGGCTTACCCTTCCCTTCCCGGCTCAAATACGAACGCGAAGCGGAAGCCATCGCTCTGACCTTGAATGGTGCGCAGGGCGGGCTGGCGCGCGCCCTGAATGCCGAGCACATCAGTGCATCGGCCTACGCCTCGGTCATCGGAGGCGGCCGCGTCGCGGCGCTAGTAGTCGAGATTCACGCCGGTGACGAGGACGCCCACAAGGCCACGCTCGAGGTGCGACGCGCGCTCGAACACGTGATCCAAACCCCGCTCAGCAACGAAGAGCTCGCGGCCGCAGAACGCGCTATCGAACAACGCCGGCTCAGCGCCTCACTCGACCCGCGGCGCCGCGTCGTGGATTTGTGGCGCGGGGCCGCGCCCGAGCCGACGCTCAGTCGGGTCAGCCTGCGCTCTTTCCAGGCCATTTTGGCGAGTGCGGCGCAGGTCGTGATCAGCATTACGCATCGAGAATGAGCCCAATTTCGCGGCTGTAGCGAATGAATTTGCCGCGCCCGGACGCCATGTTAGCGGGAGGGCCATGGCAAGCCGGCAAAGCGTTCTCATTCTCGACTACGGCTCGCAGTTCACCCAGCTCATCGCGCGGCGCATCCGCGAATGTCACGTGTACTGTGAGATTCACCCCGGCACCATCGGCGTGGAGCAGATCAAGAAGATCGGCGCGCAGGCAATCATCCTGAGCGGTGGCCCACAGAGCGTGTATGAGCCCTCGTCCCCCAAGAGTGATCCCGCGCTCTTCGACTTGGGCGTGCCGGTGCTAGGCATTTGTTACGGCGAGCAGCTGATGGCATTGCAGCTCGGCGGAAAGGTGGAGCCGAGCAGCGAGCGCGAATACGGGCCCGCGCAGCTCACCATCAATGAAAATGCCGGCATCTTCTCGGCCTTCAAGGTCGGCGAGGAAACGCGCGTGTGGATGAGCCACGGCGACAAAGTCACGCGCCTACCCGAAGGCTTTCACGTGGTTGCCACGAGTGACAATGCGCCGCTGGCCGCCATCGCCAACCCGGCGCGCAAACAATACGGCATTCAGTTTCACCCTGAGGTCGCGCACAGCCAGCGCGGCGCAGACATGATCCGCGCGTTCTTGTTCGAGGTGGCCGGCCTTGAGCCGAGCTGGACTCCCGGGTCCTTCGTCGAAGAAGCGGTCGCCAAGATTGCCGAGCAAGTGGGCCCGAACGAGCGCGTGATCTGCGGGCTGAGCGGCGGGGTGGATTCGTCCGTTGCCGCGGTGCTGTGTCACAAGGCGTTGGGCGATCGCCTGGTGTGTATTTTCGTGGACAACGGCCTACTGCGACAGGGCGAGTTCGAGAGCGTGGTGCACACCATGCGCGAGAGCTTTCACTTGAATTTGATCCCGGTCGATGCGCGCAAACTCTTCATCGACGGCTTGGCCGGCGTCACCGATCCTGAGAAGAAGCGCAAGATCATCGGCAAGCTGTTCATCGACGTATTCGACGAGCACGCCACCCGTATCGAGAACGCAAAATACTTGGTGCAAGGCACTTTGTATCCAGATGTGATCGAGAGCGTGAGCGTGCGCGGCCCGAGCGCGGTGATCAAGAGCCACCACAACGTGGGCGGCTTGCCGGAGCGCATGAAGCTCAAGCTCATCGAACCGCTGCGCGAACTGTTCAAGGATGAAGTGCGCGCGGCAGGCGAGGCTTTGGGCATGCCGCACGACGTGCTCTGGCGTCACCCGTTCCCTGGCCCCGGCTTAGCAGTGCGTTGTCTCGGTGATCTGAGCAACGAGCGCTTGGATGTGCTGCGCAAAGCCGACGCCATCGTGGATGAAGAGCTGCGCGCGGCAGGGCTGTATTCCAGCGTTTGGCAAGCTTTTGCCGTGCTTTTACCGGTGCGCAGCGTGGGCGTGATGGGTGACGACAGGACCTACGAAGAAACGTGCGTGATTCGCGCCGTGCAATCCAGCGACGGCATGACCGCGGATTGGGCCCGCTTGCCGCATGAAGTGCTGGCCACGATGAGTTCGCGCATCATCAACGAGGTCAAAGGCATCAATCGGGTGGCCTACGACATTAGCTCGAAGCCGCCGGCCACCATCGAATGGGAATGATGCCGGAGTCGAAGCTTGCTGCGATCCTGCGACGCATGACGCCGTACGTGGCGCTGCTCGCCGCCGCGGCACTCGCGATCCTTTTGGCGGTCTCGCTGACGAGCTGCGAGGCGCCCACTGGGCGGCCAGCCGTCTCGCTGAGCCTCACCCGCTCCAAAGAATCCCCGCGCGACGCCGCCGTGACCATCGACGAAGAATACATTGGCGCGCTCGGCTACGTCGCCGCGCGCGGCGTACGCCTGCCCAGCGGCAAACACCGCATCACCGTCGAAAAGCCCGGCTACTTCCCCTGGGACCGCCTGGTAGAAGCCGGCCACGACCCGATTCACCTCGACATCACGCTCGAGCCGATCCCGGACTGACGCACGAGCGAGCTGCGTTGCCGCGCTGGGCGGCAGCGCGCCGCGCCGCGGGCGCCCTACTCTGCAAAGAACGCGGCTTTTCGCTTGTGACGCCGCCGCTCGCTGCTATATTGCGCGTCCCCTCGGGGTGTACCTCAACCTGGTAGAGGGCCGGCTTTGGGTGCCGGCTGTTGG
>JBDTYJ010000129.1:0-14237 GCA_040005755.1 Pseudomonadota bacterium
CCCGATTTATTTCCATCATCCCGCTATGTTGCCGCTAAAGGATCCGGGCATGGGCCGTGGGGTGCTTCTCCGTGTGCAGCACCTCACCGTGCATGGCTTTGGCAACGTCCGCCTTCCTCCCGGCGTCGTACTGGTCAGCCTGGAGCACGCCGTGGTGCATCGGGCCTTCGACCAGCAATGACCTCAGGTCGAACTCAGCGTTCACCGTGGCGCCTTCCAGGGTGATGCCGAAGGTTTGCAGGCGCACGCGCAAGTCGTGGGCTACCGCCGACATAATCCCCTCTTTGAACGTGAAAATTTGAATTGTTCCGATGGCTCGACGCATCAGGCAACGTTAGCCGAAGTTCGAGCCCGGCGCGGCCTGCATGGCTAACGACAGCGCTCACGCGGCGCCAAACCGGGCCCAGGTTGCGCTTGACAGCTCGGGGCAAGTTGAGTCCGCTGCGGCCAGGAGGCCCACTGATGCTCATGAAATACGCGCCCTTCGTCGTCTTCACCCTCGTGTTGTCCGGTTGTCTCGACAGCACCGTTGCCCTTGCCCCCGAGGCGAAGAGCGTAACGCTGGTTCGCGAAGGAGATCGTCCGCTGCACTGCAAAGCGCTCGGAAGGATCACGGGCAGTTCGAAGAGCAGCGACGAGAAGCTAGCGAAAGCCGGCGCGGAGAATGATTTCCGCAACCACGCCGCCGACCTCAAAGCAAACTTCGCCGTGGTGGAGTCGGAGAACGGCGGGCCTGTCGGCACCAGCTCGAAGCACAATTCCTTCCTCGGCGGCGAGGCGCTGCTCTGCCAAACCGAAGCCATGGAAGACGCCGAAGAAAAGCGCGCCGCTGACGAGGAAGCCAAGAAAGAACAAGCAGACGCCGACCAAGAGCAACAGGCGGCGGACGCGAAACAGGCGCAGGCGGACGCCAAGAAAAAGCCGAAGAAGAAGTAGTTGAAAGCAGCGTTAGGCGCCGGCGTACATGCAAGCTTGATCTTTTTAGCCTCAGCCTTCGTTCGGCGCCTTTACTAATCAGCCGTTATCAGCGGCGCGCGAACAGAGCTGTATTCCGCGCAACGCAAACATTAAGACTGCGCAGTGGAGACGCGCGTCATGCAGTGGTCGCTGACTGGGCTCGCGCTTCACGGCCTCTTGGCGTGCAGCGTGCCGGAGGCTGCAGCTCCTGCGTCCAACGAAATGCGCGGGCGCGAGACCAAGCGTGAGCCAAGCGCCGCCGATCGCCGACGCGAGCGCATTCAGAATCAGATCCTGAGCGAGCTGCGCGAGCTCAAGGAAAGCAGAGCCGCCTCGGCAGGCGTCACCGAACCGGCGCGTGCTCAGACACCGAAGCCCGCGGCGTATAAATTCTTGATCTTCGGCGGAGCCAATCACGAGGTGTACCTGGGCTGTATGTGTGACGGCCAAGAGGCGGAGTCCGTGTTCAACCTAGGCGGTGAGTTCGGCTCCGCGTCATCCGCGAACAGCATGCGCAACAAGTCGGGGCCGTACGGCTCTCGCCACGCGGACACTTCGGCCTGTAGCGCAACTGCCACGCGCCCGCCAAGCGTCGTGGCCGCCGACGGCAAGTCGCTCGGCTTCCTGACACTCAACAAATCGCTCAAAAAGCGCATCGTTAGCGCGTCGGTCAGCAGCTGGCTGGCACGCATGTGCAGCTTCTGACATCACTCCAGCGCGCTGCCGAAGCGAGCCCCGCTGACACCTCGAGCGCGCAAACGCGCGAGCAGCTACGCTCCCCCCGCGCCGGAGTCCGATCGCAGGCTCGAGCACGGCAGTCACGTCAATCGCCCGAACGAATAGAAAAATCCATGACCGACCTCAGCAAAGCCGGAACGTTCGCACTCGGCACCCACACAGTAAAGCGCATCGGTTACGGCGCCATGCAGCTCGCGGGCAAGGGCGTCTTCGGCCCGCCGAAAGACAAAGCCTCTGCGCTCGCGGTGCTACGCGAAGCAGTGGCCAGCGGTGTGGATCATATCGACACCAGCGATTTCTACGGCCCGCACGTCACCAACCAACTGATCCGCGAAGCCTTGCATCCGTACCCCAAGGATCTCGTCATCGTGACCAAGGTGAGTGCGCGACGCGGCGAGAAGGGCGAGTGGATCCCGGCGTTTTCCAAGGCAGAATTGACCGAGGCCGTACACAGCAACCTGCGCCACCTGGGGTTGGATGTGCTGGATGTTGTCAACCTGCGCAGCATGCTCAACATTCATCATCCCGCCGAGGGCTCGCTCGAAGCGCCGCTCGCGGTGTTGGCGGACCTGCAACGGCAAGGGCTGATCCGTCACATTGGGCTCAGCAACGTCACGCCAACGCAAGTGCGAGATGGCGGCAAAATCACGCCCATTGTTTGCGTACAAAATCTGTACAACCTCGCGCAGCGCAATGACGATGCGCTGATTGACGAGCTCGCCGCTGCGGGCACCGCCTACGTGCCATTCTTCCCGCTGGGCGGTTTTACGCCGCTGCAGTCAGACACCCTGTCCGCCGTCGCTCAGGAGCTCGGTGTCACGCCGCTGCAGGTGGCGCTTGCATGGCTCTTGCACCGCGCGCCGAACATTTTGCTCATCCCCGGCACGTCCTCGCTGGGGCACCTGCGCGAGAACCTCGCGGTGGCGGACCTTGTTTTGACGGCAGACAAGCTGGCCGTGCTGGACAGCATTGCAACCGTGCCAGCGTCAACCGAAGCCCCGTGATAGCCGCCACCTTGGGCCAGCCATACTCCTTGGGATGAGGGCGAAAGCTGGGCTCGCCACGCACCTCGCAGGCGCACTCAGGTGCTCGCCGCGCCCTGTCGTGCACGAGCGCTACTTGTTCGACCCCGCGCGGCGTGTAGCGCTGAAACCGGACGCCCAGTGAGGTGCAGGGCTGGGCTCTGGGCGCCCCACCCAAGAGGGACGGTTCAGCAGCCTTCAGGGCCGCACATGGCGCCCTCAGCTAGCTCTACTGGCTTGGCTTCGCGGTCAGCCCAGGCCTGGGTCAACGCGCTGAGCAAGACTTGCGGGGTTTGAGCACCGCTCACTCCCAAGCGGCCGTCCAACACGAAGAACGGGACGCCATTAATGCCGAGGTCGCGTGCTTGCGCTTCATCAGCGCGAACTTCTTGGGCGTATTGGTCGGAGGCAAGCACGTCCGCCACGGCCGCTTCTGTGAGGCCGGCCTCAACAGCCAAGCGGGTGAGCGTGGCGTGATCACTCATGAGCGCATTCTGCTCGAGGTACGCCTTCATGAAGCGTTCCTTGACGGCCCCTTGCACGCCTTTTTCTTGGGCAAGCCGAAGCAGGCGGTGTGCATCGAAGGTGTTGCCGGAGCGGATGTGATCGAACTCGAAAGCGAGCCCCTCCGCGCGCGCGGTGTCACACAGGCGCTCACTATTGGCCTGCGCTTGCGCAGTAGATAGGCCGTACTTCTTGGCGATTCGCTCGACGTGCGGCACGGATGGATCGCGCTCCGGCGGCGCTCCCGGATCCAACTCGAACGCGTGAAAGACCACCTGCACGTCTTTGGCGTGCGGAAATTGCTCGAGCGCACGCTCCAAGCGACGCTTACCGACGTAACACCAGGGGCAAGCGATATCTGACCAGACGTCAACCCGCAGTTGAGACATAGGACTCAACGTAACGCCGAATGGCACAAGCGCAACCACCGCGACCCCGAGCGCGGTGGCCCGCGCGGAGGCATCCTGCTCGACCAAACATGCTAGACAGCCTGCTCATGGCCCGTTTTTTTCATTACACCCTACGTACAACGGACGTACCCGCTGCCCGCGCTTTCTATGCTGCCGTGCTGGGTGACAGTGAGGCGGACATCGTGCCGCTGCATGAGCAGGCTTTGGCGCGCGGCGCTCGCCCCCATTGGCTGGGGTTCATCGAGGTGGCGGAGGTCGAAGCGGCAGCCGCGGCGTTCACGGAGCACGGGGCCAGCGCGCTCGGTCCCAAGTGGATTAACCCTCAGGGTTTAGAAGCAGCGGTCATGCGTGATCCGGGCGGGGCGCTGGTCGCGCTCGCCAAATCGCCGCCTTCGGCTCGGCTTCCGCATCCCGAAGTCATTTGGCACCAACTGAACACAGCCGGGGTAGAGCGCGTTCAAGCCAGCTACGCAGCGCTCCTCGGCTGGGACTTCAAAGAAAGCTTCGAGCTCCCTGGTGTCGGGCCGCTTCACCCGTTCGCGTGGCAGCCTGGGGGGCAGGTGGTCGGGTCTATGTCGGATGTTGCCGGGCGGCCGGGCGTGCACACACATTGGCTGTTTCACTTCCGCGTCCCTGCACTCGAGCCCGCGCTCGAAGCGGTGCGCGCCGCTGGTGGCCTGGCTCTGCCAGCGCTCACTCTACCAAACGGTGATCGCGTGGCGGCGTGCGACGACGCGCAGGGCGCTGCCTTCGCGTTGTTCGAGCAACGCGCGGCGCGATAGCTGGCGGCGTGAGCGATCCGCCCGCGCGGGCGACGCACTCGACCAGCGCGGCGCGCAATTTTTCGAGCGAGCGCAAATCGCGCTTCGTCGCCGCCATCAGCAGGGTGGCCGGCCTTTAGATCACGCAACCAATGCGTGCCTTATCGATAGCGATCTCGTCCAGCCAGAGCTCGAATTTTTGGCTCGTGCTTTGATACTCTTGCCAACCGAGCCAAACCTGCTGAAATTGCGGCAAAATGTAGGGCTGCTCGGCGTTACCGAGATGCGGCGTGCTCGGCTGCGTGTAAAGCGAGGGGTGCTCGACGCCATCCCACCAGAAGCGTGTCTCGTTCGTGTCGCCTTTGTGTAGCCACTCAAGGCATAGCCATTGTCCGATGGGTATCGCCAAGGGCGCGCCGTTGGGGTCCGCATCGGCGTTGGTCCAATCACCCGTACCGGCGCCGGAAGCGGTGCTGTCCGTGCCGACGCCCCATAGGTTCACGCCGTCTTGCATTTGGCCGCTCACGCGGATTTCACCGCCGACTTTCGTGCCCGTCGCGGCGATGATCGACCAGTGTGAGTACGACAAGCCGTTGGGCGTGGGCAGCGAGCCGAAGTACACGAACACGCGACCGTAGTAAGTGTTGTTGAGCGCGGGGAACGTTTTTGATTCGCGAATCGCGGTTTGCCCGTTGCCCGAGATGGTCAAGTGCAGCGCTTTTGTGCCGCGCATTTTCTGCACGCCGTCAATCACCGGCTTGCTGCCGAGCGGCGTCCACGTCGCAGTGTCCAGCGTGCCGCTTTCGAAATCCTCACACAGCTGCACGTTGGCTTGCGCGCAGCGGCTTGGGCCCTGAAAAAGCGCGCGGTCCGTGGATAGATCGCGTGAGCCTGCGCCGCCCGCGCTCAACCCGCCCGCTGTGCCAGCAGCGCCGCCACTGCCGGCTGCCCCCACAACAGCAGCGCCGCCCTCACCTCCGAGCGCCGCAACGCCGCCAGCGCCGCTGCCCGCCTGCGCACCGCTGCCCGCCGACGCGGGACCCGAACCGCCACCGCCCGCCAGCATGCCGGCGGCTCCGCTAGCACCAGCGGCGCTACCGCCACTGCCGGCGCTGCCCCCGGCTCGGCCTCCGCCGCCAGTGTTCGAACAAGCGCACAAGCCGAGCGTCAGCAGGCAAACCGGCGCGGCGCGCGACCAGCCGCTCAAAGGGCCCCGCGAGCTGGTGTCCGTCATGGCTAGAGGATAGCCGCTTTCGGGCGCAAGAGCGCGCGCAACTCGGCCAGCGCTGGTCCCATTCAAGCCGGCTGCGCCGCGGAGGCTAGGCTTGCGTCGCTAGGCTTCGTCCGTTTCGCGCGTTCGGCCTCGCGCGCCTTGTGCTCACGCGCCAGAAGCACCATGGCCGTGGTCCAAACCACGGTGAGCACCGCGTTGGCGATGATGAAGTGCCGGGTGGCAAAATGCAGCGTGACGCCAACGAAGGTGAGCCCTGCAGAAAGCGCATCCCCCGCGCGCACCAGGGTCGCGTCGATGACGCTTTTGGCTTTGTACTTATCGTCGCGCGAGCAGAGCAGCCACAAGGCTTGGCGGGAGGTATTGCCGAGCGAATAGTCGAGCGTATTTTCGGTGATCTTTAGCCCGTAAACCAGGCTCAGCACGGGAAACAACGCGGCGCTCGAGTACCCGAACAAGAGCAGCAGAGGGCTCGCCAACAGCGCCACGCGCACGCCCAAGTACTTGATGATGCGCGAGACCACGAACAGCTGCAGTACGACCGTTGCAACGTTCACGTACAGGAAGTACTCGGCCTTGAACTGGCCGATGACCATTTGACTGAATGCTTTGGCATTCGCGCCGTGCGGCATGATCTCCTTCACGTGCTGCAATAGCGCGCGGTCGAGAATGTACTCACCGTTCGTTTTTACGCAGTTCAGCGTGAATGCCAACACGCCGATCAGGAGCAGGTAACGGTCCGCCAGAATCAGCGCAAAGCCGCCCTCCTTGCCCAGGGGCTCTTCCACCTGCACCGGCTTACCCGCGAGATTCTGCGCGATGCCCCGCTCTTCACGGCGATTGACCAGGGCCGTGAGGCCGAGTGAAACCAGCAGAAATAAGGCCGCAGCGAGCATCATGCCATGAACGCCCACGGGGCGGACCAAGAGCGCCGCAATCCCCGACCCCGCCACCGCGCCCACGGTGCTGCCGATGCCGAGGATCGCGAACAAGCGCTTGCCCTGCTCCTCGGTGTAAACATCAGCCGCGAAGCTCCAGAACTGCGCGATGATCATCATGTTGAAGACCCCGGCCCACAGATAGAAGGCCAAGCCGATGGCCACGCCGGCAGCGCTCAGGCCGAAAAACAAAAGCAAATTCGACGCAAACACGAGCGTAACGATGGTGACCAGCTTTAGCCGGCCGACACGCTGCGAGAGCAGCCCGTACAGGTAGGTGACCGGAAGCAAGAGCAGCGTCTGGCCGACGGAGGCGTAGCTCTTCACCTCGGCCCCGCTGGCCAAGATCAGCGGTTCACGTGCTGTTTTCACCAAGTAGTAAGAGACCAGCAGAAAGAACACGCTGAGCGCGAGCAGCAACGCGCTCAGCCCTTCACCGGCGTGCGTTTCGGCAAAAACGTTCAGTACCTTATCGAGCGCGCCCCTTCCGGGGGCCTTGTGCTGCGCGGCGTGCGTCTCGGGAGCGGCCATTTGGCGCACTTTCTCACGAGACCCACGGCTCGCGGTGAAAAACCTGCGACGTACGACTGCTCAACCCTGCGCCGCAACAGACACGTCATGCCATTCTTCCCACAGCGCGAGCCGGCTTTGGTAGTCGGCTTTGGCCATTTCGAGCGGCGCAGGACCGAAGAAGATGCGCAACGGCGGCTGCGCCGCATCCACGATTTTCAAGACCGCGGCGCGCGTTGCCACGGGGTTGCCGCGTGTGCCGATGGCCGCGCGACGGCGGTCAGCGATGGCCTTGCCCAGTGCCGCGTACGGCGCAAGTGTTTCCGCGCGATCAGCGGAAGTGGTGCTCCAGTCAGTATCGAAGCCGCCGGGCTCAATCAATGTCACGTGAATGCCAAACGAGCGCACCTCTTGCGCGAGCGCTTGACTGAAGCCCTCCAGCGCCCATTTAGAGGCGTGATACATGCCGAGGCCGGGGAAGGCAGTGATGCCGCCGATGGACGAAACTTGAATGATGTGCCCCGCGCCCTGCGCACGCAGGTGAGGCAAGGCCGCCTGCGTGACCCACAGCGCGCCGAAGAAATTGGTCTCCATTTGCGCGCGCGCTTGCGCTTCTGTCACCTCTTCGATGAAGCCGAACAACCCGTAGCCTGCATTGTTGATCACGACATCCAAGCGACCGAAGTGGGTGTGAGCGCGGTCCACCGCAGCCCGCGCCTTCGCCGCATCCGTCACGTCCAACTCGAGCGGGAGCAGTGCGCTGCCGTACTGCTTCGCCAAATCAGCCAGTGAAGCCAGGTCGCGAGCGGTGGCAGCAACGCGATCCCCCCGCTCCAACGCCGCAATCGCCCACTCTCGCCCGAAGCCGCGTGATGTGCCGGTAATGAACCAAGTTTTCTGCGCCATGCCCTGGCGTATTGGGCTGTTTGCCCCGGATCACAAGCCTGGATCCGGCACTTGGCGCAATTTCAAGCACGCATTTGCTGGGGTCAGGCGAGCTCCGCGATATGAAAAACCGCGGGCGCGGGGGTCTCGAAGCGGCGCTCGTGCACAGTGACCACGCGGTGCGCGGCGGGCGCCGTGAAGCGCGGCCCGTCGAATACGAAGGTATGAAACTCCCCGTTCTCACCACAGGCATCCACGCCTGGCGGCACATCCCGCAGGAAAGCGGCATCGAACAGGCGCCCGCAGAAGCTGCCGTCCAGCCAACGCCCATTCGTGCACACGACGCGAGCTCGGTAGCCCAGCGACAGAAACTCCTCGACCAAGCGAGCTCGCGGCTCTTGCCACAAGGGCAGCGCGGCTTCTATGCCCGCCGCGCCGCACACTTTTTCTTCCCACGCGCGGTGGGGTTCTAGATCGATGTCGCCGAACAGGCCATATCGAAGCCCCATGGCGGCGAAATCAGTGGTGGCGGCAATGAACTCCGTTTCGTACGTTGCCCACGACGCGCGCCGCATCACGAGCGGAATGCCCAGCGCCTGCGCTTGCGCGCGCAACAGGTGCGGCGCGAGCCCGTGCGACCGAGAGCGCTCGCCATCTTCGTCGAACATCACGAGCAGCGCCTCGACGCGATAGCCCGCATCCAACGCACGATGCAACGCGAGCATCGAGTCTTTGCCGCCGCTCCAGGAAAAGAAGGCGCGCTTTTCGTGCTGGCATTGAGCGCCCGCACGCTGCGCCACGGCGCTGTTCGTTTCTTGACTTGGAGCCGTGTGGTTCGGAGGTTCGGGGTCGCGCACGACCGGCTTTGTGCCACCAAAACGCGCTCACTGAAACGGCAGTGCCTGTTTCACTTGCGCGTTGCTGACGGCCTGCACGCCGCTCCGGGAAAGCCGCCACTTATCCATCACTTGCACGGGTGCGAACTGCTGAATCTTCTCGTCTTTCAGGTACTTGCTGAAGGCGGCATCGTTGAACGTCGGGGGGCGCGCCAGAAATGCCGCATAGAAATTATCCCAGTGCACCGGAATGTAAGCCTTGGGATGCACAACGGGCACCACCAACTTGGCCAGCTCGCCGCCGCCGGACGAGGGGGCGATCAGCAAGTCGATCGAGCTCAGGCCCGCGTCCGCGAGCGCGGCTTTCAGGTTCTGAAGCGGTGCTCCGTAATTGACGCCGCCGACCACGATCGGAACATCCAGATCCGCTGTGCCACCAGAATCCATAAATAGAAACGTGTAGGGGCCCTCGACGCCATCGAGGGTGAATAGAAACGCGCGGCCTCCTCCGCCGTTGGGGAAATCCTCACTGACGCCCGCGCTCAGCCCTCCGCTGATCGGGTCGGGGATCGGAACCGAAGCGAGCTCTAGAGGATCGTGCTGCTCGGGGTTTGCGCCGTCGCCGCTGTGGTTCCAGCGCATGACGCGGAGCGTGATTCCCGGGGCTAGCGTCAGCTTTTCCCCGCCCAGCACTTCAGTGCAGCGCGCGGCCGGGATACCCTGCGCAAGCGCCTGAAAGCACGTCGTTTTCGAGCCAATAATGGGCGCGTTCGTCAAGCGCGACCAAGTCGCGGTGTCGAACGAGTGATCGAAATGGCTGTGGCCCGTGAGCAGCAGGTTGACCTTGTTTGCGCCGCCCAAAGCCGAGAGCACCTGGCCAACGAGCGCGGCGTTCGGCACGCTCGGGCTGTGGCTGTGTTCGAGCCCGCCGCCCCCGCCGAAGAAATTACTTTGGGGGATGCGGGTCACGTACCCGTCAATGAGCAGATTCAGCGGCCCAAGCTCCGCGTAAACGTTCGTGATCGTCAGCCAAGTGATGTCCACGTGCTGAGGGCCCGCACCGCACGGGCTCACGCTGCGAGTCGGATCGCGCGGACACGCATCGAGGCAATCGAACATCCCGTCGTGGTCGGTGTCGAAGTCGATGTCGGAGCAGCCACAAACTCCGGGCGCAATTTTCGCGGCGTTGGCCGGGCACGCGTCTTTGCAGTCGGCCACGCCGTCAGCGTCCGTGTCAGTGTCGCGAGCGCCGCAACCGCAGACCCCCGCGAGGCGTTTGAGCGGGTCGGTCGGGCAAGCGTCCTTGCAGTCCGCCGTTCCGTCCAAGTCCGTATCGCGCTCGGAAATGCCGCAGCCACAGGCGCCTGGTTCACTTTTGGTCGGATCGAGGAGGCAGCCGTCATTGCAATCGGCGATCTGATCTCCATCCGTATCTGTGTCACTGACCTCACAGCCGCATGCACCGGGGCTGTCCTTCAGCGGATCGCTCGGGCACGCGTCCTGGCAGTCGGGAACGCCATCATCGTCGGTGTCGGTGTCGGGCACGCCGCAGCCGCACGTACCTGCAATTTGTTTCATTGCGTCCGCGGGGCAACCGTCCAGGGCATCGCACACGCCATCTTCGTCGCGATCGGCGAGCGCGGGCGCTGTGCAGTCGCCAGTGCGCGGGTCGCACTCCCCCGCAGCGTGACACGGGTCGAGTGCGGAGCAGCTCACGTTCAGGCACTCACACGCATCGCCAATGCCGTCGCGGTCCGTGTCAGTTTGCGCAGCGGAGCGTCGCCGAGGCGGGTTCGGGACCGTCGGACAGTTGTCCTCGGAGTCAGGCACGCCATCGGAGTCTTGGTCGACTTCAGCCCCGAGCGCATCGCTCCCCGCAGCCCCAGCCGCGTTATCGAGCGCAGCGGTAGGCGGCGCGGTCCTATTGCCACAGGCCGAAAACCAGACCCCCAGTAGTAACAAGCTCACGACGCTAGGTCTTGAAAAGACCATTGGTAACCCCTTCATACAGCCAAGCCCCAAACCGACCCCAGGAATCCTGATCGCCCCGGCGTGCCGCTGACACGAATCGGCGCGCTTGAGGACACTATCAGAATCTCTTGCTGTCCGCTGCAGCAGCCAGCACAGCAAGCGAGCGCGAACCTGGCGGAGACCCGTGAAAGCCCCGGAACCTGCGTAGAAATGCGCGCCGGGGAGCGCGGCCCAGGCCATTCACGCCAACTTCCGCTTCATCGAGTAGGCCGGGCCGCGCTGCCCCTCCTCGCCTTTGAAATGGCCGAAATGGCAAAGACTTGGCCGCCCCTCGTTGGCGCCGCGTCGCTAGATCAGTCGAGTACCGCAGGTGCGCTCGAACGCCGGGCACCTCCACCAGGAGAACGAACCCCATGATCGACATCTTTTCCCCGATGAGCTCCGATGCACGGCGCGAGCAGCGCGTCGCCTACCGCGGCTTCCTCGCCGAGCGGGACGGCGTTCCCGACCTCGAACGGCGAACGCTTTCGCGCCGCGAGCAAAGCCTAGGCCGATTCATGCTCCCGCTTGCGGCTCAGCGCGGGCTGGATCGCCCGCTCTTTGCCTCTCAATACGCAAAATTCGACCGCGCGCGCGCCACCTCGCCCGAGCTCCTGCTGCTCATCACACTCGTGAAGGTGAATGCTGCAGAGGCCTTTGGCGTCAACAGCACCTACGAGCAAGCGTTTCGTCGCGCCGCCCACGAGCAGGACGATCTCGAGCTCGTTCTGCTCATCGAGGAGACTTATCACACCAAGATCTTGCTGAGCACGGCTCGCTTATACGGCATGGATGTGCAGGCCCCCTACACGCCGCCGACGGCCCTGCGCGCGCTCATCGGTGGCATCGCTCACGCTCCCGAATTCTTGTCGCGGCCTCTGACCCTTGCGAGCGAGATCTTTGGAACTCTCTCGTTTCTGAAATTGCTGCAAGCAGCGCGAACGATTCTTAAACACGATCCCGAGTTGCGCGATGCGGTGGAGGAACGCTTGACTGAAGTCCTGATCGACGAAATCGGCCACATTGCCTTCAACCGCATGTGCCTGGGCCGCGCAGGACTCGCCCAGGCGCGGGCCATGCTGCCGCTTGTCGCCCGCGGACTCCGCAACGCGATGCCAGAATTCGAGGCCCTGGGCGTCGAGCTGTCCTGTGCAGGCGCCGAATCGGTGACGACCTCAGCGGCGCTTCCGGAGGAGGTGCGCCGTGCAGCGTTCATCGCTTGAATGGTTCGGGGATCTGCTCCGGGGTTCGAGATTGGAGCCTCGAAAGGGGCGGTCGTGAAGCCGCCTGCGCTGCTCATTCTCACCGCTGCCCTGACGCTCCTCCCTTCGGCGGCCGCGCCTCTGCTGCCGTTCGCCGAGGGCGAGGCGCGTGCGGCTGAAACCAAGTACCCCGCCGACTCGATCCTCGGTGAATGGTGGACGGAGAAGAAGGACGGCCGCATCCGCTTCGTGAAGCACGAAGATGGGACGTACCGCGGCCTGGTCACCTGGGGTGCCCGCCCCGGCAAAGATCAATTCAACAAACATCCCGAGCTAAGAGCTCGACCCATTGTGGGGATGACTCTGATCTGGCACCTCACGCACAGTGACGGAAAGTACGAGGGCGGGTACGTGTACAACCCCGAGAACGGCGACACTTACCGCATGAAAGCCGAGCTGACGAATCCGGACACGCTGAAGGTGCGCGGCTATCTGGGCATATCCCTGCTCGGGCAAACGCAGACCTGGACGCGCTTTCGCTAGCTATTTAGCCTATTTCCAGTGCGAAACTCGAGCGGGGTAACGCCCGTCCAACGCTTGAAGGCACGATGAAAGGCGGCCGCGTCAGCAAAACCTAGAGCATGCGCCGCTTCCTGAACGCTGCGATTCGGATCGCCAAGCAGCTGTTTGGCGGACCGCTCGAGTGTCGATTGCACAAGCGAGCGGTAGGAAATCCCTTGTTCGCTGAGCCGCCGGCGCAGGGAGCGCGCGCTGGTCCCCAGATCCTTTGCGGCAGAATGCATGTCGGGAATGCGTGATGGCGCGCGCGAAAGCAGGTACTCCTGCAACCGCTCGATGAACCCAGGCTCCCGCCCAACGCGCTGCAATTGTTGCTCCGCGTGCTCGCGCAACACTGCCGAAAGCGCAAGGTGTTGGTGGAGCTGCGGGCGGTCGAGAATGCCGGCGTCGAAATCGAGGCCCGTAGAATCACGAGCGAATCGCTCGACGCCCGAAAAAATGCGGGCGTACTCGCGACGGTGAGCGGGCGAAGGATGCTCGAAGTGGACAGCGCCCGGACGGGTTCCCGGGCCTCCAAACACTTCAATCATTCGCGCCAGTGCGCCCATGATGAACTCCGCAAGCATGCGATCGGCCCGCGGGCTCTTGCGTACGAACTCCAGCGAAATGGTCGCGGTCCGGCCGCGTTCGCGTAGACTCAGGTGGGCTCCATCCATCAACAGGCGTTCGAACTGGGAGCAGATGGCGATCGCCTCGCGCAACGTGGGCGCATGCGCGACTAGGTGCGCAACCAAGTCGAACGAGGCCTCGCTCACGCGTTCAGCCATATGAAGGCCGAGCGCCTCATCCCCCGTGAGCTCGAGCGCCCGAACTTGCAGGCGCTCGAAATCCTCCGCATCGAACCGTTCAGTCGTATTCTTTAGGCGGCGCGGATCGAACGCCGTGCCCTGCAACAGCGCGTCGGGGCTGACGCCAGCTCGCTCAGTGATTTCCAGGAGAGCTCGTACCAATATGCTCGAGACGGTCATCGCGGCCGCTGTCATGGCGTTACTACTGAGAGCTTAGCCGATGGCAAGATCACGAACCAGTCTGACGCGCGACACCGGCGTGCGCGGGCCATGCTTGCTTCATGGTTCGATGGTGGAAGCCAAAAGCCTTACAGCCCCCACGAGCCCCTCCGTGACCTTGGCGAAACGCTCGAAATCCAGCGTGTCTGCGGTATCGCTTGCCTGGTGATAGTGCGGATTTCGCATGAATGCGGTGTCGGTCACCATCAGGCCTGGGTAGCCTTGCTTCCAAAAGGAGCTGTGGTCGCTCAAGCCTACGACAATGGTCCACTCCGGGGCCGCCAAGCTCTCACAAGGAAAGTCAGTGCTGGCAATGAAGGCGCGCTTCAGCTCGCTCAGGCGCTTCCGCGAGCGCAGGTTGCTCACGAAGCCGATGAAGTTGCCGCGGTTCGGGTAGAAGAGCGAAAGCCCCGGGGGGTAGCGCTGAGTATGTGGTCGATCGCTGTAGTAGCCGAGCATCTCGAGGGAAATCATGGTGTGAACGTCGACGCCAGCGCGCCTTAGCTCCGCTGCGTACGCGGCGCTGCCCATGCCTGCATCGGGATAAAACGGCGGCTCTTCGTTCGGGAAAAACACGAGGCGCACAGTGCGCTCGAAGCGTTCGTGGGCGAGCTTTCGGGCAAGCTCGAGCAAGGCCGCGACGCCGC
>JBDTYJ010000130.1:0-14182 GCA_040005755.1 Pseudomonadota bacterium
GTGCGCTAGGTGTTCGGTGCCAAGTGGGCTAGCCTCGCCGCGTTGGAACGACGGGAACCCCCGTGTTCTCGTCGTTGCGCTGTCTCGGTGAGCGTTCGATCGACCGTTCGGTAGTGGGAAGCGTGATGATTCTGAACGTGTCGTTGAGCCAACTCTCGCAGGTCCCACCCTTCCTACGAGGCCCTGCCTTCGCGCTATTTTTTTGGTGGGTGCTACTCGCGCTCGGCCAGCGCGTGCTGCGCGTGCTGCGCGTTCCGCTCGGCTCCTTCACACCTTGGGAAAAGGGGCTAATCTCTCTCGCCTTCGGCGCGGGAGCGGCGCAGTATTTGCCGTACACGCTCGCCCTCTTCGGAATGATGACGGCGCCCGTGGTCCGCATCGCCTGCGGGCTGCTCGCGCTGCTCCTGGTGCCGGATTTGCTAAGCGTGTCTCGCGCACTGGGCAAAGCGCTTCGAGGCCTGGCATCCCGAAAGCTTTCGCGCTCCCTACTGGTTTGGTGCGCTCTTTTTTGCGCAGTGATGGCGATGCTGCTCGTGCGCGCGTTAGTGCTCGGTGACACGGGCGACGACGACGGCTATCACCTGGCTTCCCCGAAGCGCTGGCTACTCACGGGGACGCTTTCGTACCTGCCCACGTACACGAACACCAATGCCTCGTTGGGTTTCGAGATGCTGTACGTGATGGGCACGGCGATCCTCGACGCCCTGGGTGCCAAGCTACTGCACTACAGTGCCGGCCTGTTCACGTTGCTGGGCGTATTCCTATGCGCGCGGCGGATCTCCACTCCGCTCGCCGGCATTACAGCCATTTCCTTGCTGCTGATTGCAACGCCGGTAAACAACTTACCAGCGCTTTTCGGATTGGCGTATGTGGATCTGGGCGCGTGCTGGATGGCCATGACGAGCGTCCTCGTTTGGTTAGAGTGGCGCGAGCGGCTTGAGCCGAAGCTGTTCGTGTGCTTCGCCTTATGCGCGGGTTTTGCGGGCTCGTTCAAGGTCACCGCGCTTGCGCTCGCGCTCGCCTGGGTCCCGGCACTCGTCTCTGAGCTGCGCCGGCACGGTCTGGGTTGGCCCAGGATAGTGAAGCGCTTGGCGGGCTTTGGTGCGTTGTCCTTGGCGCCAGTCTTGCCCTGGCTCTTGCGCAACTGGAGGCAAACGGGGAACCCGGTGTACCCGATGTTCTCGAGCCTGATCCCGACACGAGACTGGAGCGCGGAGCAGGCCGCCGTGTTCGGCCGATACATGCGCTACTACTCGTGGGGCGTCGCCTCTGGACCGCATTTGAGCGGTTCGCAACGAAAGCTGCTCGTGTTTGGCACGGTCGGCCTGATCGCCACCGCCGGCGCGCTCGTGCTGCCGCGCGTCCGGCAAGCAAGCGTACGCGCGTTGCTCGGCTGCGCAGCCTTATTTATCGCCATCTCTGTAGCGTCCACGGGGCTCTACTTCCGGTACTGGTTGCCAGGCATGCTCTGGATGGGCCTTGCCGCGGGCGTCTTGTTGACGGAGCACTGGAGCTCGCGCGCTTGGCGGCAATGGCCCGCCAGCGCTCTCATTGCCATTGCGCTCATCGTTCAGCTCACGGCCAACGGTCCTGACACGGGCGGTATTTCGCTCGCGAAAGGAGCTCGCATCGCGGCCGGCTTGAGTACGTTCGACGAAGAATACCCGCGCGATCCGCTCTCGAAAATGTGGGCGTACATCAACGCCAACACGCCTGGCGACGCGCGCATTCTTTTGGCTTCCTTTTACATCACGTTCGGGGCTTCCAGCGCGGGTGGCTTTTGGATCGATCGAACCTGCTACGCCACAGACAGTCACTTGCAGACCGCCATCAACCTTCAAGACTGGCCATCGTTCGTCGCCAGCATCACCAAGCTCGGCGTGAGTCACGTCGTGATCTTCGATCGCCTCTTCACTGCTGGTCGGCATGGGTTCTCATTCCCAGCGGGCGAGCATGAGCCTGCCTTCAGCCGGCGTTTGGTCGACGAATATGGCGAGAAGCTCGTTCAATTCGAACACGCGCAGCTCTATCGAGTGCGCGTTTCGGACGCACTGCTCGATGCCAGGCCGAAATCAGCCACTCACTGAACCGTCTCTTTAAATCGCACAGCGAGGTCGAATGGAAACACAGTCGCCGATCAGGGATGACCCGAGCCGCTCGGTTCACGCAAACTCACCGAGCATTGCTGGGCCCAACGTGAATGCGACAGGCACGGGCTTGGTTGGCGACGGGCCGCGCGCAGCTGGCTGCGTCAAGCTCAGCCTGGTGATCCCCTGCTACAACGAAGAGAAAACGCTCGCGTCCTGCATCGAAAAGGTAGTCGCCATCGCGGAGGGTGATGCCGAGCTGGAGTTGGAGCTAATCGTCGTCGACGACTGCTCCAAGGACGAGAGCCGCCGCGTGGCCAAGGAGCTCAGCCTGCGATTTCCAGGGCTCGTGCTGCTACATCACGAAAAAAACATGGGCAAGGGGGCGGCGCTCCGAACTGGAATCGCGCACGCCACGGGGGACTTCGTGGCCATTCAAGACGCCGACCTTGAATACGATCCAATGGATCTCAAGCGGCTGCTCGTTCCGTTGCGCAACGGTGAAGCCGACGTGGTGCTCGGCTCGCGCTTTCTGTCTGCCGGGTATCATCGCGTGTTGTACTTTTGGCATTCGGTTGGAAACCGCTTTCTGACCCTGCTCTCGAACATGCTGACTGACCTGAACCTCACGGACATGGAGACCTGTTACAAG
Source organism: Pseudomonadota bacterium (assembly GCA_040005755.1). GTDB lineage: Bacteria > Myxococcota_A > Polyangia > Polyangiales > Polyangiaceae > PMG-095. Next base: position 2,740 of record JBDTYJ010000130.1, read on the forward strand.
GTGTTCCGTCGCGAAGTGATCCAGGGCTTACAGCTCGAGGAAAACCGCTTCGGCTTCGAGCCTGAAGTCGTCGCCAAAATCGCGCAGCTCAGACTGCGCATTTATGAAATGGGCATTTCCTACCGCGGGCGCACGTACGCGGAGGGAAAAAAGATCGGCATGAAGGATGGCTTTCGCGCCCTTTATTGCATCTTAAAATACAATCTGCACAAGGCGCCCTGGGCGATTCAGTTTGTCTTCTATCTGTTCATCGGCGGCTTCTCGGCGGTCGTGAACTTACTGTTGTTTCTCGCGCTGCTTCCAGCAGCCGGCGTCTCGGTAGCGGCTCTGAGCGCGTTTTTCGCTGCGGCCGCCTTAAACTACTACTTGTCCGTGCTGGTCCTGTTTCGGCGCGCAGCCCGCTGGAAGTCAGCGGCCGAGCTCTTGCTGTTCATGGCCGTGGTCGCCTTCGTCAGCGTCGTGGATTTGTATGCGACGCGCTGCTTCGTGAGCGCGGGGCTGCGTCCGGCATTGGCGAAGCTATTGGCCAGCGGGACTGGGTTGGTGCTCAACTTCAGCGGCCGCCGCTTCATCGTGTTCCCGGAAAAGGCGAGCCCCGACTGGGAACCTCAGGGGCCGGTCCTATAGCCTGGGACGCGAGGTCATAGCGATGGGTCAACCTGGCTTCGTGTTGCCCGAGCGCGGGCCTGCCTGAACTTCCCGCAATACGGGTCGCGCCCGCTCGCAGACTGCGATCACTAGGTCGCTCGGCAGGAACGGCTTAGCGAGGAAATAGACGTCCAACTTGCGTGCTTCATCGAACAAAGTTGGATCATCCACATACCCCGACATCACGATCACCGGTATCGTCGGTTCTATCAGGCGAAGCCGGCGGACGAACTCATGTCCGCCCATGATGGGCATGACCACGTCGGTGAGCACGCAGCTGAGCCGCCCCTTGCGCTGTTTGGCGAGCTCGAGTGCGATGGCGCCATTTTCGGCTTCGATGACTTCAAATCCATGGTGTTCGAGCGCGCGCGCCGCCACGCGGCGCACCTGCGGATCGTCTTCCACTAGCAAGACCAACCCGCTGCCCGTGCCTTGCACCGGAACTACGCGCGCCTTTTCGGGGGCAGTAGCGGGGCCGGCGGGACGCCGCGGCAAACGGATGGTGAACGTCGTTTCCAGAGCTGGCGCGGATTCCACGCTGATTGAACCGCCCGCTTGCTCCACGATCGAAGAGCTGGTGGCGAGCCCGAGCCCGCTGCCTTGCCCGAGGTCCTTCGTCGTATAGAACGGCTCGAATATCCGGGCTTTTACCTCGTCCGTCATGCCCATTCCGGTGTCGTTCGCACGCAGGATAACCTCGCTTGGGTTGAGCGAAACAGCCAGCGTTAGCTTGCCGCCCGTTGGCATGGCATCGCGCGCGTTCGTCGCCAGATTGGTGATGACCTGTTCTAGTTGCCCCGGATCCGCAAACACCCACGCGGGTTCCGGTGAGGGCAGTACCACGAGCTCCACCGCGTCACCGAGTAGCCGACGCAGGAGCTTATACGCTTCCATCACGACCGTGTTTAGGTCGACCACGCGCGGCTCCAGGGGTTGGCGCCGCGCGTAGGAAAGCAGCTGCCGCGTGAGGCCAGCCGCCCGTTTGCTCGCGCGCGCGACCTGGTCCAAGTTGTCTTGCAACAATTCGTCGTCGATGGGCGCTCGCAGTGCGGCCAGCGACGTGAAGCCGGAAATTGCCGTGATCAGGTTGTTGAAATCGTGGGCGATGCCGCCCGCGAGACTGCCGATCAGCTTGAATTGTTGCGCGCGCCGCAGCTCCTCTTGATTCTTTGCGACCTCCCGCTCGGCGCGCCGCATGCGCTCGAGCAAGGAGGCGAGCCACACGATTGTCAGCACGAGCAGGAAGAACACCGCGCCCGTCGCCCACACCATGCGCGTGTGCTGCGCGTAGAACGAGACGGGCCGGCCGATCACGACGCTACCGGGCGGCAGCGCACGCTCACTGATGTGGAAGCGCTGCAGCTCAGCGTAGTCAAAGCGCGGGCGGTACTCCGCGGTAGGCACCACCGGAATCTGGTCAACCGGGGTACCTCGCAGCACGCGCAGTGCTACTGCTGCCGTCGCTCGCCCGTGCTCGTAAGGGTCGTTCATCCGCCCGCCGATCACGCCCTGGCCGAGCAGCATGCTGAACATCGCATATACAGGCACACGGCTGCGCTCGGTGAGAGGCTTCAGGTGCTCGCTGAAAGAGAAATAGTGCCCCTCGCGGTCCTCGTGAATCGCGAGTAGTAGAAACACCGTGCCGTCGTCCACGGTGGCAACTCGCGCGCTGAGCTCATCGAGCGTGAAGTCATCCCAGATCTCGATCTTGCGTGAGGCCCGCTCGAACTTCGGGATGACTCCGCGCGCGATGTTGGTCATGCCTTGCCCGAGAGAAGTCCGATCGGCCAAGAGCACGATGCGTTTGGCGTTCGGGTGCAGGCGATCGATCAGCTCCAGATTTCCCGCAACCTCCAGCCCCTCCAAAATGCCGGTCGAGTTTGGCACCGGCTCCAGCTCTTCGGGAGTTCTGGAATTGATGCCGCAAAAGACCAGTGGAATGCCTGGAAATAACCTGTCTCGCCGCTCGAGAATGAAGTTCAGCGCGCTGTCATCGCTGGAGATAATGATATCCGGACGAAAGCGGCCATACTTGTATTGGTAAACTGTCGCCAGCAAGCGCAGGTACTCGTTGTCATCCACCATGCGCCGCGCGTCCATGAACTCGATGTGCAGGTTCTCGGCTGGGAGCGAGGCGAGTTCATCCCGTACGCCGCGGACGAGCTCCTCTGTCCACGTGTACTGCGGATGATACGAGTTGAGGATGAGCACTGTCGGCGCGGGCGCGGCCGAAGCGTACGCCGAGAGAAAATAGGCGATCGCTGACACGAACGCGGCAAGCGACCAAGACCGCATCTCTCAATCGTAGCAACGCTCACTAGTTGAGAGCGAGCATTTTGATAGAAATCATTTGATATCAATACTTGGCTATTATACCGGGGAATATTAGTCTCGGGCCCGGAGCGGCTCTGTCGCTTACGTTGCCTACAGGTAGCTGGCGCGCTGCGTAAACTGCCTTTGCGCGTAACTTTCGGGTAGACAAGACCCTGGGGCATGCCAGTTGCATAGCGGCTGTCGGCCGGCTCGAACTCAATGCGCGCCCTTACTGCGTCTTGGATGGCTAAGTTGATGCCTACGCCGCCCACCGGCGACATGGCGTGCGCAGCGTCACCAATGCACAGCACGCCTGGCGCGCTCCATTGCTCAAGGCGATCGACGGCTACGCTCCTCCTGCTGACTCGCTCTTAGCCAGCGCACGCGCCGGACTGGCGCACGCCGCTGCCGGCGAGCGCTGCGGAGCAAGTGTTGGGATACGTTTTGCCGTCGCAACCGCAAACCGGTTGATAGAGCGTGGAACAGAGGTCGGGGCGCGGCTTGCAAACCGCCTGCGCATCCGCGGCACCGCACAAACCGCTGGGAGTGTAAGCGCAGTATTCAGTGGTGGTGCAGGTGTCGCCGGCCCGCGCCCCGCACTGCGTGGGTGCCCTGCAAGGGCGGGCAGTGCAGGTCAGTATGCCTTTCGCGCAGGTGCACACGTTGCAGCCGTCCCCCGCTGGGATGTCCGCGCTGCCATCCGGGTAGGTCGCGCCATCGGGGGTCACCGAGCAGCTGCCCTGCGCCGCAACGCCGCATGGCCCCGTGTACGCAACGCTCACTCCGGCAGCCGCTGCCGAGCACGCATTGCCGTACGCCTTTCCATCGCAACCGCACACCGGCGAATATTCGAGAGTGCATCCCCCTGGTATGCTGGCGCACTCACCGCTCTGATCTCCCGATCCGCATTGGGTGCTCTCCTCGTACTTGCAGTACTGTCCTTTGGCGCACGCGATCCCCGCGATGCCCCCGCAATGCTTATTGGGCGGGACGCAGTCACCGGGGGCACACGCGAGCTGACCGTCAGTGCAGGAACAATCACTGCACCCGTCGGGACCGACGAAGCAGCAAGTGCCGCTGGGGATGGTTTTGTTGCCGACGGTGCAGCTCGCACCCGTGCTCCCGCCGACGTTGCTTGCACCTGCGTTGCTCCCGCCGACGTTGCTCGCACCTGCGTTGCTTGCACCCGCTGCGGCGCCGCTGCCCGCTACGTCACCGCCGGTGCCTGCGCTTCCAGCGCCAGCCTGCTGCCCGCTGCCCGCGGCGGCACTGCCCACTTCTGAAGCACTGCCGCCACAGGCGGCCATCAGCGCCACCGCCGGGAGCCAGGCGTAAGCGGCGTAGCGGAGACTGATCACGGCGCTTGCATGCTTCATGAGGTTCCCTCTGCATGGATTGTACCATGCACATATGGGATTTTCCGAGCTGGATATTGGCGCTCTGTGCCAGTGCGGTGCCTCACACGTCGGACATAAATGTCAGAGCGTACTTCAACTCCTTTGCGAGGCCGTTCAAGGCTCCATCGGCCAAGAACGCGCTGGCGCCACGGTGGTCATTGAATGCGCTGAGGGGCTGGCACTGAAACACGACAGGCCGGGATCCCACACGGGGATTCCGGCCTGCTCGTAGCTCAACCCAGCTTCAGAGGCTGGTCTTCTGTGGCGACGCGAGCGTGTAGCCTCCGTCGTCGTTCGGTCCTACGGGCTGAGCGCCAACCAAGAACAGAACCTCGATGCCCGTCGCGCCCTTTGGCAAAGGCAACACCGCGTCTGACACCTGCGCGGCGGCTAGGCTTGCGTTGAGGGAAGCAGCCATCGCCCCCGAGTTTGCCAGCGCCCAGGTCCCCAGCACCGGCACACCTTGCAACGGGCGAGAAGCCTGCACGGCCGCATCGATATTGCACTGCGCGTTCTGCATTTGCAGGTTCAAGACCTGCGAGTCGGGTCCCGCCGCGTTGTCGAAGTAGAGCAGGTTGGCGCTCGTTCGCGGCGTGAATACGGGTGTAAGGCAAGACGAAACGGTGATGGCCGTGGAGTTCAGTGTGATTGGCGCGCTGGTCGCCACACCCTCCTGATTGTCCGCGCATACCCCGTTCAAAGCGCGAACGCTCGGCACTGCGCCGGTTCCGCGATTGGCCAGGTACAGCACGTTCAACGCGCCGCTCGCAACGCCACTCAGGGAGTTGACCGGCACGCGCGTCTTGCACTCCGCGCCCGGCGTTGCACCGTTGCAGATCGAGTACCCCGCGCTGACCACGAACCCGCCATCGAGCTTGATGTCGAAGGACTTGCTGGAAAAGTTCTCAGCTACCATACCGCGCGTCGGGTTCGAGCCGTCTTTGCCGCTCTGGGCGATGTCATCGAGCGTTACCTTGAAATCGAAAGCCCCGCTGGAGACGAGCGTCTTCAAGGCTTGCCCGGTGAACACTTTGCGCACGACGAAGCGCGTCGCAGGCTTTTGTGTCGCGTCCTCGCAAACTTCCCCGTTCATGAGTTGCTCGAGGCGCGTCGTGGCGCGACTGAGGTAGCTCGTGGTCGCGCCGTCCCCCGCTGCGGTGAAGCGCGCCGAGAATGCGCCTGAGTCCCACAGGCTAGTCGCGTACCCGTAATTCACGTCGGTCGGCGATAGGTTCGCAGGCTGGGCCCCGTCAGCGAAGTGATAGGCCGAGTCGGCGGGCAAAACGAGGTATGGCGCCGTTACGCCGCGCCCCGTGGACGTTTGCAACGCCTGGCTCACCAAATGCAAATCAGCCTGCGACGCGCGAGTGGCTCGCAGCGCGACGTGGCAAGCGTTGCCGAGGAATGCTCGCTGTTGAGCTGCGATTGCTGTGTAGCTGGCGCCCGCAGTGACTGAATTTAGCTGATCGAGCAGGGGTTGAGTGTTCGCCTTGAGCGCCTTCAGGTTGTTTTTCGCGCTGGTCGCGAGCGTGTCGTAGGCATCTCCTTCGGTCATCAAATAGCCAACGTGACCGAGCCTGGCGCTGATCTGCGCGTGAACCAGTTGAACCTGCGTCGCGTAGTTCTGCACCAGGTTGTCGATGATCACTACCTGCGCCTTGAAGGTGTCGAGCGGTCCCTGGCCCGCGGCTCGGCTGCACGTGATCGGCGCATCGTCGATCAGCTTGTGCATTGCCTTGCTGTAGTCGGCCCCCATTCCTATGTACTTGTCGACGTCTTTGAACTGTTTGGCGTAAGTCGTCAGCGACACGTAGTGTTGGAGGGCGTTCTCGCCCAGGCCAATGCTTGCGTCCTTTGGGTCTTCAATCAGGGCATCCATCGTGTCGACCAGGTCCTTGCCGGTGTATTCCTTCATGTGCGTGTCGACCCAGTTGAGAGCAGGCACGTATTGATCGAGAATTCCGACCACTGGCTTCAGCCAAGCGAAGCCATTTTGTGGATTGCAGTCGTTCGACAGCGTGTTGAGCTTGGCTTTGGCCGCGGCGAGGCAGGCGTTCATTGAACCGCCCGGGGCACACCCCCAAACGGAGTTCATTTGCGACTGCAAGCTCGCGCTCAAATCGAAAAGCTTGGAATAGCCCTTTTGAAAGTCATCGAGCGACACTTGCTGAGTGGCCGCGTTGGTTTTGGCTGCGCTTGAAACCGTGGCCGCCGCGCTCGCCGTGTCGCTGATGTCGCGCGTCAGACTCGTATTCAGGGCACCGACCAAGTTGACCAGCGCTTTGATTTCAGCGCTCGTTTGCAGGCTGTACGATTTGTCTGCTGCAGCTTGGAAATTATCAATCAGCGAGCCGAGCTGATTCCAACGCTGCTGCGCCCCGTACAGGGAAACCGAGCCCTGATCGCGCAGGGCGTACCAACCGCCAGCGGTTTGGCCGTAGCTCAAGCCGAGGACGTTGCTCTTGGTCTCGAGGTCGGGCGCGACCGCCAAGTAAGAGTCCATCATTTCGGCGCGGGTTCGCTTTTCCGGATCGATCCCCATATCGGCGAGCGCGTCGAAGCCAGAAATGCGCCGAGCGCCCAGATTGTAGTCGGTCATCAGACGGAACGTGTCTGTCCAGCTCGACGCCACCTCTCCAGTGCGCAGCGATTCGAGCTCGGAATGTGCGAACATGACATCGGAGAACGCGCCCTGCGTGAACAGCTCGGCCCCCATGTCGGCCTGCCGCACGCCCGTATCCGTCCCGCCATCCGCTTTGGCGAGGCTCGGGAATGTTGCGTCTGAAGCTGGGAATGCGGCACTGACGACGCCGCCGAGCTCCGATTGCAAGTCGTTCAAGGCCGAGCTTGCGTAGCCGGAAGTATTCAGCCACCCCGGGCCGTCGACATAGTCGATGGTCGTTTTGCCCTGGCTCACCCAGACCGTATTGGCGCCCGGGTCGAGTAGTGGACGCAGCTGTCCCTTCAAGAAGCGGCGCAGCGTCGCGAGGGTGTAGGTCACGCCGATTGGCGTCGAGTCGTCGACGACCGAGACGTTTGCAGTGTTCGGTGTGGCGCCGGCAATGAAGAACGCCGCGCCGCCGCCACCCGGCGGGTGGAGCCGCGGTGAATTGGCCAGCGTGACGGTGTAATTACAAGCAATGGTGCCGAGCGAGCCCTGCACTCGCGCCGGGTCGCACGGCGAGGTGCTGGGTGCGAAGTATTCCTCTGGGGTTAGATAGAGCGTCTTCGTGTCGGGCACGAAGTGGGCCGGGTCCTCGTAGTCGTAGCTAATCACCACTTGCTCGACTGGCGCAGGTGCCGAAGCGGAGACATCCCCGAACCCACCGACTTCATCACCGAGCAGGGCGACGAAACCAGGCTGGCGGGGCTCGTACAGTGCGTTCAGCCACTCTTTGCGCGTGGGGAGCTCTGCGAGCGCGGTGGAGTTACGGCGCACCGAGACGCTCGCGAAGTTCTTCGCGCGCTGGGATAGATCCTCGCCCGGGCTGTAGGGGCTGCCGCCATAAACCCGCTGACCAATCGCGATCAGAAAGGTGTTGGTCGTGATTGTGCCGTTGGCCTTGGTCGGTGCGAAACGAACCTGCGGCGCGGTCAGCACCACGACCGTTGGCGCAGAGGGAATGCCCTCCGATCCGTAAAGAGTGTACGGCGCCGAGCTGCCCTTGGTCGCGCGGCCGATCACCGAGTACCAGGTTTTGCCGACCTTGACCCCGTACTCTTTGCAGGCGAGCGGGTTGTGAGCCTGCATCTGCTCCGTGCAGAACCACTCATTTTCGAGCATATACCCCTGACGCGTCGATTGATCGATCGCGACGAGCGGCCTCTCACTGGAGGAGAGCACCGCGTTCGTGACGACGAGTTCGTTCTTCGAACCGATCACGGAAGCACCCGAAACTCGCAGAGCCCGCAGGCGATCTGTCATGGACTTCAGGATCTTGACGCTGCTCGGAATGGAGTAGCGGGCCAGCACGGAGGCGATGACTCCCATGTTGTCGTCACTCGTGCCGAACTTCACGTCACGCGGCCAGATGTCGCAGGTCGTGCCGTCGAAGTAGCCCATGCCGGGCAGAAACCGTTGGTCCAGGGTGGGATCGGAGTTGATCAACGAGGGTGGCGCGACGCCGGCTTGAGTTACCGCGACGTTTTCCTCACCGATCACGGGTGCTGCGTCGGCTGCGCCTGTTCGGCCGGGGTCGAAGTCGGCGCCGCTGCAGGCGCTCACCGCCGGCATCAGCGCGAGCGCGGTGAGCGCGAAACGGGTTGGGAAGGCGGGCCGCCGCGCGGCGGGGGACGCGCACCGATTCACAGTTTGATTTCGAGAGCGTGATTTCGACATGGTCGTATCTCCGGGTGTTCAGACAAAAGATGGACAACCGCCTCGCGGCTCCGTTGAGTCGGGCGGTCTTCACCCGCTAAAAAACCGTGCTCCGACTGAAGCCCGGAGTTCATTTGTTTTGCGCACTCGGCGCATCCGCAGCGTCCGATCCGGGCGCGTTTCGCTGGCTGGAAATGCGGCGTGAGGCTCTGGCCCCGCCGCCGCGAACCTAGTCAATCGCGAGCTTGAGCCGCACGTCGGAAGGCCGAAGGTCCGCGATGTAAGAACGAGGGTGTTCGGCAGGGCCGCGCCTGATGAGCTCCGTGCTCGCCGCGCGCCATTGAGTCGCGACCCGCTCGGGCTGCCAATGCGCGATCGCCTTGACGATGTGGCCCTTTTCGTCGAACAAGAACTCCTCGCAGCCTTCCAGCTGCGTCGCCACGCCATGATATGAAACCGCGTCGAAGCACCAGTCCACGAGCGCGTGGTTGCCTTCGACGCGCGGCGCCGAGCAGCTGGCGCGCATGGCGCTGAAAGAGCGGAACATGCCATTGATGAATACCCGCAGTCGCTTCTCTCCGAGGTAGGGGCGGGTGCCAATAACGTCGTGCAGCTGCCCGCAAACCGGGTCAAACAGCGCTACCCAAGCCTCGGCGTCACGCCGCTCAATCGCGTTGAAATAGGCGGCCACGCGCGCCTCCACCACCGCGCGCGCGCAAATTGCGCGCTCCCCTTTAGAACCCGGCAGCTGGTACGGGGCGTCGCCTCCGTGCGCAAGCTCGTTGTGGTACACAATGCTTCCCGAGCGATCCCCGTGCTCGAAGTTGCTGAGCATCACGTAGTCGTGATGTGCTTGGTTGATCTCCGGGAGAAGCGGCTGCGCCGCGCGCTCCGCGAGCTCCCGGATTTCGTATCCGAGTGAGCCGAGCGAGTGCGTGCCGAGCACGCCGAGCGTCAGTAAATAATGATGAAACAAGAAGCTCTGCGCGTGCTTTCCCGCAGCCTTCAGGGCGCTAACGCAACGGTACAGGTCCAAGTGCTCAGCGGGGCGATCGAGCACATCGAGCACGCTGAGCTGTGCTGCCGCGAGCGCTTCCCACAGCACGTCCGCGACCTGGCGCACGGCAGGCGCTAGGCGTCGAGCAGCGATCGACTGTGCGCCACTTCCGTCGCGCAAACGCACGCGCAGCGGGTGATAGTCCGCGAGCACCATTTGATCCAGCAACTGCCCGGCCTCACCCACCAGCGGCAGAATCGCATTCGCGCTGGTCAAGGCGTCCGCCGCGAGATCCCAGCGCCGACCTTCGGCCGCCGCGAGCGCCGCCGAAAGGTAGTGATGCACGATGTTCAGCCAGCACTCGGTGATTTGGTGAGCCGTAGAAAACAGGTGATCCTCGGGCCCACACGGGCTCGCTTCACGGAGCTTTCGCACGGCCGCCGGAGCGACGAGAGCCGCGTAATCGAGGCCGGGTCGGTCCGCACTCGGCGCACCATAAGCCCGTTTTTCCAGGGTTTGCGCTTGCCGCACGCGCTCGAGCTCCTGACCGATGCCGAGTTCGAAGGGCAACCCGGCAACGGCAGCCGATAGCCTCAGACTGATCGCGTCGAGCAGCTCAGGGCGTATTCCGGCGAGCACGCGAAAGCCCGATGAATTGTCGAGCGCACCGTGACTAGCGGGCCCTTGCGCGGCAAGCTCCGACGTGGGAACGGAGCGCAGCAGCTCGCAAGTGAGCTCAACGCCGCCGACTAGGTGTTCGGCGTACCTTTTTACGCGTTGTTCGGCGAAGGCGACCACGCGGCCATCGCTCAATGCATCCTCGATTAGCCGTAAAGTGAGCTCGGCCGCTTGAAAGCCACAGACGAGCACGAGTTCACCGGGGCGAGCTTCGGAGGCACGAGGCCAGAGCGCTTCGAGTTCCGCTAACCGAATGTACAGCTCGTAGGGCGTGGGCTCGGTGCGAGAACGATCAGGAGTGGCAGGGCTCGGCATGAAGATGCCGGACCTTAGCTTCCGCGCGCCACCATTGTCCTGTCATGCTCGTGTCAGTCTGGTCAATTCTTGTTGTCCGCCGCGCCGATCGATGGCGGCGCGGGTGTGCGCTCCGGCCAGATCGTGATCGAGTTCGGTGCGCGGGCACCGGCCCGCAAGCGATGACCGGGGCTCGAGCACGCGGATCGCCGCGGCATCTAGGGCAATCAGGGCACGCACGGCCCAGGAGTGAGTGTTGGGTCGTTGCCATTTTCTGCCCGCAGCGGCCGTGCCCGGCAGGCTCACTCGCCTCGTCGAGGTCGCGCTCAGTTTGCGCAACGGAAAGGAGAGCGTCCGGCCACTGCCAAATGACGTCACCTTCAGCTCGACGCAGCGGCCTGATGCGTTTGCCGGGCATTGCGGGCTGAGTGCTAGCGTAAGGTCGCGTTTAACGCCTTGCCTACATCAGCGATGCATTCCCAATCCCTTTTTCAAAATCGTCAGTTGCTCCTCACGTCCTGCGGCGTCCTTTGCGTCCTCGTGGCCTGTTCGAGCGCTGGCGGCAATCCGACCGGCCCCGCAACCGGGGCGGCCGGGGGCGCCACTGATGGCGGCGGCGCGGGGTTCGCCAGTGCCGGCAACAGTGCCGCAGGGGCGAGCGGCTCGTCGCCGAGCGCCGGCGCGGGAGGCGCGGCTGGCGGTACTGCTATGGGCGGGGGGCCCGCGCAGGCAGGAGGGAGCGGCGCCGCGGGCGCGGCAGGTGCGGCAGGTGCGGCGGGCGGGGCGGGGTTCGGCGGC
>JBDTYJ010000131.1:0-14167 GCA_040005755.1 Pseudomonadota bacterium
AGGTTCGGGATATCTACATCAATGCAATCGGCGCCACGGCGGAACAAGGCGCTCCGTTCCCAGACGGCACCGTGATGGTGATGGACCTCATGGACGTGCAGAAGGATGACGACGGCACGGCGCTCACCGACAAAGATGGGAACTTGATTAAGACCTCACTCCTGAAGACCTACGTGATGGAAAAAAACGCAGGTTGGGGCGCCTACGTACCTGCCGATGAACGGAATGGGGATTGGCTGTACGCGGCCTACGCGAAGGACGGCGTTACCGAGCTAACGGACCCAACTACGCCCTGCCTCACTTGCCACTTGCCGCTCGGGAAAGGAGTGGATTGGGTGCACCGCTACGAGGAATATTTTCAGAGGCGCAGCGCCGCGGCGCCCGCCGCTCCTGCACCCACTACACCGACGGTTCCGCTGCCCAGCGGTTACCAATCCTGGGAGCCGTTCCTTCTGAATGTGCAACGCCCCGACAGCCTGCAGGTGCGGGATATCTACATCAATGCCATTGGCGCCAAGGCGGAGCGCGGCGCTCCGTTCCCGGACGGCACGGTAATGGTGATGGATCTCATGAACGTGCAGAAGGATGACGACGGCAAAGCCGTGCTGGATGACGACGGCAATCTGATCAAGACCTCACGCCTGAAAACGTACGTCATGGCGAAGCACGGCGGCTGGGGGAGCCTAGTGCCAGCAGGGCAGCGGAACGGTGACTGGCTCTACGGAGCTTATGCCAGCGACGGCGTCACCGAGCTCAAGGACCCCACTACGACCTGCTTCGCCTGCCACACGCCACTCGGCGCAAGCGTGGATTGGGTGCACCGCTACGACGAGTACTTCGACAAGCGCGACGCCGCGGCGGATTGACGTTCATTGCGCCCGGCGCGAAAGGACCGAGCTCAGGTTCACGGCCCTCGCGACGCGTGAATCGCTGGCACGCCGTCCCCTTGTTGGGGGTCGCGGCGGCAAGCTGTCCACCGGCCGGATAAAATCCGCCGCCCGGGCGTTCGAGACGCCGCACCCACACTCGTTCGCGTAAAAGGCCGCGAAGAGCGGCCGGCACTGAACTCGATTGACCTCGATCGATTTCCACGTAACCTGACGTGCGATTGGCAATCGTGCCGGCCTCGGTCAGTGCGCGACAATGACGCGCTACACCATGAACTTTCCAGCCAAATCGTGGAGAGGCGACCTCGTCGCGGGCATTGTCTTAGGAGCCGTGTGGGGAGGCTCTGCGCACGCCCAAACTCCGCCGAGCGAGCCGGCCAAGGGCCTCACCGAGATGAGCTTGGAAGAGTTGATGGACGTGCGTGTTTCGCCGTTCAACGTATCCAGCAATTTGGACAACGGCTACCGGGCGTCGAACTCGGTCTCGGGCTCTCGGTTCGACGCGCCGACCCGGGATTTGCCGTTTGCCATTCAGGCCTTCACTCAGGCATTCATCGAGGACCAGAAGCCGGTTAACATTTTTGACGTCGCGCGCTATGCCCCGGGCGTTACCTATCGCAGCAACGATTTCAACGAAGGCAACGCCAACCTCGCCATCCGCGGCTTCGCAATCAGCTCCACCCCCGGGAATATCCAAAGTCTGCGTGACGGCTTTCACGGTCCCTCCATCTTCGACTTTACGAATATCGAACGTGTGGAGGTAGTGAAAGGCCCGGCGTCGTTTCTGTATGGGCAGGTCGCGCCGGGCGGCATCGTCAACGTCATTACCAAGAGCCCGCAGCCACAGTTTGCCGCCACCGCCAAGCTAAGGGTCGGCTCTTATGGGGAGTACCGGGTCGAGCCCGACATCACGGGGCCGATTGAACCGGGCCTCTATTACCGTGTAGCGGCCTCGTACGACCAGGACATGCACTACTGGGATCCGTACGACGCGCATTCGCTGGATATCTCGCCCTCCCTGCTGGCGCAGCCAACCGACTGGCTCAGCATGTCGCTGAAATACGAGCATTTCACGAAGATTGAGTCGCCACAGGTGATGCAAAAGCCGGGGCGCAATAGCCAAGCTGGCGCCATCCCCAGCGCGACCGATCCGAACCTTTCCGGCGTGGACGTGCCCGGGTTGCCCGACAACTGGAATAGCATGGCCAATGGTGATTTCCGGCGTAGCACCACGAACGGCTTAAGCTCTTGGCTCGACTTGAGGGCCAACGATCATTGGGATTTGCGCGTGGGTTACGCTTACCAAGACTACACGACGGACATGTTGTTCAGCGGCAACCTGAGCATGGCTGACAACAGCACTTTTCTGCAGGGCCGCCGGCTACGCCGTCAGATTTACCGAAACCGTGGCAGCACAGTTGAAAGCCAAGCGGTCGGCAAGTACCGATTTGGCGACGTGAGCATGCGGCTATTGCTGGGTGCACAGTACGTCAGGCGCACGTTCGACGCAGTCGCCGGTCAGGCGCCGAACGATCCCGCGCTCGGCACGACACCTACCGCATCCCCCCTTCCGCTCTGGGACTTGCGGGATCCTTCTACTTGGAATCGCGGCGTGAACATTCCGCTCTCCACGCTTACCGCGAGCAGGGCGCACAAGACGTCCGCCGCCAACGACCGGGCCGTCTACGCCGGGACGACATTCGGTTTCTTCGACGATCGCTTGCTTGCGCTCGCCGGCTGCCGCCAAACGTGGACGGACAATCAGCTTACGGATAGCGAAGCGGGCACATCTGATGCCATCACCTCGAGCCAAATTACGCCGCAATTTGGGCTGCTCTACAAGGTCACGCCGGGAATTTCAGTATTCTCGACGTACGCTGAGTCGTTCGTGCCAGGCTCGCAAATCCTGCTCGTTCGCAACGTCCCCACCGTGCCGGCTGCGCCAACCAAGGGTGAGGGCGTCGATGTCGGGGCGAAATTCGATTTGCTTGGCGGGCGGCTCTCCGGCACGGTGAGCTATTTCGATATCCGCAACAAAAACATCGTCAATGATCTGGCGACGCTGGACCCCGTCAGTGGCTCGATCTTGATCACCAATGTGCAAAGCGGCGAGCAACGTTCCCGCGGGATCGAGCTCGACACCACTGTTTCGCCGATTGAAAGCTGGCAGCTCTACCTATCCTACAGTTACATGGATGCACGCATCGTCGAGTTCAGTGGCAATGACCGCGCCATCCTCGCCCAGAATCCTGACACGCTCGACGCTGCGGAGCGCGCAAACTACAAGAACGTCAGGCGCTTTCATAACGCGCCACTCCAGATGAGCGCGCCTCACCTCGCCAACGTGTGGTCGCGCTATGATTTCACGCGCTCGACCCTAGCCGGCCTGTACTTCGCGCTCGGCGCAAACTTGGTTATTGACCAGACCTTGTTGCCGGACACTCCGCAGTTCGCCTACCAGAGCTACGCGCTGCTCAATGGCACGGTGGGGTATTCTTGGGGCCGCGCACAACGGATGACCCTGGATTTAACGGGCAAAAACCTGGCCAACGAGCAGTACCGACCGTCCCAAAGCTCGCGCTCTCGGCCGCGCGAGTTCCTGTTGTCTTGGACAATCAAGCTCTGACGGCCCAGCGCCCACGTGACTAGCGGTCGAGTATTTCCCGCACCTTCTGCGCAAGCACTTCGGACGTGAACGGCTTCTCGAGCAGCGTGAGCTCAGAGGCGGAGAGGCTCAGGTGATCCAGTGCGTCGCCTGTGTAACCGGAAACCAACAAGATGCGAAGCGCAGGCAGCCGCTCCAAGAGCCGCTTTGCGAGCTCAGGGCCGCCCATCTTTGGCATCACCACGTCGCTGAGTAACAGATGAATCGGCCCCGAGTGGCGCGCTTGAATCTCGAGCGCGTCCACGCCGTCGCATGCAACGAGCACCTGATAACCGAGTCGGGTGAGGATCTGCGTGGCCCACTTGCGCACTGGTGCTTCGTCCTCGGCAAGCAAGATCGTTTCCGTGCCGCGCGATCTGGGCGGCTGATCAGCGCTGGCTGAGCTCGATATTGTTGCCGTGTCGTCGGTGCGCGGCAGGTAAATCTCGAACGTCGTGCCATTGCCGAGCACGCTGGACACCGCAATGTGGCCATCGCTCTGTTGAACGATGCCGTACACGGTCGAGAGGCCGAGACCAGTGCCCTTGCCTAAGCCTTTGGTCGTAAAAAATGGCTCAAAAATCCGCGGTTCAACCTCGGGGCTCATGCCCACGCCAGTATCCCGCACCGTCAGTCGAACGTAGGCGCCCGGCCGGACGCCGATGTGCTCGCGGGCGTAGCGCTCGTCCAGGTTGGCGTTGGCGGTCTCTATCGTGAGCGTTCCAACTCCGGGGATCGCATCGCGTGCGTTCACGGCCAGGTTGAGGACCACCTGATCGAGCTGCCCTGGATCGGCGGTCACGACGCCGAGATCCGCGCCGTACGTCACGACCAGTTCGACGTTCTCGCCGATCAGGCGTCGCAACATGTTTTCGGAACGGTGGACTACGACGTTCAAGTCGAGCCGCTGCGGCGCGAGCACCTGTTTTCTGCTGAATGCAAGCAATTGGCGCGTCAATGTCGCCGCGCGCTCGCCCGCGCCCAGCACCTCTTCGATGTCTTTGCGGATCGGATCGCCTTCGCGCAGCTCGAACAGTGCGGCACTGCTGTACCCGCAGATCACGGTCAGCAGATTGTTGAAATCGTGAGCAATACCACCCGCGAGCTTGCCGACTGCCTCCATCTTCTGCGCTTGCCGGAGCTGCTCCTCGCTGGATTTGAGCTCGAGCTCGGCTTGCTTGTGTGACGTCACGTCATGAAATACTGAAATCGCGCCGGATATCCTACCCTGCTCAGCGTGCAGGGGCCGGGCGGTGGCCTTGATCCAGCGCCCACCCCGCTCCGCTGCGGGTCGAAGGTAGATTTCTTGGTCTGTTACCACTTCCCCGCACAGCGCCCGCGCGATCGGCTGCTGCTCGGAAGCGAGCACTTCCTCGTTCGGGCCGCGCAGCAGCCCAAAGTGCCGCGGCCATTCCGTGAACGCAAGGCCGGCCGGGCTCGGGCCGACAATGCGCGTGGCGGCGGCGTTCCAGACCAGGATAGTGGAGCTGTGATCGATCACGATCAGGCCCTCTCCCATGCTGTCTAGAATGGAGCTCAAGAACTGCGCTTGCTCCAGGGTTTGTTGCCCCGCTCGACGCAAAGCTTGATCGGCGTCCTGGATGCGATCGAGCATCTGATTGAACGCGCCGACCGCCACGCCCACTTCATCGTGACTGTGACGAGGTGCACGCAGCGCGTAGTCTCGTTGATCGGCGATGCGGCGCGCGGTCGTGGCCAACTCCAAGATGGGCCGCGACACGACGCCCTCCAGTCGCGAGGAAAGCAGCAGCCCAGCCAGCGCGGAGAACATCAGCACCACAGCCAAGACGCCGCAGAATAGCTTCAGGCGCCGCCACAAGGCACCCTGCGAGGCGACCAAGAGCAGTGTGCCAATGCGCTGCGAGCCGAGCATGACCGGACTGCACTGGACGAGCATGCCGCCTTCGGATTTGAAGCCGTCTTTCGCGGGCGAAGCTGGGCAAGCACTCCGCTCGCGCGTGCGTAGAAAGCTGGAGAACAAATGACCTTGAGCGTCGTACAGGCAAGCGGAACGCACTTCAGTGTACGGCTTGAGTGCACCCAAGATCTCGGTGGCGACGGCCTGGTCGTTGAAGGTGAGCGCCGCCGTGCTGTTGGCGCCGATGATGCTCCCCACCGTTGTCATTTCCGCGTTCATGGCGCGGCGATGGCTGACCAGCTCGAAGATTCCGAGCGCTAAGCCCATCAGGGCCAGCGAGACGCAGGTGGTGACCATCACGATCACGATCAGCTTTGCTCGAACCGAATAGGAACGGAGCATCAGCGCTCCCTCACGACGCGCGCCAAGCGCATGAGCTTGGCGCTAATCTTGAGCCCACTCGCGTTGGCCACATCACGGTTGATCTCGAAGCGAACGGCGCCCTCGTCGTCGATGATCAGATTGATCAGCACGCCCGCTTCGGCGAACCCGGGTTGTTCCGCTACGGACAAGATCGGCTTGCCGCGCGTGCGAGCCATGACGCTCCGGACCGCGATGCGATCGGCGACAGAAACGAATAAGATGTGGCAGCTGTCCAGACCGTCGTCTGGTCCCACATGTACCAGGCGGGCAGGCCGATCTTTGACTTTGCCACGCGCGACGACGCGTTCCAGGTGCGTCGCCAGGAGGCCGCTACCCCACACACAGACCACGAATGGGGAGTCACCTGACGCAAACACTGACTCTGGCCAGACCACGAAGCGTGTGAAGCGTTCGATGAATTCTGCTTTCACCTCGTACTCCGAGTATTGCGGCGTTGCCTGCACGGGGGCACTGGCGCGCGCGGTGGGCCGCATGCCCAGCAACAGCACGGCCATAGTCAGGAGCTGCGCCGGCATGCGCGAGCCGCGTTGCATCACGGCTTGCCGCTCGTTGCAGCGCAGACGCACCGCGCCAGGGCGCGCAAACTGCGTCGAACCTGCAGCCACGGCCGTGCCACGGCGAGGTTTACGCGCGCCCGCATGACCACGGCTCAGGCTACCGCCAGAACCGCGAGTAGCCAAGTTCGCCCTGGTGTGCGCCAGCACCGCTCGCAGCACGGCGAACCCCGAGTGCCCGCGGTCGCGCTCTCCCCGCCAGCCGGAGCCGCGCCACCGGGGCCAGCTCCGCCGCCGACCGCCCCTGCGCCGCCCGCGCCGGTGCCTGCACCGCCGTTGCCGTTGCCACTGCCCGCCGCAGGGACACGGGACGCGCCGCCGCGGGGACGGGCGCCAAAGTCGCCAGCCGCGGGAGCATGCGCGATTCACCTTGACGCGGTTCTGCGGGTTCGGCAAAAAGCGGCTTATTGAAAATGAAATTCATCTTCAAACTCATCGCCGCTGGCAGTTTTGCGACATTTCTCGCCGCGCCCGCCTTCGCGACCCCGCGCACCCTGCCCTTCAGCTACCCCAACGAGACGCTCGCCAAAGGTGACCTGGAACTGGAAGTTTACACGGATCTCAATCCGTTGCGGGTGGCCGCGGACCCGACCGGAGTCAGCCCGGGCAACATGTGGGCGCCCGAGTATCGGCTGCAGACCGAGTTCGAGTACGGCATCACCGATCGCGTTGAGCTCGGGTTTTATCAAGTATTCGAGGCCGCTGCCCTGCCCGGCGGAGACAATGCATTGCTGTTCGACGGGCTCAAGTGGCGGGTTCGCACGCGGCTCGCGGAGCCCGGTGAGCTGCCCGTCGACATCGGGCTCTACCTAGAGCTCGAAACCATGCACGACGAGCTAGCGCTCGAGGCCAAGGTCAACTTGCAGAGGCGCTTGGGGCGCGTTCGGCTGCTCGCGAACCTATGGGCCGAAGAGGCGTGGGCGCGGCCGCTCGACACGAAGGCCCACGGCCGAGAAGCGGAGTTCATCATCAACCCGACTGCCGGAGCGTCGTTCGAGGTCACCCCCACCTTCCAACCAGGTTTCGAATATTGGGGTCGCGGGCAGCTGTCGGCTTCTGGCGCTACGCCTCAAGATCGTGAAAATTCTCGCGTGCATCACTTCCTTGGCCCAACCTCGCACCTGAATTTTGGGAGGTTGTGGTGGACTGCGGGTTTGTACCTGCACTTGAACAGCATGAGCACGCCAAATCCCGGAGACGCCTACGGACCAGTCTGGTTTCGCAGCGTAATTGGACTTGATATGTGAGGCATCTGCAGTCGCGGCGCGGGCGCTCCGCCTGTCCGTCCAAGCGTTGAGCTACCTGGTGTTCGCGTGCGCCGCATGCGCGTGTGCATCCGCTCTGGCTGTGCCCAACGCTGCGGATGTCACGAGGCCCCAAAGCCATCTCAACGGCGTCAGCACATTGAGCGATCTCCAGCAGGGTCGGGAGCTGTACCAGGCTCGCTGTGGCAGCTGCCACGCCCTGCGCGATCCCATGTCTTTGCAGCCGGAGTCTTGGGCCGCACAGGTGCGCGACATGCGCGACAAGAAAGGCGTCCGCTTGTCAGCCACCGAGGCGCGCCAAATCACGGCCTACTTGACCGCGATCAGCTCCCGCTAGCCTGCGGCCCTGTCAGCAGCGACGCCAAGCGGCGCGCGCCGTGTCTTCAGTACACGTCAAACTTGGAGTAACATCCGAGTAATGTTCTTTGGTCTATTCAGTATCATCGCAACGGCCGCGCTCTTTGCGGTCGTCTTTTTCCTGCGCAAGTCGCAGGCAGGCGCAGCAGCGAGCTCCGGGGCGCCCGGCGGCTATGGTCCGACCGAGGCCGATCGGCTGGCGACCCCCGACGGCCCGCGCCTGCGCGCAGCCGTGGCAAAGGGGCAACTGGCAGAGCTCAGTAACTGGATCCAATCCTTGCCGCCGGGCACCTGGGGCGATCGTTCCTTCCTGGCAGACCTGTTCGGTCCGCACTGCGAGCCGCGAGCGCTCGCTGATTGGGCGCGAAACGAACCGCAGAACGCGCTACCGCGTCTCCTGCTCGGCTGCCATGCCATTGGAGCCGCATGGCAGGCACGCGGGCACGGACAGTCGGTGACCGAGCAAGGCAAGCAGCAGTTTCGGACTCACCTACAACAAGCGGAAGTAGAGCTGCGCGCGGCGGCGGCACTCGATCCGGCCGATCCGAGCGCCTGCGCATTCCTCATTACCGTCGCGCGCGGCTTGAATCAGGGCGCCACAGTTGCGCAGCAGTGGTTCGCCGAAGCCAAGGCGCGCGATCCGGAGCATGAGGGCGCACACCGCGCCATGCTCACGTTTCTGTGTGAAAAATGGCACGGCAGCCACGACCAGATGTTCGCCTTCGCGCGCCAAGCTGCGGCTGGCGCCCGCCGCGGCTCGACCCTACCCGCGTTGGTGATCCTGGCCCACCTCGAGCGCTGGCTGTACTTCAAGCTGTTCGAGCGGGACGCCGCGGGCGAAGCGCGCTACCTGCAAGACCCACAAGTCATTGCTGAAGTGAACGCCGCCTTCGAGCACTCGCTCGGCGCGCCGGAGCTGCCATTTCGCATGTCCACACGCCGGGCACACAACGACGCCGCAGTATTCTTCTGGCTGGTCAAAGACAAGGCGCGTTTGCAGCGCCAGTGCCAGGTGCTCGGCAATTGTTACACCGACATGTGCTGGCAGGCGCTCGGTGAGCCGAACGCCGTGTACGGCAAGGCGTATCAATGGGCGATGCGCTGAGCGCGCGCCCATCGCCAGTCAGCGACCGATGACCCAGCTCAAGGCGGGCAGAATGTGCTTAGCGCCCAAGGTTGGGTCACTCAAGTCAGAGTCGACCTTGGAGAAGTTCGTGTAGAACACGCGCCCTTTGCCGGGAGTGCGGTACCACGAGACCGCGGTTTCCTTCTTCAGGCCGCCGGACCAAGTACACTTCACCAGCACCTTCGTGTCCGTGGCCACGTAATCCTCGTTGTCGATGTTGCCGGTGAAGTCGAACGTGGCCGGCAACATCGCCGTCGAGACGTGCGCTTCCGACGTTGTCACACACGCGCTCTTGCCGTCGAAGTTGTCCTTGCCGGCGCGGCCGCCCAACAGGTCATTGTACGGATTCGGTGGCTGCGCCGATTGAAACGTCACCGACGCGCAGTGTGTGCCGAACAAGCCTCCGCCAGCCTCGACGAACGCCTTCAGCGCGGCGGTTTGCGCCGCGCCCGTTTGCCCGGTGCCGAAGGGCTCGAAGCAGGTGTTGATCATGGCGACAGCGCCGAAAGTAGCGAGATTTGCGGAGCTGATGTCTGAAGGCTGCTTACTCTCTACGGACTCATAGCCCCACGTCTGCAACTGGTTCTTCAAGAACGTGATCTGCTGTGGCGTGGTCGAAATTGTGGGTGTGCTGTTGAAGTCATACAGGAGCACGCGCTTGGGCAAGGCCCCGCCCGAGCCGCCAGCGCCAGCGCTGCCCGCGGCCCCACCGGAACCGCCGCCGGCCCCACCGGAACCGCCGCCGGCACCAGCACTACCGCCGCCCATGCCACCAGAGCCGCCGCTCATACCGCCAGCGCCACTCGTGCCCGTTCCGCCCATGCCCTGACCGGCTGCACCCGCATTGGTCCCGGCGCTGCCACCGACGGTCGGTTGCCCTGCGCCGCCGCTTGGCGCGCCAGCACTGCCCGCGCCGCCTGCAGGCAGACTACCGCTGCCGCTCGAGCTCATGCCAGCGCTCCCTGCGGGACTCTGACCGCCATCGCTGCAAGCTCCCAATGACAAAACAGAACACACAGCACACAACAGTGACGCACAAGACCAGCGGTTCATGCGCGCCATACTACGTGCCCCTGCGTTCGATTGCATGCATTGTGTGCGATTCTCCGTCATGGCTGTGCACTTCGCCTTTGGCTACAGCTTCTGCAGCCAAATATTGCGATACCGAACACTGTGGCCGTGATCTTGAAGCCGCAGCGGCGCATCCCCAGGCACCTCGGGATCGCCGAGCTTCGTTGGCGCCGGCACCGAAATGTCTTTTTGCGCCTGTTGCCCGTTCCAAATCACGCTAATTTTGGCGCTTTCGGTCTTGGTCTGACCGGACCAGCGCGGCGCGCGAAAGGTAATCTCGTAGGTTTGCCAATTCTCTGGTGGGAGGGCAGCGTTCACGTCCGCGTTCTTGAGCTCATAGATTGCGCCGCAATCGTTCATGCCATCGAGCGGGTGCTGATACGAATCGAGCACCTGCACCTCATAGCGACCTTGCAGGTACACGCCGCTGTTGCCCCGATCCTGTTCGGCGTTCGTGGTCGGCGTCGTCGGGATCCAAAATTCGACGTGCAGTTGGATATCCCCGAACGCTTCCTTCGTCTCGATGTCGCCGCTGTTCGGCACAACGGTGAATGCACTGTCCGCCACCGTCCAGGGCGCAGCACCACCGCCGTTGCGCGACTTCCATAGCGCCAGGTTTTGGCCATCGAACAGCGTAACCTTGGTCGTTCCCCCGCCGGCGCCGCCGCTTCCGCCGAGCATTCCAGCAAACCCAGCGCTGCCCGCCGCTCCACCTGCACCCCCGAACGGCGACGTCCCTGCGTTGCCGGCGGGCCCGCCGCTCGCCGCGCTGCCGCTCGAGCCTGCCATTCCGCCGGCCGTACTCGCGATGCCGCCATCGCCGCCCAAACTGCCCGCCTTGCCGCTGCTTGCGTCACCGCCCGCTGAGACGAGCATGCCGCCGCCCGCCAGCGCGGCGCTGCCGGCACCGGCGCCGCCGCCGCCCGCCATGTGGCCGCCGTCGTCAGCCGCGCTGGTATCGCCACAGCCGGCGAGCGCCAATACTGCTGCGCTCGCCGCAACCCGAGCAACTCGCCAGGCAGTGCGCCCCACGCCGGTAGGCTCAATCATGCCATCACTCTGTCACGGGCATCGGGTTTGTGACTCACATTTCGACGTCAGAGCGGAGCACTGAAAAACGCCGCATGGACTCAACCGCGGCACCGTCGGCAAGTGACTCGGTTGAGTGGCTTCCAAAATCGAGAGCAAGCGGCACAAAGGCGCCGAGCGGTTTACGAACTCAGCGCAGATTTGCTAAAGAGTACCTTCACCTTGCGGCGCCAGGCGGGGACGGGGCCGCGATTCGTCGAAGGCCGCGTTGACTACTCCGGCCATGGAATCTTGCAAGCTAGCTCGTTTTTTCTCATGCTTACTTCCAAAGACGCGGGCCGCCCGGGACAGCCATGACGGCATTCTTTTGCTCGAGACTCGCGCCGCTCGGGCCGGCTAGCGCGAGCCCGCCGCCGAGCGCCGCCGGCGGCCTCGGGCACGCGAGCCACGAGCCGGCTCGCCAAGGCATTTGAGATGGGCAGGATGCACTTACAGGCCAACCGTCGAGCCGCGGGCCACTTCGAGGGTTGGGTCTTGCTTTTGGTTGCGCTGGCGGTGCCGCGGAGTGCGTTGCCGAATGGCTTCGCTCTGACGTGTTCGGCCTGCGCTTGGGTCACCCTCGTGAGCTCGCTGTTCGTCACGGAACGGCGCGCTCAGCTGTTTTGGCAACTCATTGCCGGCGCCGCGTTGGCGGCGTTGGCGATTGTCGAGCCGCCGCTGTGGGTCGCTGTCGCAACGGGGTTGGTCGTCGTTGCGCTGACCGCGCTACCAAGCGCCGCGTGGCGCAAATCCCGCCTCTCCTTCGGAGTCGGGCTGTTGGCTCCGGCGGCTTTGTATGGCGCGCTGTTTGCGGTCGGCAGCGACGAGCGCGCGGCGCTGCGCATGGCCTTCCGTGCCCATGCCTCCTTCACTGAGCTCGCGAGCTGGACGCTGTGCTTGTTGTTACTCGTCGCCCTCAGCATCCTACTGCTCGATCAATACAACAGCGCGCGAACGCGCTCCGTGCGCCCGCTGTGCGCAATCCTGGTTGGCCTGACCGCCTGCGTGCTGCTTGCCAAGCTCGCATGCATCGTCAGCGTTGCGACGCTGCCGAGTGATCTCGAGATTTGGTCCGAACCCCCCGCGCTCACGAACCTGCTCAAACTGCACGCGGGCGAACCCTTTTACGGTCCTGTCGCAGACGCCAACAGCCACTCGTACTCGCCAGGCCTCGAGCTGACTCAATTTGCCCTGTTACGCCCGTTCCACCTCGAGCTCTCGCTGCGCGCTCACCGCGCGCTGGGCTTGCTCTGGCAAGCATTGTCCGCGACGATCCTCGCGCACGCTTTGTGGCCGTGGGCGGGCACACGCCTGAAGGCAGCGCTAGGCCACTTTGCCTACCCTGCTTTGCTCCTGGCGGCGGCGAACGTAACGCTGTCGAGTCTGCTCGCGCCGCACGTGCACCCCGATCACCTGCTGATGCTTTGCTTCTGCGCCGCGCTCGCGCTGTGCCTTCACACCGACCCCTTCCGCCGACGGGATTGGCTTCTGCTCGCGCTCTTGCCGCTGATTGGCATTTTCTTCAAGCTCACCGCAGCCGGTATTGGAGTCGGGCTGGTGTTTGCCGTGCTCTTCGAACGCCGTTGGAGGGCGCTGGCGCCACTCGCGATTGGCGGTGCGCTCTCGCTCGCGACGGTACCGCTGTTTGATGCGACACTCGGTCCATTCAGTCTCTATGCACTTCGACTGCAAGCGAGCCCGACCATGTTCTGGTGGCGTCTCGCTGAAGTGCCGGCAAGCGCCCCGGGGCTCATTTTCATCGTTTCTGTGCTGGCTGCTGTCCCCGCCGTTTCGCTCGGAGTGGTACGAGCGAACGCGCGCGCCGCTGCGCGCTGCTTGTGGCTAACGTTCGGGATCGGGGTGCCCTCCGTCGTTGCCTACTGCAGGCTGGGTGGCCGTAGTAACAGCCTATTGCCTCTCGCCATCGGAGGCTCGGTCGCGCTCTTCACACTGCTCGGAGCTGCTTCCGCGCCCTCACGCGCCACAAACGCCGAGCCGCTGCGCTGGCGGATTGCGGCGCCGCTGTTGCTCGTCATGTTTTGGGCTGCGTTCTCCGTTGGCGGTAACGTCCAGCCGGTGGTCGGCGAATCGCGCAGGGAGCTGCTTGCGGCGCACGCTCGGGAGGTCGCTTGGCTGCGCGGGATGTTCGCGCGCGGTCGACACCCGTTGTCTCAGGGCACCGCCGCCTGGCTCGAAATTGGACGGCGCGACGTTCCGCGCGACCGCCTCAGTTCTGCGAGCGACCTCGATCTGGGGCACCGGTCAAATGGCTTCGAAACCCGCCTCTTGGATGGCACGTATGACGGCTTATATTTTTCTGCGAGCGCACTGACACAGAACCCGCTCCTGCTGCGCATGCGGGAACGCCTTGCGGCGCGCTTCCGCGTTGTGGAACCTGCAAACTTACATGAAGCCTGGCCGAGCAACGCTGGCGGCTACGTGATTTTGCAAAAACGCTGAGCCACGAAAGCTCAGCGCTCGCGCAAACTCTTACTTCGAAGCAGGCATCAGTTGCACTGCGTGATGGTCCAGTAGTTCTCGCCCGCTGCCGTGCCCGGCGCGTGCGCCCCGCAATCGGCCTGCGAGCAGGTAAAGAGCCACGTTTTCCCAGTAATACAGCCGGCGGTGCTCACGGCGCAGGTGGCCATCACCTTATTGCCCACGGCAAAAGCGAAGCCGGAGCAATAAGTCGTGGCGGTGCCGCACATGGTGCCCGTGGGCGCACAATTGCCCGTCGCGCCAGCCGTGCCGCCCATGCCAGCCGTACCGCCCATGCCAGCCGTGCCGCCCATGCCAGCCGTGCCGCCCATGCCAGCAGTGCCGCCCATGCCAGCCGTGCCGCCCATGCCAGCAGTGCCGCCCATGCCAGCCG
>JBDTYJ010000132.1:0-14129 GCA_040005755.1 Pseudomonadota bacterium
ATCTACGTCGTGTACAACGAGTTCAAGAGCGCGATGAGCCAGCGCGTCGTGGCCGAGCCGCTGTTTCCGCTGAAAAAATCCGAGAAGAGCGCGAGCAATGGCGACCACGGCTCGAAGGATGCTGAGTGGGCCTCGCATCGCGAGTACCTATTCGAGCCGAACCGCGAGGCACTGCTCGAACGCCTCGTGCCGATGTACATCGAAGTGACCATTTTGCGAGCTCTGTATGAGTCGCAGGCCTCGGAGCTTGGCTCGCGCATGACGGCGATGGAATCCGCCACCAAGAAGGCGACCGAGATGATCGGCAAGTACACGCTGATCTACAACCGGGCGCGTCAGGCCGCGATCACCACGGAGCTCATGGAGATCATTAGCGGCGCGGAGGCTCTCCGCGAATAGCGGAGCGGCACATCATGGGGGGGCGGCGTCCCGGTTCGCGTGCGTCTCGCGCAGAGCGTCGCATGCAAAAAGAGCGCGCCGCGGCCGCCCTCAGGCACGGCCTACCCGTACCGACTCCGCTTCCGACGCGCGCTCGTGGCCGTGAAGCCTCGAGCTCACGGCCACCGGGGAGTGCGAGCTCTGGGCCCTACGCACGCTCGCCGCGCACGCCAGGCGCCGCGGGCATGCCCTTAGCGGTGAAGTTGCTCGGCTTCGGTCTGCTCCTGCTGGGCGCGATCTACGGGCTCACCATGTTGCGCGACGACCATCGGAGCGCTGAGCCGGAACGCGCCTTGGTGCCGGGGGCGCACAAACCAGCCGTCCAGCCGAACAGCGCCGCTGCGTTATTACCGGGGCCGGCCCGCACGCCGCTTAAGTAAGTGAGTCCGGGGTGTTCGGACAATGTGTCGTTGAGGCGACAATGCGTTGACACCCTCGAGGCTGCCCGACTAAAGTTTTTAGTAACTCGAACCACCGGCGCTCCTTAGCGAGCCCTGGTGGTTCGGTCTTTTGTGGGTCCAAATCGCGGGTGGGCCTGCTCGCGGAACCCAGGCTCCGCGTGTCGAGGGCGGATTTCCGGGGCAGCGTTGAGCTCAGCGGCTGTCGGCGGCTTCAGTAGCGCGATGCCCGTGCTCGGGGTGTGCTGCGTGGTGTGGTGGCGGCAACGATGGCGGAGTGGCGCTGGCGTTGCCGGTCGCGAGTGCCTGAGCTTCCTCGGTCAATTTGCCGCGAACTCGCGCAAACGCCTCGAACAATTCGGCGCCGGCGCGCTTGGCGGCGGCAGTCCCGAAGACGGCTTTGGCGTGCTCGAGCCCGGTGCGAGAGCCGAGCGGAACGTAACAAAACCCGAGGATTGCGAACAAACTGATGCCGGCCTCCAAGCCACGCCGTCCAAGTACTCGGAGCACCGCCGCAGCTTAGCGAGTCCGCGCCCGATGGCGAAATTCTTGGCGAACTCAGGACTCGGGGTTCGGCTGCCAGGCAAACAGCACGAATGCGTCGTTGCGCCACAGCTCGGTGAAGCCGCGGCCTTTCGTCAAGAGCGGCGCGTGCCTGGCGGTGACTAGAGCAAAATGCGCGTTGCGTGCCTGCAGTGCGCTCCGCAGTGCCTCGGGCGAGGCGAACGGGTCCGGGTCCGGATGACGCGGATCGTGTTCGTCTAACGCGCGCGCGCTGACGGGAGTGCCGAACGCGGCTTGCACGGCGGTGTAGCCATAGTCCGGGGTATCGATCGCGAGCGAACCGCTCGTGAAGCGACGGGCGGCGGCGCCCGCTTCGAGCTCGGCGCCGCGTTGGGCGAGTGACTCCAGCGGCAGCGCCAAGGGTGACAAAGCCAGGAGCAGGGTTAGGACGGCGAGCCCGAGCTGCAAGCGAGACTTGCCCGCCACGAGCGCCGCTGCCGCCGGCCCTAACATCACACAGCCGTAGAACCAAAGCGGTAGAAGTACGCGCGCGGCGTGGTGCGTGGGCACACCCCCGCGCACGCTGCCGATGATCAAGAACACGAGCACGGAAAACAGGGCGCAAGTGAGGCGCCGAGTTGAGAGCTTTTCCAATGCTGTGCGGTGCTTGCGCGAGGCGAAAGAGCTGAGCGCGTACAGCAGCCACAGGGGCCACGCCGCGCTGAGTAGCAGCTTTGGATAGTCGAGCACGCGAGTCAGTAACGCGGGCTCCGTGCCACCTAGGGCGCGCTTGTAAGCGGTGACTCGCGCGATGAAAAATAGCGCATCGCCATGCTGGGCGTTGCCCATCATGAGCCACCACGCGAGCCCACTTGCGCCGAGCACTCCGCCCAGGGCTAAAGCCACCTCGTGCCGTTTGGCCGCGTCGCACAGACAATACCCCAAAAAAACCAGCGCTAGAGGCCACGCCTCATAGCGCGACAAGCACGCCGCACTGAGCGCAAGCCCGCCCAGGGCGCGCAACCGGCAATCCGGACGCGCAAGCGTGCTTGCACCGAACAGCATCAGCGCTGCGCACGGCACCTCGGGCACCGCTGCGATACCGAGCAACACGGAGTAGGGGAGGAGCAGGCTGCTCAGCGCAGCGCTGAGTAGGGCAGACAAACGCCGGGCACCCAGCACGCGCGCGGCAACGTAGATCAGCGCGGTCGCCGCCAAGCTGGCGGCAACGGCCGCTGCGCGTGCTACGCCGAGGTCGGTGCCAAAGGCTCGAAACGCGGAGCCATAAGCCCAAAAAGGCGCGGGCAACCAACTCGTGTCCGTTGGGTCCCAGCGCGGCACCGCAGCGAAGCCTTGCGCGATCGAAATGCGCGCGTAGTCATCGTCGCTCAGCGCGCGAAAGCCGTACGCCCAAGCGACCAAACACGCTAGCCCGCGCGCCGCGATGAGCAGCGCGAGCTCACGCCCACTGGGAAGAAGCTCTCGGAGCCGATGCGATGTTGCCACGCGCGGCCCCGGGCAGGAGCCTACTTGGCGCTGCCCGCAGGCTTCGGGGACTTCTCGGATGTCGTTGACGTGGAGAGCGGCGCGTTCTGCTCGCGTTGCTTTTGCAGGGCGGCAGAGTGCTTGCGCATGGATTCATCCGTCGAGGACGACAAGTAAGCCAGCGAGATGCTCGTAAAGAAGAAGATGCCCGCCGTGGCCCAAGTGGTCTTGGTGAGGAAGTTCCCGGCGCCGCTGCCGCCGAACACCTGCTGCGCTCCGCCGCCGCCCAACGCGCCGAGCCCGCCGCTCTTGCCCGGTTGGATCAGGATCACGAGGAGCAAGAAGGCGCACGCCATGATGTGCAAGATGGTGAATGGAGTGTGCAGAAATTCGGCCACGGGGATCCTGTTAGGGGCGGGTCTAGAGAGGCGCGCAAAGTAGCAGCAGGCGCCGGCCTAAGCGAGGCCGCGCCTGCAATTACGCGTTTTTATTGATTCTTCTCAGCTTTTGACGGGCGCGGCTTGGGCAATCTTGCCAAAACCTTCGGCGTCCAGGGCAGCGCCACCAACGAGCGCGCCGTCGATATCCGGGCAGGCGAGCAGGCCGGCGGCGTTGTCGGCCTTCACGCTGCCGCCGTAGAGGATGCGGGTGACTTCAGCCAGCTCTGTGCTGGTTTTCTTCAGCTGCCCACGGATGGCCGCGTGAACTTCTTGAGCCTGTTCGTTCGTCGCGACTTTGCCGGTGCCAATGGCCCACACAGGCTCGTAAGCAATCACCCCGAAGCCCGGCTTCTTGTTCAGCTCGGCTGCGATGGTCTCGAGTTGACGGAAGCAAACTTCGAGCGTTTTGCCGGCTTCACGCTCGGCCAGCGTTTCGCCGATGCAAGCGATCGGCTTCAGACCAGCAGCGATGGCAGCGGCTACCTTCTCGCCCACTTGCGCGTCCGTTTCGCCGAAGTATTGACGGCGCTCGCTGTGGCCGATGATGACCCAGGCGGCGCCGGCCTCTTTGAGCATCGGCGCGCTGATCTCACCGGTGAAGGCGCCGCTGTCCTTCGGGTAAAAATTCTGGGCTGCCACTTCCACGTGGCTGCCGCTTTCGTGCAGCTCGGCCGATACCGCCGCGAGCGCGGTGAACGGCGGGGACACGACCACGTCAACCACGCCAGCGACCTCTTTCGAAGCCTTGCTGACGCCCGCTGCGAGCTCGACGCCTTTCAAGCCGCCATTGTTCAATTTCCAATTGCCAGCGATCAGGTACTTACGTGCCACGTTAATTTCCTCGCAGGGCTTCTACGCCCGGCAACTTGAGGCCTTGGATTAATTCGAGCGACGCACTGCCGCCCGTGGAAATGAAGCTGATTTTCTCTGCGATTCCGGGGCCTGCAGCCGCCACCGCTGCCACGCTATCGCCACCGCAAACCAGGGCGAAGGCGGCGCTATCGGCCAGGGCTTGCGCGACGCCGATGCTACCTGCCGCGAACGGTGC
Organism: Pseudomonadota bacterium; assembly: GCA_040005755.1. Taxonomy (GTDB): domain Bacteria; phylum Myxococcota_A; class Polyangia; order Polyangiales; family Polyangiaceae; genus PMG-095. Next base: position 4,314 of record JBDTYJ010000132.1, read on the forward strand.
CTGCTCGAACACACCCATCGGGCCGTTCCAAAACACGGTCTTGGCTTTGGCGATTTCGGTCGCGAACGCTCTGACGGTATCCGGGCCGATATCCAGGGCCATGTGCTGGTCGGGGATGTTCTGCACGCTCACTGCCTCGCCTGAAGGCGAGTCGTAGGAGGGCGCGACCACCACGTCCGTGGGCAGCAGGAATTTGACGCCGCGATCGCGCGCTTGCGCAAGCAGGGTGCGGCTGTACGGCAGCTGCTCGGCTTCGACCTTCGAATCCTTCAGGGCGCGCCCGGAGGCGGCGAGCAGCGTGTTGGCCATCGCGCCGCCGACGCAAATTGTGTCGCATTTGCGAATCAAGGCTTCAATTAGCTTGATTTTGTTCGACACCGTGGCACCGCCCAAGATGGCAATGAAGCGCTTTTCCGGGCTTTCCGTGAGGCGCGAGAGCGCCGTTACTTCATCGCGCAAGCGGTAGCCCATGCCTTTGTCGCGCATCACGCGCGGGAGGGCGGAAACCGAGGCGTGCGCGCGGTGCGAAGCGCCGAAAGCGTCGTTTACATAGACATCCGCTTGTGCGGCGAGCTCGCGCGCGAAGGCTTCGTCGTTCAGCTCTTCTTCCGCGTGAAAGCGCAGGTTCTCGAGCAAAACGAGCTGCCCGGGGCGCAAATCACTGATCACCTTTTTGGCTGCGTCACCGATGCAGTCATCCGGCAAGAACACGTCCTGCGCGAGCAACTCACTCAGGCGTGCCGCTACGGGCTCGAGGCTGAGCTGCGCGCTCGGCTTGCCGTTAGGGTCCCCCAAGTGCGCGGCCAAAATGACGCGCGCGCCAGCGCTGATCGCCTTCTTGATCGTCGGAAGCGACGCGACAATGCGCTCGTCGTTCGTGATGGTACCGGTCTTGTCCAGCGGCACGTCGAAATCAACGCGCATGAACACGCGTTGACTATCCAGCCGCAGGTCGTCAATTGTTTGGATGCCGTCGAGAGTACGCATGTCAGCGGGGATCACAGCACGTTTGGGCCGGAAAAACGGGCCGCGCGAGCCGGGGGAACCTAGCTACCAGCACAGGGGGGGTCAAGCGGAACGTGCGGCGCGCACGACACCAATCGCGTACGCGCCGCGTGTTCAGCTCGGGTTCGGGCACCGTTTCAATCACTTCCGGTGGCTAGTGCGGGTTCGGGCCTGTCTCGTGGCGATACAGGCGGCGCGCAGGCGAGCTCGGCGCGGCTGATCGCTTCGATTAGCGGCAGCGCGCGCCGGCTCGGATCGGCGCCGCGTTCGGCAACGCTGCGCTCAGAGGCCTCGCGTGCGCCGACCACCCATAACAGCGGCACACGCAACGCATGAGCCTCCGCAACGCGACGGGAAAGACTCTCATTGCTGGCACACAGCGCCGCCCGTAAGCCGTGTTGCCGAAGTCGCAGCACGACCTCCTCGGCGTACGCGCGTTGCTCGCCGTGCACGGGCAGCACCCGCACTTGTTCGGGCGCGAGCCATGCCGGCAAGCGCCCTTCATGGTGCTCGAGTAGAATGCCCAAGAACCGTTCCAGGCTGCCCACCATCGCGCGGTGCAGCATGGCCGGTCGCGCCCGAGCGCCCGAGCTGTCGTCGTAGCTGAGCTCAAAACGCTCGGGCAACACGAAGTCCAGTTGGATGGTGCCGCACTGCCAGTGCCGGCCATGGTGGTCCGTGAGCTCGAACTCCAGCTTCGGACCGTAGAAAGCGCCTTCGCCTGGTTTGACTCGGCACTCGAGCCCCGCGCGGCGCGCTGCGTTTTCGAGCGCTCGCTCCGCGCGATCCCACACTGCATCGGAGCCCGCGCGTTGCACTGGACGAGTCGCGAAATTGACGGTGATCTCGCGGAAGCCGAGTGTCCGATAAAAGTCGTGCAAAGAGCTGCAAAAGTGCGCGACCTCTTGTTCTACGCCAGCCTCGGGTAGGAACACGTGGCCGTCGTCTTGGGTAAATTGGCGCAGGCGCAGCAAACCGTGCAGCACGCCGCTCGCTTCATCGCGGTGCACGACGCCGAACTCCGAGAGCCGCAGCGGCAAATCGCGATGTGAGAGCGAACGTTTTTTGAGGATTTGAATGTGCCCGGGGCAGTTCACGGGTTTCATGGCCGCGCTCTTGCCCTCATCCGAGAACGCGAACATGTGCTGTCGGAAGTTTTCCCAGTGCCCGCTTTGTTCCCAAATGGCGCTGCGAATCAGCTCCGGAGTCCGCACTTCCTCGAAGCCGGAGCTCGCGGTCCAAGCGCGGATGGCGCTTTCGAGTGCGCGGTACATGGCGTAGCCGCGCGGGTGCCAAAACACCATGCCGGGCGCCTCTTCCTGCAAGTGAAAGAGGTCGAGTTGTTGGCCGAGGCTTCTATGGTCCGATGAATCGAGCATGACTTTTCCGTTTCGCGGTGCCGGGCGAAACGAGCTCGATGTGAGAAACCACTCGAAACCCGCTTCTTTCGGCGGGTTTCGGTGTTGGTTTCGTTCTACTCGAACGTGCACACACGACAACCAGCACGGGAAGCACCCGTCGTCTTGGTCGTCGTGTTGTTGCGCGCAGCGAGCATTGCAAGAGCAGGATGACATGAGCCGAAACCGTCGGCAAGAGGGCGCGGGTTCGTGGCACAATCTCGGCCGTGCCCATGACCCATGTCGAAGCCAAAATTAGCCCGCACTACACGTATCGCGATATTTCCAAGATGATCGATCACTCGATGCTCGCGCCCGCGATGACCACGGCGGATTTCGACGCCGGCATCGCGCTGGCGCTCGAATACGACGTCGCGAGCGTGTGCATCGTGCCCTCTTATCTACGGCGCTGTACCGAATTATTGGACGGCTCGGACGTGCTGCCGAGCACCGTGATCGGCTTTCCGCACGGCACGCAGCACATGACCACGAAGATTGAAGAGGCGGAGCTTGCCTTCAGCGACGGCGCGCGCGAAATCGACATGGTCGTCAACGTGGGTCGCGTGCTGAGTGGCGATTGGAAATACGTGCACACCGAAATTCGGCATGTGCTGACCGAAGCGCACGACCATGGCGAAAAGCTCAAGGTGATCTTCGAGAATTGCTACCTGACGGACGCGCACAAGATCCGTCTGTGCGAAATTTGCGCAGAGCTCGGGGTGGATTGGGTGAAGACCTCCACCGGTTTCGGCACCTCCGGCGCCACGCTGGAGGACTTGCGGCTGATGCGCGGACACTCGCCGGCGAGTGTGCAGCTGAAAGCCTCCGGCGGCGTGAAAACGCTGGATTTCGTGCTCGCAGCGCGCGAAATCGGCGTGACGCGCTGCGGGTCAAGCCGCACGCGGGAGATCTTGGACGAGTGTCGCCAGCGCTTAGCGTAGTCCTGTGCCCGAAGGTCTTTTCGGGGGCAGTCCGGCGCCTACTCCGGAAACGGCAGCCCCAAAGTCGGCAAAGTAGGCTTCCGCCTAGGACTTCGTGAGGTTGTTCGTGATCGGTAAGTACGCGCGCTGAAATTCGGGTCGCGCTTCGCAGAGGGCGGCTTGGGCTGCCAGGTTCGGGAACTGATGGGGCGCGACCAAGTCCGGGTGCGCCTCAATCGTGAAGCGGTAGGAACAGGCGAAGGCGATGTCGGCGTGGCTGAGCGTTTCACCGAGCCAATAGCGCGTGCCGCGAGCCGCGCGTTGAGCTTCCAAGAGCGCGAGGGTCTTGAGCACCTGCGTGCGGCAACGCGCTGACCACGCTTCGGATGGCTTCATCAAATCCAAGGACGAGTACAAGAGCTGCACGGCTTTGTCGGCAATGCCGCCCGAGAGCGCCGAAATGCGCAGCCCGTCGCGGCGCACCGATCCCGATCCCGGGAGCAAGGCTCGCTCGGAGGTCACCCATTCGTCCAGCGCGTCCAAGATGGCGAACGTCTCGATCAATACGCTGCCATCCTCCAGCAACAATGTGGGCACGCGCCGGAGCGGGTTGTACTGAGCGATCTTTTCGGCGTCGCCCCACACCGACCAAGGCCGGTGCTCGAAGGGCAGCTCATAAACCTGCAACGCGATTGCGATGCGACGCACGAACGGCGAGTCGTACTGCCCCAGCAAGATCATGGGGCGATGCTAGCCGAGAACGGCTAAACCCGGTAACGCTGCGCTAAGCGACGAACGCGCCGAGCTTGCGAAAGCGCTGATAACGGTCCTCACGCAGCCCTTCACGGGACAGCGAGGAGAGCTCCGTTAGCGTACTGTACAGCACGCGGTCGAGCCGTTTTGCGGCGTCATCGTGATCTTGGTGCGCGCCGCCTGGGGGCTCTTCCACGATTAGGTCGGCAATGCCGAACTCGAGCAAATGCGGCGCCGTGATGCGCAGGCGGGCCGCGGCGTCCGGCGCGCGTTCTGCGCTCTTCCACAGAATGGCCGCGCAACCCTCGGGCGTGATCACCGAGTAGTAGCTGAACTCCAGGACCAGTACGCGGTTGGCCACGCCCAAGGCGAGCGCCCCGCCGGAGCCGCCTTCACCGATCACGGTGGTGATGATGGGCACGGTCATGCGCGACATCACTTCGATCGAAGCGCCGATGGCTTCACTCTGCCCGCGCTCTTCCGCGCCTAGGCCGGGGTAGGCGCCCATGGTGTCCACGAAGGTGAAGATGGGCAGGTTGAAGCGCTCGGCGAGCTCATACATGCGGATGGCTTTGCGATAGCCCTCCGGGTTCGGCATGCCGAAATTACGCTTGGTTTGCTCTTTGGCGGAGCGCCCCTTTTGGTGCCCGACTACGACCACGCTGCGCCCGTGATAGCGGCCAATACCCGCGATCAACGCGCCGTCTTCCGCGAAGCGGCGGTCACCGTGCAGCTCCACAAAATCCTCGAACAAGCGCGCGATGTAGTCGTTCGTGTATGGGCGATTCGGGTGCCGTGAGAGCTGCACCTTCTGCATCGGTGACAGCTTAGCGAACACCTCGCGCGCAAGTCGCGCTGCTTTGTCTTCGAGCCGCTTCAGCTCGGATCCGAAGCGGTCATCTTCACTCGCGAGCTCTCGTAGCTCGCGCACCCGCGTGATCAGCTCCACGACGGGTCGTTCAAAGGCCAGGATATGCGCCATTCGGGCGGGACTCTGTCCCGAGAAGGTCACCGAGTCGAGCAAGAGTCGCGCCGCGCCGCGTCAGCTCCGGCGCAGGGCGGGTTTTGTGCGGTACGGGCGCGCCCCGGCCCTGGTCAGACCAGCCGGCGACGGCGTCTGGGCCTTTTTTTCAAGCGATCAGGCTTCGCCGGCACGTGTTTCAGCGCCTCGCTGGTGCCTCGCATCGAGCGTCGGCTCTTGCCAATTTTGGAGCAGCTGAGCATGCTCGATGCGGAGCGTGAAGCGATGCCGCGCGTGTTGATCAACCTCGACGTGGATGACATCGAACGTGCCGTCGCGTTCTACACAGAAGCGTTCGAGCTTCGTGTTGGCCGTCGTTTCGATGGCGGCTTCGTCGAGCTTCTGGGTGCCGAAGCGCCCATCTATTTGCTGCTCAAGCCCGCTGATAGCGAGCCGTTCGCTGGCGCCTCGCAAGCTCGCGCTTACACTCGGCATTGGTCGCCCCTGCACCTCGACTTCATCGTCGCCGACCTTGATGCGGCTTTGGCCCGGGCGCTCGCGGCCGGTGCCGTCCTCGAGGCCGCTCCGAGTCAGCATGCCTACGGGCGCCTCGCGCTGCTCCACGATCCATTCGGCCACGGTTTCTGCCTCCTGCAATTCCAAGGCAAGGGCTACGACGAACTATAGAGCGGCCAGCGAACTGCCTTTCTCGTTCTTGATCTTGGGCTAGCGGGCGCGGCGCGCGCACGGCGTCGCGTAGCTCACTCGCGAGCATCGCGTGAGGGGCGCCGCCACTGAGCAAGGATAAAAGCAGCCCCTTGGTGCCGGGAACGCAGCTCATCTGCGGATGCAAACGCGGGCGACCGTGCGGGCTTCGAGGTGCAGCGCGGAGCCAGTGATCGCCCCCCGGAGCCAGTTAGGGGAGGGGCGTTTTCGCAGCCAGGTGCGGGCTAGCCGCGGGCGCGCGTCTTATCCTCGAGCGGGGCTGACGCGAGAAAGACCCCCAGCGTCGCCATCGTCATCGTGCTAGACCTCGCGTCCCCAAATGAGCAATCCCGACAATTACCTGATCGTCAAAGCCCCAGCAAAAGATCGCAGCCGCGGTGCCACTGGCGGCACCAGCCTCAACCTTCGCAAGCGCGGCGCGGCGAATTGGAGCCTCTCGGTCCCTGACGCTGAGTTCGACAGCGGTGACAACACCTGGGAAGAAAGCCTCGCCGCGGCCGTCAAGCGTTCCGGTGAGTCTGTGGAATTCCCGGCCGAAGCGTTGCAGCGCCTCCGAGCCGAAGCGAACCGAATCTTGCACCCCACGGTCAAGTCCCAGCGCTTCGACCGCGACTGACCGGCCGTCGCCGCGCCAGCGGCGTGAACGTCACTCCACGTAAAGGGCAGGCCGCGAGTCTCAGCGTCGGTCTGCCTCGCCGCGAGCTCGCCGCGAACACGCTCCACCTAGAGGCGTCGTCCCTCAGATCTGTTGACAGGTTAGGGTCGCAATGCCGTTGCTCTCCTTGCAGCGGCATTCGGTCTCGCAGGCAAACCGGGAGCACAAGCAAGCGCAGCTCGGGTTCGTCGAGCACTTGCCTGCGAAATCGGAGAATTTGCGGCATTCGGGGTCGTAGACCGTGCCCACGTGGGGATTCACCGCTCTGCCGGCAAACACGTAGCAAAACGATTCACCGGTGACGCAGCTCACAGCCGGAAGGGTTTGATCGACTTGCCCGGCACCGGCACCGCCGCCCTCGCCAGGTTCCCACGGCGACCCGACAGCGCCGTTCGCGATGCCTGGCCCCGCACAGGGAAAGACGCTCGGCAGGTCAGGCATGCCCGCGGCACCGGCGGCCAGAGCGCCGCCTTCACCAGCCCCAGCGTTGCCCCCCGCAGCGTTGCCCCCTGCACCAGCCGCAACGCCCTTGCTGTCGGCAGCCCCTCCGTCGGCAGCCCCTAACTCCTCGGTCCCGGTTGTGCCACCAGCGCCAGACCTGTCGTCGTCGGAGCCGCAGCCCTCCGCACAGAGAAGGCCGAAAAGCACGAAACAAACGAGGCCGCCAGATGCCGTCGAGCGCATGGTGCTCCATGAGCACCTTGCGTGCCACTCGCCGCAGAGTGCTCGCGGATGTCGGTGGGCCGCGGACGCCAGAGCGAAAACCGAAGGCGGAACAACAACGCCGTCAGCTGCAACGCCCTGCTAGCCCGCGTTCGCCAACAGGCGGGACCGGAGCACTAGGGCGAGCGAGCCCGCGACTCCGGCAGCGGCACACGCGAGATGCAGAAACTGTAGTGAAACGGAATCAAGGAGCGGATTGGCAGAGGAAAACGGCCAGAACGGCGCGAGATCGGGGTGCATGATTGCATCAAGGAGCGGGTGCGTCAGCCCGCCGAGGAAGCCTCCAACGTGAGCAGGGAGCACTCCAAACTCGGAACGAGCATGCGTGCCGGGGACAAGCCTCGACCGTTTTGAGAGGAACCAGACGGCGCTCCCAGCGAGGATGCCTATGATGCTAGCGAGGAGGAGTGAATGCGCCTGGCGATGGACTGGCCATTCACCGCGCGCCAGGTGGTAACCCGACTCGAGATCGATGGCGATCTGCGCAGTGGCGAACGCGGAGAACGAAACCAAGCGTGGCGCGGCGGCCTTCAGAAGCAGGCCGGGGCCGAAATGAAATGGCGTCACCGGCATTCGGATCGAGTCTGGAAAACGCCGGTCAACGGCGGCGCATTCCGTCGGCCCATCGAAAACCTACGTTCACTCAACTCGCCGACAATGATTTCGCCGGATACGTCATGCAAACAACGGAAAAGTACTGGCCATGCGCGAAGACCGGGATCGGCACTCGCCGAAAATGGCTGCAACCTGCTAACTTGCTAGCGGTGACGCAGGTACACGAACGTGTTTCCCGCCGAGGAGATCAGCTCGTAGCCCTTGTTCAGACGGCGGTTGGCGACGGCCAGCTCGAAACGCGGCGCGGCGCCGGCTTGGAACCGCGGCCCAACTAGGGATAGCCACGCATCCTCCACCGCGACGGGGACATCGTGTTTGTATAACGAGAGCGCGAGCCCGGCCATCTTCGGCCAGGTGCCCCTGGTCGCCACGTGCAGCGTCGGCCGTTCGATGTGTGACGCGCGTAAGTACGCCTCCAACTGTTCTGCTACGCGCTCAAGGTCGGCATCGTGCGGCTGAAACATCGGTTTATCGCCCGCTCTCCAAAGGCTGAGCCCGAGCAGGGGAAGCCCAATGACGCACAACATAGTTCGCGCGCGCCGCTCCCAGGCAGGGGCGCCTCCCTCACGGAACACGAGCGACAGGACGGCGATATGCGCTGTCAAACCGACCACTGAAACCCAGGTCAGCAAGTAATCTTTCATTTCTCCGCGGACCGCGCGCGCCGAAACGACGGAAACCGCGATCAGTCCGAGCACCAAGCAGCAAAACACCGCAGCGGTTCGATCTCGTCGGCGAAAACCGAACCACACTGCGAATGCCAGCGCGCCAGTTTCAGCGAGCGCCAGCGCACCACACACGGTGATGTCGGCGTCACGTGCGCGGTCGAGAAATAGCCCCGCCACAGCCAGCGGAAAAACTGCGAGCTCCTTCGCCACCGCCTGTATAGCCTCGCGGACGCTGTGCTCGGCCTGATGAGGTGAGCTGAAAAAGGTCCAGAGTGTGCTGAGGTTGCCCGGGTGAGCCGTAAAGTTCTCGTACGCGGGTGGCGCCCAGCTCACCAGCAACACGAGCGCGGCCATCAGCCCTGAAAGGGCCACCCGGCGTCGCGCGGTTTGCCATAGCCGCTGCCCCCTGAACGGGCGAATGCCGAACAGCGAGGCGGCGACAAATAGGAAAACGGTGGCTGGCAGGAAGCCCAGGTGCGTCTGGACCATCGCAGACGCCACGAACAAGAACCATGGCAGGATCTCGATTGCCCCCTGAGCGATCCGCACGCTCAGTAACAAGAGCAGCGCGAGTGGTAGAACGGGGACCACCGGATTCCAGTCCTCCGACAAGCCGAATCTTGCGCCGACTGCGGCGTACATTGCGAGCAGCAGCGCAGTTGCAAGCGCGAAGAGCTCCCCGCGCAGCTTGTCGGCGTTGATCACAAGTGCGATCGCCGCCGTGAAGTTGCAGGCTAGAACGAACACGTTCAAAGCCGGCCCATGCTGATGAAACAACTCGTACACCGGGAACGCCAGGTAGAAGAAGGCGGGACCCGGGTGGCTCCATCCGAAGCGCGAATACGGACCGAGCAGTTGCGTGCCATGAAGGACATTCAGCGTGCGAATCTCGAGCGTGGCGTTGTCGCCGAAGGCGAGCACGTCCGGCACGCCCAGCCGAAAGAACTGCAGGGCACCCGGCACGAACGGCGCGGCAGTGACGAGCAGGATGAGAAGCCATGGCCGTGCGAAAAGAACCGATTTTAGCCGCCGCAAAGGATGTGACTTCAAGATGCTTCGGTTGCCGATAGCACGGCCGTGGCAAGTGGCGAACAACAGGCTGGGCTCAGCCCATGTGCTGATGATTTGTTGCTCTGCTCTCTGTTTTGAATTCGCGGTGGCCGTTGTGTGCGTGCTCTTGATCGGACATCCCCAGCTGCGGCGCCGCACCCGCCGCGCCCATTGACCAAGCCGGGCGCCGCCTCAGCGCTCGCCGGAGTCTCAAATCATGATTGAGGAGCGTCGCCAGTACCCGCGAAGGCGTGCTCCACACCGGGCTGAGCTTGCGCCGGGAAGTTGACGAGCCGTGTCACGACGAACTGCGGTCGGCCCTTCACTTCTTCGAAAATCTTGG
>JBDTYJ010000133.1:0-14083 GCA_040005755.1 Pseudomonadota bacterium
AGCTTGATTTCGTGAACCGCGAGCTGACGATCAAGCTCGTTTACTACGGTCCCGCACTCAGCGGAAAGACCACGAACCTACAAGCGCTGCATAAAGCGGCTGCCCCAGGCGCGAGCGGGCGTCTGATGACGCTCGAGACCAAGGACGACCGAACTCTGTTCTTCGATCTGTTGCCCCTAACGTTTCGCAATCAGGGTAGCTTGGCGGTGCGCCTCAAGGTGTTCACCGTTCCGGGGCAGGTGATTCACGCCTCCACGCGCCGCTTGGTGGTGCAGGGCGCGGACGGCATTGCGTTCATCGCCGACTCGCGCACGAACGAGACTCAGCACAACACTGAATCCTTCATGGATTTGCGAGAGAACATCAAACAGCACGGGCTGACACTCAAGCAAATGCCACTGATCATTCAGTTCAACAAGCGCGACTTACCAGATGTACGCAGCGACGCCGAGATTGCGGACTTGGCGTCCAAAGGCCGCGAGCCGGTGTATTTGGCCGTCGCAACCCGTGGCATCGGCGTCGTCGAGAGCATGATCGGCCTCTTGCACCTGACCTGGAGCGCCTTGGACGCCGAGCATGATCTGAATAAGAAGTTCGGTTTCGATCCGGGCGCGTTCCTCACACAAGTCGCGCAGAAGCTAGGCAACCCGAAGCCCATCCCCGAGATATTGCAGGCCTGCGTGGGCGGCGCGTTGGACGTGTTGCGTCCGGAGGCCGGCTGATGATTCCGCCCGCGAGCGCCAAGACGTTCGACGAGCTGACCCTCGGCCACGGCGCGAGCCTGGAAGATTTGATCGATCGCGACGCGCTGGGCGAAATGGTGAAAAGTTTTTACGAGCTTTTCGGCGTGCCGCTGCGCATTTTCAGCGATGAAGGCAAGCTGTTAGCGGACGCTGCCGATCAAAACCCGCTGCACGCTTTCTTGAATTCCGCCAGGGGCGGCCGTGCCGCGCTCTCGGACGTTGCGGGCAAGGTCAAGAACCTCAGCTTGGGCGAAGACGGCATGGCGAGCTACCCGTGCGTCACCGGGGAAAGCTACCGCGTGGCGGCGATTCAATACGACGGCAAGCGCATTGGCCGCATGATCCTCGGCCCGTTCGTCGCGCCGAGTCAAAACGAGCCGCCCGCGGCCTTGCTCGAGCTCGACAGCGCGCTCGACTCAGGTCGTTTGCGGGAACTGTACCGCGCCGTGCCGCGCGCCGAAGACGACGCCGTGGTGAAGCTCGCCCGACACTTGGCCCGCAACTTGGATCTGCTGTTGTTCAGCGGGCATCGCGCGCTGCTCACCAGCAACATGCATTTGGCCTCCGTGCGTGAAAGCTTTCGTGAGCTGGAGGATAAGAACGAAAAGCTGCAAACCGCGTTCGATCGCTTGAAAGAGCTCGACCGGTTGAAGAGCAATTTCTTGGCCACCGTGTCGCACGAGCTGCGCACGCCGCTGACCTCGATCATCGGCTACAGCGAAATGCTGGTCGAGGGCCTGGCCGGCGAGATGAGCAAAGAACAGCACGAATTCGTGCAAACCATTCGGGACAAGGGTGAACAGCTGCTGCAGCTGATCCGTGGCCTGTTGGACTTGTCGAAGCTCGAGAGCGGCACGATGAGCCTGCGCAAGAGCCAAACCGACATTCGCACGCTGCTACGCGACGTCGCCGGAACCATGACGCCGACCGCGCGCAAGAAAGACGTCGAAATCTTCGTCGAGACGGAGAACGGCCTGCCGCTGATTTGGGCGGACGCGGAGCGCCTGCGACAAGTGTTCCTGAACCTGACCGAGAACGCGATCAAGTTCACGCCGCAGAGCGGCAAGGTAACGCTTTCGGCCAAGGTGACGTCAGTCGATAGCGCGCGTCCGGAAGACGCGGGCGGCGTAGTCATCCTGAGCGCCCGCCGCACCGCCATCGAGTTCCGCGTCGCAGACACCGGGATCGGCATTCCGGAAGGTGAGCGCACCCGTGTCTTCGATGCGTTCTACCAGGTGGATTCGAGCTCCACGCGCGAAGCGGGCGGCACGGGCCTCGGCCTGTCGATCGTACGCCGCCTGATCGACGGCCATGACGGCACGGTGCGCATCGCCGACAACACGCCCAAGGGCACCGTGTTCATCGTCACCATTCCCGTCAAGCGCGCGACTATCAGCTGAAAACCGAGCGCACGTTGCGGAGCTCGCGTAGGATGCCGCGCTCATGGCGGGCCCAGAGCGCATTCGAGAATTTGCGGCAATCGCGCAACTGGAGGCAATTTTCCGAGGCCGGAGCGCATTCGTGGAGCTCGGCATTGGCGATGATGCCGCGGTCCTGAAGCCGCGCGGGCGTCTGGTTTGGACCGTCGACACCGCGGTCGAGCACGTGCACTTCGAGCGCCGTTGGCTGTCGCTCGGCGACCTGGGTTGGCGCAGCTTTCAGGCTGCGGCCAGCGACGTGTGTGCCATGGCGGGGCAACCTCTGGCCGCGCTGTCCAGCGTGATCTTTCCAGCCGACTTCAGCGCCGCGCAACTGAAGCAGTTGGCGCGCGGGCAACGCGCCGCGGCGCGCGCGCTCGGCTGTCAGATTGTGGGCGGAAACCTCGCGCGTGGGGCCGAGCTCAGCATCACGACTAGCGTCCTCGGTTCGGCACAGCGGCCGCTCCTGCGCGGCGGTGCGCGCTCGGGAGATGAGCTGTGGTTGCTCGGTGATGTGGGGCTGGCAGCCGCGGGGCTCTGTCTGTTGCAACGCGGCAGGTCCGGTTCACGCTCTGCGCAGCGCGCGTTGCGTGCCTTCCGCAAACCGAGCGCGCAGCTCCAAGCGGGGCTGTCGTTGGCGCGTCGCGCGCACGCCGCGATCGACATCTCCGATGGCCTGGCGGGTGATGCGGCGCACCTGGCCGACGCGAGCAACGTGCGCATCGTGTTCGACCTGGCCGCGGTCGAAGCAGCGCTGAGCCCCGCACTGCGCGCGGTGGCCGCGGAGCTCGCTAGGCCTGCGCTCGACCTCGCGCTGTACGGGGGGGAGGATTACGCTTTGCTCGCGGCTGGCCCGAAACGCCGTCGCCCGAGCGGCGCGCGCGTCATCGGTTCGGTAGAGGACGGGCGCGGCGTGTGGCTTTCGGGCAGCAACGGGAGAACGCGGGCGGGCGCCGGTTTCCAGCACGTCAGTGCGGGGAAAATCCGGCGCCGCTGAGCTTGACGCGGGGCGCTGCGATTGCTTGCGCCCCGCGCTACCCGTGTTGGCTTACAGGCAGGCGCTGGGCATACCGACGCCGCGCAGCAGGCCCTGGAACGCGCTGACCACGCCCGGACCGCTCTTGCCTGCGGCCACCAAGCTGTTGCAGATGCCGGCCGCGGTGGTGAGCGAGGTTTTCGTCGGTTCCGGCGCGCTGGCTGCGTTTTGGGTCAAGGCCGCACAGCACTTGGCAAAGCTTTGAGCGGGAGCTCCGCCGCCCGTGGGCTTCACGGTTGCGCTCGGCGCGGCCGAGGCAACGGGCTCCTCGGGCGCTAGCTCGAGCGGCGCAGCGGGGGCGGCAGTGACCACCGGCGCGGCCGAGGGCAGGGGCGGCGGCGGCTCATCCTTCTTGCACCCGAGGTAGCCGGTCGACAGCAGCGACACGACGACTCCAAGTAGGACGGGTCCGAACACCGACGAGGCCACCTTTGACGCTTGCACCATTATCGACTCCTCTGAATCTTGAACTGAGCGAATTACCGCGTGAACTCTTCTGCAGCACTCTTCTACTCGAAGAACGCGGCTGAATGCCGAATTCTTACGCCAAAAGGCCGTCACCCCGGGCCGAGTGAGCAGCCCGCGCTGCGGGCGCTAACCATTAATATCATTGAGCTTTCTGCGGCGCAGCGTTCCAAAACGCCACGACCCGCTGCGCGAGCTCGCGAGCGGGTCGTCCGGGCCGGCCTGAGCCGGGCAACGGGCCAATGCACTAGTTCAGGAGCAACCCATTGAGTTGCCGCAGTTGAGGCACTTGTAGCAAGCCCCGTTGCGAACGGTGATGTGGCCGCAACCATCGCACACCGGCGCGTCGCCCATCATTTCTTCGAGTTGTGCATCGAGCGCGCCGTGCATTTCAGCGCCAACGCTTGCAGGCAGCGTGCTGGGCGGGGGCGGTAGCAGGCTCGAGCTTGGCGGCTCCGCCGGCACATGCTTGGGCAGCGTCGGATCTTCGATCGCGAGCGCGTCTTCCGCTGGTTTGACCTGAGCGAAGTCGTAGCGCTTCAGGTACTCGACCCCGATCACACGGAAAATGTAGTCCACGATCGACGTCGAGAACTTGATGTTGTCGTGGCCCGACACCACGCCGTGCGGCTCGAAGCGGGTGAAGGTGAACTGCTCCACGTACGTGGACAGTGGCACGCCGTATTGCAGACCGAGTGAGACCGCCATGGCGAAGCAGTTCATCAACGAGCGGAAGGCAGCGCCCTCTTTGTGCATGTCGATGAAGATTTCCCCCAGCGTTCCGTCTTCGTATTCGCCGGTACGGAGGAACACCTTGTGCCCGCCCACGTGCGCTTCCTGCGTGAAGCCGTGGCGCTTCTTGGGCAAGCGCACGCGCGTGCCTTCCGGGCGCATGCTGGTTTTCGCTGCTGGCGCTGCGACGACCGCATTGTGGTTGACCGAGTCCGTTTCTTGCTGTTTGTCCGCGCTGGAATTGAGCGGTTGCGATGCCTTGCAGCCGTCGCGATACAGGGCCACGGCCTTGAGCCCGAGCTTCCAGCCCTCTTCGTAGATTTCCCGGACGTCATCCACCGTGGCGTCGTTGGGCAGGTTCACGGTCTTGCTGATGGCGCCCGACAAGAACGGCTGCGCCGCGGCCATCATTTTCACGTGCGCCATCGGCGCCAGGTAGCGCTGACCCGTGCGCCCGCAGCGATTCGCGCAATCGAACACGGCGTAGTGCTCCTCACGCAGGTACGGCGCGCCCTCGATCGTCATGCGACCGATGATCGTATCGTTGGCTTCTTCGATCTCTTTCTCGTTGAAGCCGAGGTACTTGAGCAAGTTGAACCCGGGCTGAGCAATGCGCTCCGCCGTCACCCCCAGCCGCTCATAGGTTTCGCGACCGACGACCCAGGGGCCAAACGCCAGGCTCAGATCGAATACGCCGGGCAACGCGGTCTCGACCTTCGCCAGCTCTTCGTCCGTCAAACCGCGTGCTTTGAGCGAAGCGCGGCTCACGTGGGGAGCGCCGAGCAGCGTGTTCGTTCCTGAGACATAGGCCACGATTTCGCTGATTTGCGCCTGCGAATAGCGCAAGCGCTTGAGCGCTTCCGGCACCGACTGATTGACGATCTTGAAGTAACCGCCGCCCGCGAGCTTCTTGAACTTCACCAAGGCAAAGTCCGGTTCGATACCGGTGGTGTCGCAGTCCATGAGCAGGCCGATGGTGCCCGTCGGCGCAAGCACGGTGGCTTGCGCGTTGCGGTAGCCGTGTTCTTCACCCAGCCGCACGACGCTGTCCCAATCCTCAGTGGCGGCGCGCCACAGGGATTCCGGGCACAGATCACGGTTGATTCCATAGGCCGCGTCTTGGTGCATGCGCATCACGCGCAGCATGGGCTCGCGGTTCTTGGCGTAGCCGTCGAACGGGCCTTTGCTGCTCGCCATTTCGGCGCTGCACGCGAAGGCATGGCCGCACAGAATTGCGGTGAGCGCGCCGGCAATGCTGCGGCCCTTGTCCGAATCGTACGGAATGCCGAGCAGCATCAGCGCGGTGCCCAGATTGGCATAGCCGAGACCCAGGGGCCGATAATCGTGCGAGTTCTTGGCGATGCGGTCGGTCGGGTAGCTGGAAAGGTCGACCAAGATTTCCTGCGCGGTGAAGAAAACTTCAATCGCGTGGCGGTAACCTGGGATGTCGAAGTTGCCTTGCTCGTCCAAGAACTTGGTCAAGTTCAGGGAAGACAAGTTGCACGCCGTGTCGTCCAAGAACATGTACTCGGAGCACGGATTGGAAGCGTTGATCTTCCCCGTGTTGAGGCAGGTGTGCCACTTGTTGATCGTGCTGTCGTACTGCACGCCCGGGTCCGCGCAGGACCAGGCCGCTTCAGCGACCGTCTGCCACAAATCAGCAGCGTCTAGAGTATCGATGACTTCACCGGAGGTGCGCGCGCGCGTTTGCCACTTGCCGCCAGCTAGCGCGGCTTTCATGAACTCATCACTCACGCGGATCGAGTTGTTCGAGTTCTGACCGCTGACGGTGTGATACGCCTCGCCGTTGAAGTCACTCTCGTAGCCGGCGGCGATCAGCGCTTTGGCCTTCTTCTCTTCACGCACCTTCCAGGTGATGAAGCTCTCGATTTCCGGGTGGTCCATGTCCAGGCAGACCATTTTGGCAGCGCGCCGCGTGGTGCCGCCGCTCTTGGTCGCACCTGCCGCGCGGTCCAACACTTCCAAAAAGCTCATTAAGCCACTCGAGGTGCCGCCACCCGACAGCTTTTCTTGGCGGCCGCGAATGTGGCTGAAGTTCGAGCCCGTTCCGGAGCCGTACTTGAACAGCCGCGCCTCGTTCTTGGCCAAGTCATAGATGGCCATCAGGTCGTCATCTACCGACTGAATGAAGCAGGCCGAGCACTGCGGGCGCGAGTAAGCGTTTGCGGTCTCTTCGACCTTTTGGTTGGCGTCCGACCAGGCCCAATTGCCGCCCGAGCCTTCGATGCCATACTCCTGAAATAAGCCGCAGTTGAACCAGACGGGCGAGTTGAACGCGCCGTATTGATTGGCCAGCATCCACACCAGCTCCGCCTCGAAGGCGTCCGCGTCCTTCTTGGTGGCGAAGTAGCCGCCCGCCGTTTCACCGGCGGTGCGAATGGTGTGCGCGATGCGGTGCACGACCTGGCGCACGCTGGTCTCGCCCTGCGCCTTGTCACCGTGTAGCCCCGCTTTGCGGAAATACTTGGAAACGACGATGTCCGTGGCGAGCTGCGACCAGCCAGCCGGGGTTTCCGCGCCTTCCATCTTAAAGACGACCGAGCCGTCCGAGCTGGTGATGACGCTTGTTCGCCCTTCCCAGGTCATCTCTGCCAGGGCGTCCGCACCGGCGGTCGTGTAGCGACGTTCGAAGCTGAGGCCGCGACTCTTCTTGTTAGAGGCGCGTTTACTGGGCGCACTCGTGGGCTGGGCGTGCGCCGACGCCGATGATGAAGGGGGCTCGGTGTGACTCGTGCTTGTCTTCACTCGGCTATTTTCCTGACCCACGATCGTCGATTGCGCCATGCTTTGTACCTTCCTCGAACGCCACGGCGAGCCGCCCACGCGGGGCGGATCACCAGCAATTGGCTGCCCGGCATTGCGGCCCGGCCAGCCCTTTTCCCCTCGACGCCCAGCCCCATCAAAAAACGGGACGGCCGCCAGACCCTGAAAACTTGCTACGTGAAAATCCGTTCAGGTTCCCTGCTCAAGTGCCCATCAGAATCAACGCAATACTGAAGAGCCAAACAGGGGACGCCAATCGGGCGAGCTCGGTTCTCTACCCCAAGCCTTTGGGCTCGGGCAAGCAAAAAACCACTAGGTATTGTGCGTACGGGTACCTACATGCTGGTCTGAAAGATCCGGATCCACAGGCTAAATGTAGGTCCCACATGGACTTTTTCCACTGAACAAAGAACACCGCTACAGGTCATCCATACCACCTGAACGGGTTGTCAACGGGGCGTCCACAGGGTTGTCCACAGCGCTGGGGAAAGGAAAAGTGCGCCCGCGCGCCCTCGCCGCGGCCTTCGGACCGCGACGCCGAAGGCTGGGACGAAAATGGCCCGCTCAGGGTGACCATCAACCCAAAATCTCAGGCCCCGGGGGAGAGTGGGTTGATGGTCACGGAGTGCGTCGCGACCGGCACAGCCTTCGGCGGCGAATCGCGTAACCCGCGCGGTTTACTTTGTGTGCACAGGCGCGGGTTTTGGCGGAGCAGCTTTTGCCGGCGCCGGTTTCGCTGGAGCGGCCTTTGCCGGCGCTGTAGCGGGCGGCACCGCTTCCGCCGCTGCCTCTAGTGGCTGGTTCGGGTCCATGGGCAGCTCTTTGCCGGGCTGGAAGTCCTTCTGCGGATCGAGGATCACGACCTTCGCGAAGTGCGATAGCGGCAAGGCGATGCGCGCCGCATCGCCCGCGACCACCATGATCGGATTCTTGATTTTGAAGTAGCGCTGAGCCGCGTCGAACACGGCCGCGTTGTCCAACTTACTCACGGCGTGGCGGTAGCCGTCGAAGTAATCGTCGGGCAAGCCGAGCACCGCCAGCTTGGCGGTGAGGTCGGCCACTGCGCCCAGCGTTTCGGTCCGGAACAGGAAGCTGTTCGAGAGGTAGCGTGCGGCCATGCCGACCTCGGCCTCCGTGGGCGGCGTATTGCTCATCTTGTCCAGATTTTCGAGCAAGGCTTGCAGAGCTAGGCCTGTTTTCGCGGTCTGCGTGCCGGCGCTGAGCACGATGGGCACCGGGCTGTGCGCGGGCTCTTCCAAACTTGAGCCGGTGTTGTAGGCGAGTGAGCGCTTCTCGCGCACGTCCAAGAAGAGGCGCCCGGCGACGCCGCCGCCCAGGATTTGATTATTGGCCGCGAGCGCTGGCCAAAGCGGGCTGCCGCGCTCCGGGCCAAGGCCGGCCACGTACACTTGGCTTTGCGCGCTGTGCGGTCGATCCACGAGCCACACGATGCGTTGCTCGGGCGGGACGGGCGCGTTGAAGACCTGCTTGTTCGGTTTCTCGCCCTTCCAAGCAGAGAACACGCGCTTGGCTGCCGCTTCTGCGGTGGCGGGCTCCACGTCACCGGCAATCACGAGCGTGGCGTTCTCGGGCGTAACGTTGCTTTGATACCAGTGTTTGCAGTTCTGCAGCGTCAGCTTGTCGAGCTCGGAGGGCTTCGCGTCATAGTGCGCGTAGGGGTGCACCGCGGTCGGCAGATCGAACAGTTCACGGTACAGCACCATCGAGCCGGCCCACGCGGCGCTGGCCTTGGCCGAATTGCGCACGCGCTCCAGCTCGCGCTGCTTCAGTTTTTCGAATTCAACCGGCGCGAAACGGGGCTTTTGCGCGACGGCACCGATCAGGTCGAGCGCGGCATCCAGATCAGCCGTGGTGACGGAGATCGAGATCGTGGTCGCATCACGACCGGTGCTGACTTCCACGCTGGCGCCGAGGGATTCGGCGCGTTCGGCGAGCTCTGCCGTATTCCACGGTCCGGCGCCACCGGCTTTGAGCAGCTCCCCGGCAATCGCGGCCACACCCGGCTCCGGGCCGTCGCTGGCGACGCCCGAGAACACCACCAAACGCAGCTCGATGATGGGATAATTCTTGCGCGTGACGACGCGCAGCTCGAGGCCATTGTCCAGGCGCGCGTGGTTGATGGTGGGGAACGGCTTGTCCGCGGCGGCGCTGGCAGGCGGCGGCGAAGCAAGCGGGTCGGCCGGCGGCGCGGGCGGGGGCGGTGCAGGCGGCGCTACTTTGGTTACGGGCGCCTGAGCAGGCGGGGGCGGGGCTGCGCAGGACGCAGCAAGCAGCAATGCGCTGACGCTTGCGAGCTGCGTGAGCGGGCGAAACGAGCGAACTGAAATGGACAAAGAGCTCATGGCTTACCTCCCTTGGCCGCCGGCAAGACTTCCACCAGCGAGCGCCGCTCCGGAGTCAGATAACGAGCAGCGGCTTGTTGCACGGCTTCGGGCGTGACTGCGAGGTATTGAGACAACTCATGCGACAGGCCGCGAGCGTCGCCCCAATAAGATTCATATTCACCGAGCTTCGTCGCTCGGCCTAGGTTGGTCTGCAAACCGAACACGAAGCTCGCTCGCACTTTGCGCTTCGCGCGCTCCAACTCCGCGGCTTTGGGCGGCGTTTTGCGGAGTTGCGCAAGCTCCGCGTCGACCGCGGCCTCGACTTCCGTGAGCTTGCCCTTGTCCGTAAGTACGCTCATGACCGTGAACTGATCCGGCCCGCGGTGGTCGTCTGTACCGGCGGACACGCTGTCGGCGACCGCGCGATCGTGCACCAGGGACTTGTACAGGCGAGAGCTTTCGCCATCACTCAAGATTTCCCCTGCGAGCTCGAGCGCGTAGTGCTCGGGCGTGTGTGAGGCTGGGATCATCCAGCCGAACATGAAGCCTGGCGTGCGCGCGTTCGTGTCTTCAACCGTGGCGCGCCCGGTATTCGGAGTTTCAGGAGCGGGCGCGAAGACCAGCGCGGGCGGGTTCTTGCGTTCTGCCGGTGCGAAGTACTTCTGCACCAAGGCCATGGCTTGATCAGCCTCGAAATCACCCGCGATCGTGAGCACGGCGTTGTCCGGCGCGTAGTGCTGATCGTGAAAGTCCTTCACCCACTCGAACTTGGCGGCGTCCAGATCTGCCATGGAACCGATCGTGGGATGCGCGTAGGGCGTGTAGCCTTTGAACACGATCTCCCCGAGCCGAATTTCCCCTGGCACGTAGGCCACGTTGGCGATGCGCATGCGGTACTCCTCTTCCACCACCGCGCGCTGGTTCTCGAAGTTTTCCGGCGTGACGGCGAGCCAACGCATGCGATCGGATTCGAGCCACAACGCAAGCTCGAGCTCGTTCGCGGGCAGGACCTCGAAGTAATTGGTGCGATCGGTGTTGGTGGTGCCGTTGAGGCTGCCACCGCGATCCGAGATCAGCGTGAAGTGTTGGCCCTTTTTGGCATGCTTGCTGCCTTGGAACATCATGTGCTCGAACAAGTGCGCGAAGCCGGTCTTCCCTTCGACCTCGCTGCTCGAGCCCACGCCGTAAGTCACCGACACGGCCACCGTTGGCGCCGCGTGGTCCGGGTTCAGCACGACCTTCAAGCCGTTGTCCAAGGTGACGCGCTGGATGGAAAGGCCAAAACGCTCCAGAGAGGCGACCGCCGGATCCGGACCTGCGGGCTGCGCTAGAGGCTTGGCAACGGCGGCGTGCGCTCCCACAGCCGCGTGCGCCTTGTTGCTCGCTGCGTTCTTGGTGGAAGTGCTGGCGCGCGGCGTGTGGTTTAGCTTGGCCGTGGTCTTGGTCTTGGTCTTGGCCTTGAGCTTGGGTTTCTTCACGCTGTGTAGCTTGGCGTCACCGGTCCTGGTGGCGGCGAAGCCGGGTGCAGCGAAGGCGAGGGCGCTGGCGAGACCCGCGAGGCCCAAGAGCGGACAAAACTGGGGAACGAGCGTACGCATCGCCGGCACACTTACCACGCCCCGAGCCGCGGGTTAGGCGATTTTAGCGGGCCAACGTGAGCTGACAGTTGCCGAGCGAGCGCGCGATTAAGTGCCGTGGCACTTCTTGTACTTCTTGCCACTGCCACACGGACACGGCTCATTTCGCCCGACTCTGGCGATGCTCGCCGAGCTTGGGGCAGGTCGTTCGGCCTGCCGTTCGCGTTCTTGGCCCAAGAATTGGGCTGCGTCTCGTTCGCGCCCGGTGTCGGAAAGCAAACTCACGATGCGCAGCACGGCTTGGGAGCGCTCGAGCGCGGAGCGCGATTCGGCGAGGGCGCGTCGGTAATACGCCTCGGCCGCGTCGGGTTCACCCAGCGCGCGATACACGTCACCGGCTTTCGCTTCCGCGGTCGGAATATCTTTGGCCTGCGCCAGGTTCGAGGCCACGAGTGCCAGCGCTTGCTCACGGCGCCCGGCATTGGCCAAGAACAGCGCTTCGTCACCGCGCAATAAGTCCGGTGCAATGAAGGCGAGCGCGCGCGCCAGCTCGAGCGCGTGATCGACTTGATTTGCGTCCGCGAGTTGCCGCGGCAGCTCGAGCAAGCGCTCAGCGAGGCCAGCGCCGGCTAACCGTTGATCGAGTAGCGCGAACGCGTGCGTGTCGCCCGCGAGTGCCGACGCCAGCTCGAGCGCGCCCGCCCCGAGCGCGCGTAGCTGGGCGTCCGACTGCGCATCCGGCGCATCCGGCGCCGGCGGCTCGAAGAGCGCCAGAAATGACGTTGCGCGCTGTTGCAGCGCCTGGAGGTCTCGGGTGCTGGCAGTGGCTGGGGTTCGGTTCACGGATTTTCTCCAGGCTACGGCGTTGGCCCGTCAGGGTGGCGATTTACGCCATCTTTCCAGAAATTCGGCGCCACGAGTGACGGCAGCTTGCCGAACTGCTTATCGAAGCAGTTTCTTTGCTGGCAGCCAGCGGGGAGAGCGGGCATTTTTAAGCGATACGACTGCACACGTGGTTCGAGGTCAATAATGCTCGTGATGGTGGCTCCCAGCTTCGATGGCTCAGCGGATGCCTATGCCAGGCTCGCTCGAGTCACGGGCCTGGTCGCGTACGACTTGAAGACGCGCATCAAGCCCGGCGTCTGGAGCGTGGTACGTGCGTTGGCGGACGAGACCCAAGCCAATGAGCTGGCGGTCGCGCTGGTCGCTCAGGGGCTACCCGTGTTCGTCGTGCCGCGTGACGTCGCGTTCGATCCGAATCGCCGCATGGTCACCATTCGTTCGCTTGAAATCCACACCGACCAAATCGTGTTGCATTTGCGCGAGCGTGAAATGACGATTCCGTTCCGCGCGCTGACTTGCATCGTGCGCGGTGAAGTGCATTTGGGTCACGTGCCGGCGCGCTCGGTCACGCCCAGCAGCTCTACGTTCCGAGCCGTGGTTCCCAGCGCGGCGGACGTGCAAGTATTTCGCGAATCGCTCTCTCCTAGCAATTTTGAGGCTTACGCAGCGGCAGATCTGCATTTCGCGACTGTGCTCTGGGCCGCGCGCATTGATGCACGCAGTTTCGACTTTTCGGCCCTAGGCGCCACGAGCGAGAGCCCCGCGTCGGATTTGGACCAGCTGGTCGACGAGCTATCGACCCGTACCGGCGCGCGTGTGGATCGCGGTGTGCGCGCATCGAGTCTGGTTTCGGCGTTGCTGCAAGGCGGCAGCGCGCGCACGAATCAGGGCTCGCAGGCGCCGCATTCTTCGCGTGAATCTCAAAGCGACGAGCGCTTCGACCCGTATTCGCGCGTGGTCGCCGAGGCCGAGCGCAGGCTGGCGCAGGCACGCAAAGCCAAGTAGATCGGGGCACGCTCAGGCCATGACTCGCAAGTTACGTTGGGGAATCATCAGCACCGGCAGCATCGCGGGCACGCTCGCGCGGGCGCTCGCCACGTCCAAAACCAGCGAGCTCGTTGCGGTCGCCAGCCGCAGCGCTGATGCCGCGGCGCGCTTTGCGGCCGAGCACGCCGTGGCACGCGCCTACGCGAGCTACGAGCAGTTGCTCGCCGACCCAGAGGTGGAGGTCGTGTACATCGCCACGCCACACCCCTCCCATGCACAATGGGCGATCGCCGCCGCTCGCGCCAAGAAGCACATCCTGTGCGAGAAGCCGCTCGCGATGAACGAGCGTGAAGTTCGCGCCGTCGTGCAAGCCGCGCGCGAAAACGACGTGTTCCTGATGGAAGCGTTCATGTACCGCTGCCACCCGCAAACGCGCGAACTCGTGTCATTGATTCAGCGCGGAGTGCTCGGGCAAGTGAAGGCGGTTCACGCCTGCTTTGGCTTCAGCGGCGCTTTTTCGGCAACCGGTCGCCTGCTCAATAACGAGCTCGGCGGCGGTGGCATCCTGGATGTTGGCTGTTACCCGGTGTCGCTCGCGCGCCTGGTTGCTGGCGCAGCCAACGGCCAACCCTTTTGCGAACCGCTCGAAGTGCACGCGCTTGGCCACCTAGGCCCGAGCACCCGCGTGGACGAATACGCGGTCGCGATCTGCAAATTCCCCGGCGAAATCCTGGCCACCCTCGCGACCTCCGTACAACTCGAGCAAGACAACGTAGTCCGCATCTTCGGCACCGAAGCGCGCGTGCTCCTGCGCCAACCCTGGCTGCCCGCGCCCGACGGCGGCTTCAGCGAAATCCTGATCGAACGCCGCAACCGCGAGCCAGAAACGCTGCGCGTCAGCGCCCACCAAAGCCCGTATGCCTACGAGGTCGACACCGTAGCCGCCCAGATTGCACAGCGCGAAGCGCGCGAGATGACACTGGCGGATTCACTGGGCAACGCGCAGGCACTCGATCGGTGGCGGCAGGGGATCGGGCTCACGTATCCGGCGGATCTGCCGCAGGGGTGAGCGGGATTGGGGCGAGAGTGTTTTGACGCCGCTGCTGTCGTCGCTCATTGAAAAACGTACGAGCCTTGGCCCGCGGATTCGTAG
>JBDTYJ010000134.1:0-13932 GCA_040005755.1 Pseudomonadota bacterium
GGCGAGCGTTTCACCACGGTTGCCCACGCGTCGCAGCTCCATATTTGTGACAATTGCCAGTTTGTGTCTCGGTTGTGTCTCGGTTTGATAGGCAAGGGGCTTTACACCGCGGACGGGTAACGTTTTCGACCCAACAAACGCGAACTGGCGCGCTCGCCGGTAGGCAAGCGCGCCAGCTAGGCGGCTAGGTTTTCGAACTAGGGCTCAGTTCGGGCAGAGGGCGTCGCACTCTGGAGGCAAACCCGTCGCCGCGGTAAAGTCGTCGCACGTCTGCGCCGTGAGCGCTGCGTTGCATGAGTCCACCTGCGTCGCGTCAAACGTTCCGGCCCCGCACAATGCGTCAGCGGTGCACGGCGTATCGGCCTCGAAGATAGTCGCACATTCGGTCTCATCTTTGCCGACGGAGTCGACCGCCGCTGCCAGCTGCTCCGCGGTGGCGCAGGCGAAAATCTTGTGGCATTGCAAGCTGTTCAGCTTCTTGCATTCTGCGATGGAGTCACCGCCACCGGAATCGTTGGGAGTCGCGTCACCTGTGCAAACCTCCTTGCATGCCGCTGGCCCGTCAGCACCGCCCGAGAGGTCGGCACACGCGGCAGCGGAGAGTGCGTCCGTGCACTCGGTTGCTTTGGCGCTGTTGTAGGTCTGTCCGGGCTTGCACGGGTCCTGGCTGCAGGGGTTGGCAGCTTCTAAGGCCGCAGGACAATCTTCTTTGCTCGTCCCGAGCTGACCACCGAGCTGCGCACGCTGGGCGGCGGTGAGACACTCATACGCCTTGTCACAATCGACCTTGAGGTACGCTTTGCACTGGTCCTCTTTACTCGGCGTTCCGCCATCGCTCTTGCCGCTACAGGCCGGTAGCGCAAGAGAGGTCAAGCCAAGCAACACGCACGCGATAATCCCAGAAGCTTTAGTCATCACCAATTATCCTCCACCGTGCAAGCTAGCTTTCACGCTCTGCACCGGTCAAGCCTCTCCCTTCTTGAGGCCGTAGCGCGCGAGTTTTCGATACAAGGTATTACGCGGAATCCCAAGCGATCGAGCGACGATACTCACGTTCCAGCGTGCGCCGCGCAGCGCATCCAAGATCCGTTCACGCTCCTGCGTCTCGAAGTCACGGCGCGAGCCGGCCCGTGGCCCACGGGCGCGCGCGGCGCCCACATCTACGTCTTCAGCTTGGATTTGAGGGCCCGCGGCCAGCACGAAGGCGCGCGTCAGCACATTCTGTAATTCGCGCACGTTTCCGGGGAACGGATGCGCCGACAAATTTCGCAGCGCCTCTTGCGAAAACTCAGGCGGCTTGCGCTGCGCGCTGCGCGCGAGTCCCGCCAAGATTTTCGCGCTCAGCGCCGGGAGATCTTCCAGCCGCTCGCGCAGCGGAGGAAGCTCCACATTCACGACTGCGATCGATTTCTCCACGGCCGATTCCTTGCCGCTTCAAATCAAAAACGAGTGCAGCTCGGGACCTGAGCGTTGGGACGATCGCGCTGCGCCGCGGCTTGCCGGACTTCAGTCCGCTCATTGATGCCGCTGGGGCATATCCCCCCGGTCGTGTGGCAACCGTTACCGTGTCCCACGTAGCGGCCAGCGCAGGCGCGGCGGAAGACACGTTATTTGTGTCGCTGTTGCAGAGTGGCACCACAATTCATTACCCGATCAGCCTGGCCGCTCGACCCTGAGCACGAAAATCGCGTGTCGCTGCCTAAATAGTTCTAATTTCGCTCCACTCTGAAGCCTGCGCACGCCTCCTGCATCCCATTCATGGCGGAGGCAATTCCCCATGATGAGTCCAGCGAACGTGCGGCATTACTGCACGCAGCGCGCCCTGCTCGCGTGCGTGTGTCTGTGTGTCGGCGTTCTATACTGCGAGCGCTCCCGCGCGCAGAGCAGCAGCGTGGAACCGGCTTTGTGGCCATTGCCGCCCTCACAAGCGCCCGCGCGGGATCGCCCCAGCGCCGAAAGAAATTCGCCGGCGGGCGCGCGCGCGGACGAGCACGTGAAGGTGGGCGCGTTGCTGGGCGTCAGCTTCCCGCGCCCGCTCTCCGTGGAGGGCCTCGTGAAGCTCGAGCGTGCCGTCGCCGTGGGCGTGGAATACAGCACGCTGCCGGACCTCACCGTGTCCAACGTGCAGGTTGGATGCTGGGCAGTTGCCGGAAGCGCGCGCGTGTTCCCGTTCCGCGGTCCCTTCTTCGTCGGCTTGCGCGCGGGCCGTCAGCATTTGACCGCCGCCGCGGCGGTGTCCGCCTATGGCTACAACGTGCCTGTCGGCCTGTCAGTGGACACCACATTTTTGGACCCGCAGGTCGGCTTCATGTGGACGTGGAGCTCTGGTATCACTCTCGGAATCGACGCGGGCTTGCAGGTCCCGCTGTCCAGTCAATCTGCCAGCACGCTTCAGGCCACCGTGCCCACGGTCGCGGAGCCCTACGTGGCTTCCGCCCGGCAGGACGCCGAAAACGTCGCCAAAGCGATCGGGCAAACCCCGCTACCGACGGTCGATCTCATCCGGTTTGGGTTTCTTTTCTAGCGCTCAAAACCGGCGCTGCGTGGCTCGCACGTGGCTTGGCCGCTCGGAGCGCGGAAGCAGCCACTGCCGCCGGAGCGCGGCGATGCTAGGCATGGCGCGATGAACTCCGACGCCTTGGTCACGCCGCGCTCCGATCGCACCTTCTTTGCCTTCAACGCGCTGCTTTCAACGGTCGCCATCGCGTTCATTGGGTTCATTCTGCTGCGTGGGCACAGCGCTGGCGGTTCTGAGCTCGGCTTCATGCCGGCGGTCAACGCCTGCTTCAACGCGCTCTCCGCGGCGTGCCTGGTCGCCGGTTATGTCGCCATTCGTCAACGCAAGATCGCCGCGCACCGGTTGCTCATGGTGACGGCCTTCGCCTGCTCTTCGCTCTTCTTGGTCGGGTACCTGAGCTACCACTACGTGCACGGCGACACGAAGTTCACCGGTACCGGCGCTATTCGCCCGGTTTACTTCAGCTTGCTCATCAGCCACGTGCTGCTTTCGGTCAGCGTGGTGCCGCTTTCGCTCTGCTCGTTCTACTTCGCGTTCACTCGCTCTTTCGCCCGCCACCGCCGCCTGAATCGCATTTTTCTCCCGATCTGGTTGTACGTCTCCGTGACGGGCGTGCTCATCTTCTTCATGCTGCGTTGACCCGCGCCGCTCCGGGCGAAGCGCACAACGTGTTGGCCCCCCGCGCGGGCGAAGCCCGCGCTTGACGGGGGCCCGCGCGCGCAGCGGAGCGAGCACGCGGTCGCCGAAGGTGTCGTCTCTTTCGGGGGGCAGCCCTTGGGAATTGCGCTACGCTGACGCTGGGAGCTGAGGCAGCGCAATGCGGCAATCGCGAGTACTTGGGGTTTGGGCGGCACTCGTGCTGTGCGGGTGTGGCGGCAAGGCTCGCTCTGACGGTAGCGACGGCCACTCCGGCATGAGCTCGAGCGGCGCGAGTTCGAATTTGGGAGGCGCGAGCTCCAATTCGGGAGGCGCCGACTCTAGTTCCGGAGGCGCTGCCGCTGCGTGTCCCACTAGCGAGCCGATCGAGGGCGCAGCTTGCTCGCCCTCTGGCCAACAGTGCATGGGCTACGGTACGCATTCATGCCCAGAGACCGCGCTCTGCTTGGCTGGCGCGTGGCAGATCAATTGTCCGGCAACGATGCTGGGAGGTGGCGCTTGCGGCTGCGCTCATCACACCTTCGGCAGAGCGCCGATCGAGCACCGCGCGCTGGCTGCTGTTTGCTCGCAGCAGCGTGGCCCCGGCAACCACGCAGTCGTCTGCGCCGCGGCGGACGGCGGCCCGCCCTGCGCTAACTTCGGGTGCGGCCAGGATTCTGAGTGCACAGCGGGCAAGAACGGCCGTTGCATGCCAGGATTCGGAGGCACCTCCGCCTGCAACTACGACGAATGCTTCACTGATTCTGATTGCGGCCAAGGCTCCGTTTGCCAATGTCGTGACCCGGCCGACGGCAACGAGGCGAACTATTGCACCAAGGTCAACGGCTGCGTCACTGACGCCGATTGCGGGGCTGACGGCTACTGCTCGCCGAGCCAAGCCCACGAGTGGTGCTCCGCCTTTTACGTGTGCCACTCCGCACAAGATGAATGCCTGAACGATGGCGACTGTGCGCAGGAAGTACACTGCGATTTCGATGCTGGTTTGCAGCATTGGGCGTGCGGCAACGGTTGCGGCGGTCCGCCGCCGTGATTTAGTGCC
This sequence comes from Pseudomonadota bacterium, assembly GCA_040005755.1. Classification (GTDB taxonomy): domain Bacteria; phylum Myxococcota_A; class Polyangia; order Polyangiales; family Polyangiaceae; genus PMG-095. The sequence continues at coordinate 4,215 of JBDTYJ010000134.1, forward strand.
GAATTTCTTGGTACGCCCAGCGCGCCATTTGATGGGCGCCGTCGATGGAGAAGTGCATGCCGTCCGGGCGAACCGGCTCCTTCGCGCCGACTTCTTGCTCACACACGCTCTTCGGGCACAGCCGCGCGCCGAGATCGATCATTTGTACGCCGGGCACTGCGGCAGCGGACTTGCGAATGGAGCGGTTGACGCAGTCGATTTGCGCGTTGAATTCGGCGCTATCCCAATGCACGAGCGCGTACGGAATGGTGGAGGTGAAGACCACGTTGGCTTCGCCCTGCAGGGCGCGTAGCCGTTCGGTCAGCTCGCCTTCGAAGCGCCGGTCCCACTCTGGGCGACACGCGGTTTGCCACTGCCCGCGCCAATGAAAGCCGTGCAAGAATGCGCCGCCCAAGTACACCAAGCTCACGTTGGGGTGCTGTTCGCGCACTCGCTCCACCCACTGCGGGCCCTCACAGGAATTGCCGAGCAGCGTGCAGCCGTCTTTGCCCATGTTCTGCACATCCAGCCCTTTTTCGTTTAGACCACGCAGCGCCCAACCCAATGAGTTGGCGGTGGAATCGCCGAACAGCATGATGCGAAAGCGCACTGCCTCGGGCGCGGGCGGCGGAGGGAGGTGCGGCACCACTACCTCACGCGCATAGGTGGCGCGCACCACCAAAAACACGGCCAGCGCGAGCGTTGCGGGCACCACGAAGAACGGCCGATTGAAAGGCACGCCATGGCGGCGAATGGGTCGCTCCAAGAGCCAATAAGACAGCCCGGCGACCGCGAACGTGCACGCGAAGTGCAGCACATGCAGCGCCAGGCCACGAACGTGCACGCGCTCCGGCGACAGCACCACATTGATCGGCCAATGCCAGAGGTACACGCCGTAACTGATCGTGCCGAGTAAGGTGAAGGGGCGCCAGGCGAGCGCGCGCGCTAGCAGGCTCTTTTTGCCAGCGATTGCGCAGGCAATCAGCAGCAGCGCGCCGAGCTCGGTGAGCCAAAAGCCGCCGTGATAGAGCCACGGATTGCTGCCGCCGAGGCGCCACCAGGCGACGCTCAAGCCACACAGCGCGAGGGCGCCAAGACCGTCCAAGGTGCGCGCTGCGCGAACGCCAAAATCGTGATTGGGGGTGACTAAGCTGGCCAAGGCCGCGCCAAGCAAGATACCGGCCATGCGCGTATCCGTGCCCAGGTAAACGCGGCTGGTGTTGGCGGCGTCGAATAAGAACCACATGGCGGTCATTGAAAGCGCGCTCAGCGAAAGCGAAACGCCGAGCAGCGCGCGCTTGCCATAGCGTCGTAGCACCAGCGCCACGAGCAGCGGCCAGAGCACGTAGAATTGCTCTTCAATGGACAAGCTCCAGGTGTGCTCGAGCGGCGACGGCGCCGCAAAGAGTTGCCAGTAGCTCTTGTGCGCCAAAATCGACTGCCAATTGGCGACATAGGCCAGCGTGGCCAGCGCCTGCATTCGCAGCGGCCGCAGCTCATCGGGCCGCGCGAAGTAGCGCCCATAAATCGCGACCGCAGGCATGAGCGAAAGCAGCGCCGGGAACAGCCGCCGCGCGCGCCGCACCCAAAACGCCCCCAGCGCGATGCGCCCTGTGTCCCGCTTCTCGGCCAGCAACAAGGACGTGATGAGGTAGCCCGACAAAACGAAGAATAGATCCACGCCCAGGTACCCGCCCGGAAGCGCGCCATTGGCGTGGAACAGCAGCACGCCGAGTAGGGCTAGACCGCGCAAACCATCCAGCGCTGGCACGTGCCGAATTCGGGGCTGATTCGAGGACACTGAGCTCACGTGCGCGGGAAGCTACCGTCGTCTCGCCCGCGCTTCGAGCGGATTACGCCGAACCCCAGGCCGAAGGATTCGCGTGCAGCCGTAACTCGGTGGTCGCCCGCTTCGGGCGGACGATGCTAAGCCACGTCCGCCATGTCCCAATCGCCCCTCGAACAAGCGCCGCCCGCGGCGACGTCGGGGCGAGCTCGCATCACCTTTCCGGCGCAATTGCCGATTTCCGCGCGCGTGGCTGACATTGCAGCAGCCGTGGAGCGCCATCAGGTCGTGATTGTTGCGGGTGCGACCGGCTCCGGCAAGACCACGCAGCTGCCCAAGATCTTGCTCGATATGGGGCGGGGCACGGAGGGCTTGATCGGCGTGACGCAGCCGCGGCGCATTGCCGCAACTAGCGTGGCGACGCGCGTCGCAACCGAGCTGCAATGTGAGCTCGGGCAAGAGGTGGGCTATCAGATCCGTTTCGAAGAACGCACGAGCGCGCGTACGTACGTGAAGTTCATGACGGACGGCATCTTGCTCGCCGAGATCCAAGGCGATCGCTTACTTTCCAAGTATGACACGCTGATCATCGACGAGGCGCACGAGCGGAGCTTGACGATTGACTTCCTGCTCGGCTGGTTGAAGCGCATCTTGCCGCAACGGCCAGATTTGAAAGTGTTGATCAGCTCGGCCACGATCGAAACCGAGCGCTTCTCCGAGTTTTTTAACGGCGCGCCCGTGCTTCAAGTGGAAGGCCGCACCTTCCCGGTTGAAGTGTTGTACGAGCCGCCCGCCCCGGAGCTTGATTTACCCGAGGCTGTGGCCGACGCGGTCGGCACCGTGACCTCGCTCGATCCGCGCGGTGACATCTTGGTGTTCTTGCCGGGCGAGCGGGAAATTCGCGAGACCGAGCGGGAGCTGATCGGCCGCAAATTCCGCCATACCGTGGTGCAGCCGTTGTACTCGCGGCTGTCTGCGGCCGATCAACGCAAGGTCTGGAATAGCATCCCCGAGCGGCGGGTGATCCTGGCGACGAACGTGGCCGAGACGTCATTGACGATCCCGGGCATCGTGTACGTGATCGACACGGGCGTGGCGCGGCTTTCTCGCTACGAGCCCCGCACCGGCACGACCAGCTTGCAAATCGAGGCGGTGTCGCAAGCGAGCGCGGACCAACGTAAAGGTCGTTGTGGGCGCGTGCGAGACGGCATCTGCGTGCGTTTGTACGATGAGCCGAGCTTCGCGGCGCGCCCCGCGTTCACCGACCCGGAGCTGAAGCGCACGGGCTTGTCCGGGGTCATCCTGCGCATGAAGTCGCTGGCGTTGGGGGATGTGGAAGAGTTCCCATTCTTGGATCCGCCGCAGCCGCGCGCGATTGCCGAAGGCTACCGCGTGCTGCAAGAGCTGGGCGCGCTCGACGACGAGCGCAAGCTCACCCCGCTCGGCGCGCGCTTGGCGCGCTTCCCGGTCGATCCGCGCGTGGGGCGGATGATCTTGGCGGGAGTGGACCAGGACTGCGTGGCTGAGGTATTGGTCTTGGCCTCGGCGCTCAACATTCAAGACCCGCGCGAACGCCCGCGCGCAGCCGAGCAAAAAGCCGATCAGCTTCACGCGCGTTTTCGCGTCGAAAGCTCGGATTTCCTCGGTTTATTGAAGCTGTGGGCCTTCGTGCGCGAGGCGCAGCAGAAGGGGATGAGTGAGCTGCGCCGCGTGTGCAAGGACAATTTCCTTTCCTTCCTGCGCATCCGCGAGTGGGCCGAGGTGCATCGCCAACTGGAGGACGTGGCACGCGAGCTGCGCATCAACGAGCCGCGTGCCGGGCGCGCCGCAAAGGGGGATCTGGAGGGGCGGCTGCATCGCGCCTTGCTGAGCGGGCTGCTCTCCAAAATCGGGCAGTGGAACCCGGAGCAACGCGTTTACCTCGGCGCCAAGCAAACGCGCTTTGCGCTGCATCCGTCTTCGGCATTGGCGAAGAAGCCGCCCGCCTGGGTCATGGCCTTCGAGCTGGTGCAGACCAGCCAATTGTTTGCGCGCAGTGCCGCCAAGCTCGATCCTGAGTGGCTCGATGAAGTGGGTCAGCACTTGCTGAAGCGCAGTTATTCGGACCCGCACTGGTCCGAAAAATCCGCGCGCAGCAGCATCAAAGAACATGCCACGCTCTTCGGCTTGCCCGTGTTTCGCGGCCGCAGCGTGGATTATGCCAGCATTGCCCCAGGGCGCGCGCGGCTCATGTTTTTGGAGCACGCGCTGGTGCGCGGCGAGTACCGCACGCGCGGCGCGTTCCAAGATCACAACCGCGCGCTCTTGGCCGAGGTGGCGCGCCAACGCGACAAAGCCCGGCAAAGCGACCTGCTCGCCGATGAGGAAGCGCTGCTTTCATTCTTCGATCGCCGGGTGCCGGAGCACGTGGTCAACGGCAAGACCTTCGAGGGTTGGCGCGAAACCGCCGAAGCCGTTGAGCCGAACGTCTTGCACTTGAGCTTGGAAGACGTGCTCGGCCAAGAGCAGCAGTTGCTGCCCGAACACTACCCCGACACGTTGCGCTTGCACGGCGTTGAGCTCCCGCTCAGCTATCGCTTCGATCCCTCTGCAGAAGATGACGGTGTCACGGTCATCATGCCCTTGCCGCTGTTGGTGCAGCTCGATCCCGGTGAGCTTGATTGGACGATTCCAGGCTGGCACGAGCAGAAGATCACGGCGCTGCTGAGCGAACTGCCGCGCGCGCTTCGCCGCGAACTGGGCTCGCTTCCCGAGCTTTCCGCGCGCGTTGCGGCGCGCCTCACGCCTTTTCAAGGGCCAATGCTAAGCGCGCTGTCGCGCGTGGCTAGCGAGGAGTGCGGCATCGAGCTGCCCGAGGCCGCGTTTCGCTGTGATGCGCTGCCGCCCTTCCTGCGGCTGACTTGCCGGGTGGTGGGTGAGGGCGGGCGCACGGTGGCGCAGAGTCGAGATATTGCGCAATTAATCGAACAGCACGGGGGGCAAGCGCGGGACGTGCTGCGCCGCGCGGCGCCGCCCGCACAATGGCAGCGTAGCGGCCTTACCACGTGGGACTTTGACGAGCTGCCGGCGTTCGTGGTGCGGAGGGTGAGCGGCACCGAGCTGCGCTCGTACCCGGCGCTGCTTGATCGCCAAAAATTCGTGGATCTGAGCTTGCTCGAGACTGCTGCGGCCGCAGAAGAGGCCACGCGCTTGGGCGTTCGCCGCTTGCTTGCGCTTGCTGCGAAGAGCTCGCTTTCGGTCTTCGGTAAGCAGTGCCCAGCGCCGTTCGTCAGCCGCAACGGGTTCATGGTCTCGCGCGCGGAGAGCGAGGCTTTTCGTGAGCTGTTCCTGAACCGCGTCGTCGAAGAGGCGTTTGGCTGCGCACCGGGCGCAGCGTTGCCGCGCGATAAGGCCGCCTTCGACGCCCAGTTGGCCGCTGGGGTGCCGCGCATCGCCGTGGCGTTCAAACGCCTCGAGCGCGCGGCTCTGGCTGCGGCGAGCGAGCTTTCAAACACGCTGCAGGCGCTGAACGCGGCCGCCAAGCACCCGAGCGGCACCGCAGCGAGTGCCGAAATTCGCGCGCAGATCGGCCAGCTTTTCCCGGCTGATCTGATCTCATACATCGAGGTCGCTCGGCTCGAACAATTCCCGCGCTACCTGCGCGCGGCCCAAGCGCGGCTGACTCGCGCCGTCAGTGATCCGCGCAAAGACGCCGACAAACTGGCGCCGTTCGCGCCGCTGTGGGCGGCGTTTCTGGCCAAGCAGCCGAGCGATCGGTCGGCGGCGCGCGCGCTGCGTTGGGCGTTCGAAGAGTTGCGCGTGGCCATCTTTGCTCCGGAGCTCAAGCCGGCGCTGCCTGTAACGCTGGCCAGCGTGTCGCTCGCGTTGTCAGCGCTGCGCTGAGTCAGCTCTGCGCTGAGTCAGGGCGGGTCGTCCGGCGCGCTGGGCAGGTTGCTCGTGCGCTCGCGCAGGGCACTGCGCAGGGTGGTCACCACATCCTGCAAATTCACGGGCTTCACCAAGAAGCGATCCGCGCCGAGCGAGGACAAAAGCTTCCACTCCTGGGGCCCACCGGACGCGGTCATGACGACGATGGGCACGCTTTCCGCCTCGCGACGCGCGCGCAGCAACGCGGTCACCGCCACGCCGTCGAGCACTGGCATCTGCAAATCAATCATCACGACCGACGCGGGCTTCTGATCGAAAGCATCCACCAGCGCGCGCCCGTTATCCACGCATACGATGTCAGCGTCAGGAAACTCCATCCCTAATTTGAGCGCGAGGAGATCGCGAAAATCCGGATCGTCCTCGGCTACCAGGATGCGCACTGGCTCGACGCTCGCAGCGCGCGCTTCCTTCAAACTTCGACGGAACAGGCCGGCTGACGGCGTGCGCTCTTTCGGGTTCTTGTGCAGTGCTTTCAGGATCACGTCATCGAAGGCTTGGGACAGCCCCGGGCGCCGCTGGCTGGGTGGAACGGGCTGCTCGGTGGCGTGTTTGAGCATGAGCGCCATGCTGTTTTCCGCGCTGAAAGGCAGCTTGCCCGTCAAAAGCTCGTAAGCCATGCAGCCCAGCGCGTACACGTCCGTAACCGGGCTTGCGGGTTGATCGTCGTCGAACGCGAGCTCCGGGGCCATGTATTCAGGGGTGCCCGCGATCACCTTCGTGACCCCGCCGTTGATGTACGGCGCGGCCAGACCCAAATCAGCCACGCGCACGCGCATGCGATTGTCCAAGAGCACGTTGCTCGGCTTGAGGTCGCAGTGCACCGTGCCAGCGTCGTGAATTGCCGAAACGCCCTCGCACACGTCTTGTAGGATCCCGAGCGCAGCGTCAACGTCCGGCGGTTCGTCGCTGGAGTTGAGCCATGCATCCAGCGTGCGCCCCTCGACCATCTCCATGACGAAGTACGGGATGGAACCGTGTTCGCCGAAAGCGTGAATGGCGAGCACGTTCGGATGATTCACGAGCGCCATGGCGCGTGCTTCCTGCAAGAAGCGCCCGTGCATGTCCTCCGCAAAGTCGGTCGAACTGACGAACTTGATCGCGACCTTGCGGTGCAACTGTAAATCGAAGCCGAGCAGCACGACGCCCATCGCGCCGCGGCCCAGCTCACCCATGATTCGATACACGTTGCCCACCACATCCCCCACGGCGGGCAAACGCCGGCCTTCGTCCGGGCCGCGCAGGAAGGAGCTCACCAGGCTTTCCACGCGGCTGCTTTCCGGCTCCGTTTTGGCGGTCTCGGGCGAAGGCTTCACGGAGTCGTTAACGCGCATTGCTGGCGCATTCGCGGTTTGCAAGTTGCAAGCCGCGCCAAATTGCCGAGAAAAGTTGCATTTTGCTACCACCTACAGCGAGGCATTGTGACTCGGTTCCTGAGCGGTCGCAGCCGAAGCGTCACAGCTGAACACGAGGCGGGGTCGTGAAAGGCCGGCCCGGTGATACGCTGCGTTGCGCATGGCTTCCAAACATAGCGCCGGCATCCTGCTATTCCGTCGCCAAGCCGAGCAGACGGAGGTGTTGCTCGTGCACCCGGGTGGCCCATTCTGGATCAAGAAGGATCTCGGCGCCTGGTTCATTCCGAAAGGGGAGCTGGAGCCAGGTGAAGAGCCGCTGGCGGCCGCCCAGCGAGAGTTCTTCGAAGAGCTGGGGAGCCGCCCGCCAGACGGCGCACGGTTGGAGCTTGGCACGGTCAAAAACAAGAGCGGCAAGCTGATTTCCGCCTGGGCGCTCGAGGGGGATTTGGATCCAGGCGCCGTGAAGAGCTCGACGTTTGCCTTGGAATGGCCGCCAAAGTCCGGGAAAATGTGTGATTTCCCGGAGGTGGACCGGGCGTGCTTCTTTCACATAACCGAGGCCCGCGCGAAGCTGCACGCCGCCGAGCTGCCGCTGCTCGAGCGGCTGGTCGCGGCGCTCGCTTCGCGCCTAGGTTGAATTGGGCATGCTGTTCGGATTGCTGTGTCTGGTGGTGCTCGCCATCTTCTACGGCCTGCGGCGCGCGAACGAGCTGTTCGCGCTCTCGGCTCGCAATGGCGTGCTGACGGTGACGCGGGGTCGCTTACCGCCAGCGCTGTTCGCTGATTTGGCAGACATCGCGGCGCGTGAGGGGCTAGACAACGTACACATCCGGGCGGTCAGTGAAGCCGGCGTGCCACGCCTTCTCTTCAAGGGTCCAACGCGGGTCGCGGCAGCGCAGGCTGCGCGCAACGTGCTCGGTCGCTTCAGCGTCACGCAGATTCGCGTCGGTCGCCGCCGCGCGTAGCGGGCAGTGCCGGGAAAAATGCCGGGCTGAGAGGTGCGTGGCGGGGTTCAGAGCGCCCCCAACCACAAACGCTAGGCGTCGCGAAGTGCGCGACACCTGCGCGAATGCCGCGGCGCGTCGCGCATCTTAGCGCGCCAGCACCGCGGAGGGCGTTGCGCAGGCGAGGGTGCGCCGTGGCGGTCGGCACTGCGCGCGTGACGCGCGCAGTTAGGAGCGCATCAAGAAGTTTCGCGCGATCGTCGCCAGCGCGATCGAGCAGGCGATGATCATCGACCAACGCGCGGTCCGGCGCTCAGCCGGTCGCAACTGGCGCGCGGCGGGCAGACCAACGAGCACGCACAGCGCGATGGCGGGCAGCGCGGGCACCGCGAACCCGCATGCCGCGGCAATGGCGCCGGCCAGCGCCGTACCCAGCAGACACAGGAACGCCGTGCGTGCGTACGGCAGTGCGTGGCGCTGCGCGACCCCGAACACGAGCCCCATGAACACGAGATCGCCGACGCCGAGTGCCGGAGCGACCGCGTGCGCGCCAGGCACTGGAAACCAGGTGGCCAGCACCGACAGCGCGCGCTCACTCCGGGCGATGGCGTGACTTGGCCCCTCCGGTGACAACACGGATGCCAGATCGGCGCTCGCGGCCACCACGCATGCCGGCAGCAGGTGTGACGCATGTTGCACGCGCCGCCCAAGCGCGCCGCCCAGCGCCCAGCCTAGCGCGACCAAGCTGAGGTCGACGGTCATCGACGCAACGAGGTAGCCCGGCATCAGGTGCGCGACCGCGAGCAGCGCCAAGCCGCCGGTTGCCGCCAGACCGAGCGCAAACGCTAACGGAGCATCGCAAGCGCTGGCTATCGCTAGGCCCACGACCGGCAGCAGCCCGCCGCCTGCAAACACGATCGCGCTGGCGAGGCCCCCGGCGATCTGCGAGCCGCTGAACAGAGTCGCGACCACGGGCACCACGCACGGCGTCAGCCCGAGCCCGAGAGCGAGCGGAAGCCAAGCCGTGCGTGCGCTGTCTCGACCGACCAAAGCCCAGCTATTGTGTGCTGATCGGACCGAAAAAGCCCTGCGCTTTCAGGAGCGCAGTCTTGCCGATCGACGCGCCCGCACGTCGACCCTCGAAATCATCGAAAGAAATGTGGATGCCGCCCCAGAGGCGCGATTGCCCCGCCTGGTCCGCGGCGTCGTAGTAGCTGGCCCATTGCAAGCTGAGCGGCGCGGACGGCCCGTATTCGAAGAACAGGTACCCCGGCTTGAAGGAGTAGCTGCCCAAGCCCCCAGGGAAGTATTCCGAACCCGTCAAGCGAGCGAGCACCTCGGCCGCAGCGCGACTAAACGTGCTGTGCCCGGAAATGTAGCCTGGAAACGCCGGTGTCACGAAGGTGCGACGCTGGTACGGGATCCATTCAACGCCGAGTTCCCAGCCCACGCCGCCGTCATCTTGCGTGCGGTCGCCTGGCTCACCGCGCCAGCCGCGCACTGCGATCTCGCCGACGTAGCGGGAGAGCTTTTCGTGACGCTCGCCCGGGGCGGCGCTCTCGGGCGTGATGACCTCGATCAAACCGTCGATCAAAGGCAGGCCCTGTGGATCGTACGCGGGGCCTTCTGGATCCGTGCGCTGCCCGTGCTCTGCCATGTACCGAATGAGTGTGATGGGACGCGAGGACAGGTACTTGCGTTTGAGCTCCCAGGCGGCGATCGCTGCGTCG